>NZ_JBNTQO010000003.1:0-549408 GCF_050630465.1 Bacillus basilensis | reverse complement strand
AATCTATAAAAGATAATAAAAAACTATATGGAAAGGCCGCATTTTGTATAAAAATATACCTTAAGTTGATGGATGTGTGGCGGTACCCCATGCCCATCAACTTAAGGGATTTATTAAACAAAAACGTAAGCTTTCTGGTTTGGGTTTAAATAGAAACCTGTCAATAAAATTAGGATTGCATTGGAAATGTATTTCGGTTGTTTTTTGTTATATATTTGGACCAGTATACAGTTATGCCAAATCCAATAGTAAGAATTAATCCTGCAAAGATATATGGTAGATTAACATTTACATTAAGTAAAATGCCTCCCGTTGCTGGCCCTATTATATTCCCGAGACTTGTATAAGTAGAATTCATCCCTCCGATAAATCCTTGATTTTCTCCAGCTATTTTAGAAAGTAATGTTGTAATTGCTGGTCGAAGTAAATCAAATGCCAAAAAGATGATAAACGTTAAAATCGCGACCATCCAATAATTACCGACAAATGTAGATACAACTATAATTATAGCGGCTATAAATAAGCTATATTTAATGATTCCTTTTTCACCAAATTTTTTTACTAATTTTTCAAAGAACATGATTTGTGCTATTACTCCTAATATGGCGCTTACTGAAATAATTATTGATATATCTTTAGGTGTAAAACCAAACTTTTTATCAACAACAAAGCTAAACATATGTTCATAAGCTGATAAACCACATCCTAAAACAAAAACAAGTAATAATGGGATAAAATATAAAGGGTGAAAAGATTGTTTAATTTCTTTTAAAAAACTAACTTGTATTTTGTTATCTTGCATTTTAATTCGTTGTTCTTTAGATACAGGTTCTTTCAAAATGAATACTGAAAAACACGCAGCGATACCAGAAATTACTGCTGCAAAAAAGAACGGTGCACGTATGCCAAAATCAGATATAAAGCCACCAATACCAGGTCCAATAATGAATCCTGTACTAATAGCTGCTGATAAATACCCTAATGCTTTTGCTCTGTTTTCTAATGATGTTGTATCAGCTATAAAAGCAGTGACTGCCGGCATCATACATGCAGCACTAACACCTCCTAGTGCTCTAGAAAGAAATAATACCCATATTTGATTTCCAACTCCAAATAAAAATTCAGAAAAGGAAAATAGAATTAACCCTGCTATGATCATTTTTTTTCGACCAAATATATCTACCCATATTCCGGCAATAGGAGATGTTAATAGTTGAAAAAATGCAAACATAGCAATTAAATATCCCATAGTGTCAGTGCCTAAATGTAATGCCCTCATATAAGATGGCATTACAGGAACTACAAGACCAATTCCTAAAAATACGATAAATACATTAAATAATGCTAAAACTAAAGCTAAATTTTTCCTATTGTATATACCCATATGACTTTCCTCACCTTATGATTAATTATATATAGACATAAAAAAACTTTTTTATGTAATTGTCTTTAGGATAAACCTTAAAGTAACTTTAAGGTCAATACAAAAATTAAAAACGTAAAAATATCTATAAGGCGTACCACCAAATCAGGTTGCCCCAAAACGATAAAATGAACTTCATTGCTATAAAAGACTCAAATTTTTCGTTTTGGAGCATTATAAAATTTTAACTTGATGGTGATGGGGTGGGGCAAAAAATAGTACGATTTTATTTCAAAGACACAACGATCTTACTACGCACTTTTTATTTATCCCACACTCTCATATGCTAGTATTATTATTTTTTATTACTAATGTTGCCGTTTCACTCGGATGGCTAAGAGGAAAATGATGGCCGTATGGAACAAAATCAACCTTACCAAGATGCGATGGAGCAGAATAGGCTCTGTCATAATCCCCCCAAATAATGTGAAGATTATACTTTGTTACTTCATTGAAATCACCTTGATCGTTTTTCAGTAGTAAACTGTTAAGCTGAACCGTAGTATTTAAAATTCTAGGAGAAGTAAAACTGGTACTTATTTTTTCAATATAATGTTCAGGGATGCTCTCCATACTTTCAAACAAACCATTACTTAATAAATAACGCCCTATCAAATTAGTAGTTGCTAATTTTAATGTCCATTTGTTCATAAATTGAGGAACATTTAGCGATTTAGCATTTTTTTTAGCAACAGGTGGCTGAAGTAAAGTGATTGAATACTTCTTATCTATGTACTCTTTTACTAATGCTTCCAGAAGAATAAACGCACCAAATGAATGGCCAATTAGATGTGCACCATTAGTAGCTTTCTCCAATAACTTTTTCACTACATTCAAATAGATATCTAGAAGATTTTTCTCTTGTTTAAAAGGAGAACGTCCCAAACCTGGAAGATCCAAAATCCATACAGGTTGACCAGTTTTTTCATGAAGCTCTTGTGCTAAAGGAAATAAATCCTCTCCATCACTCAATAAACCATGTAATAAAATAAACGGTTTACCCTCTCCTTGTAATTGGTAAAGGGTATTGTTATCGCATAATGTTCGTTTAAATAAATGATTATGCTGGCCATTTTGATACATCATTCGATAATCCAAATCAGCTACTACGGCAGGGAAAAATTTCATTACACTCGTCTTCTTAAACCAATCTCCTCCCATAATTTTTTCCGCTGAAACATTTGAAAATTTTCGTTTTGTAATAAAATTCAGTCCATCAGAAGGAATTTTTGTTATTTTACTTACTCCACTATTCATAATTGCTTTCATAAGTGGCATTGGAACAGAGATTTTTGGTGCCCTCAAATTCATACTTTCCGACATAATACTTAATAATTCAGCAATGTTCTGATCGTGCGGTTTGTCTTCAACAAGTGTATATGTTTGAATAGTCGGTTGCTCCAATTTGAAAACCTGCACAATAAACTTCGCAAGCTCATCGTTTGAAATAAGAGGTAACCTATATCCCTTACCTCCAGGAATCACTGGCATGAGCCCTCTTCGCATACTCATAACAAGCAAACCTAATCCTGCTATCTGCTCTGTACTCCCTGTTTTACTACTACCGACTACAGTTGGCGGATTAATTACAGAAAGCGGATAACCTACCGCTGATGCCTGGTGACGGATATAAAGATCTGCTAAAAATTTTGTTCTCTCATATGGGTTTTTTATTTTCAAATAATTGTTTCCTTCTTTAAACACATCAATTGCAATCTTACTATTTTTATCATCAAAGGGACTCATATAACCTACAACATGAATAAATTGTTGCAAGCCCTTCAATTGATGAATACTTTTAGCTAATTCACTAATATGTTTGGCGCCATTTAAAAATACGGAAGCTGCCTCTTTACTTGTCGCTTGAATATCCATGGGGCCTCCTGCGTGAATAATCACATCCGCTTTCAATACCCTCTCCTTATCTTCAGCACTTAGACCTAAATCTATTTTCGTCAAATCACCTTCAATAAAGTGCATAAATGCCTTTTTTAAGATGCCTCTTTCTTGAAAAATGCGTATTGCTTTACTTTTCGACCTTACTAAAAGAAGAATTTTAACATCCTCTTTGGCTAATTCTTTCACTAATTGTTTTCCAATAAAGCCTGTTCCACCAGTTAAAAATACTGTTCTCATATAAAATCCCCTTTGTAGTACTAATCAGTACTAATTTGATGTAAAAAAAAAGCTTCTTTTATCGAAGCAATTTTAAAAAATGATCTGCTGTTTTCGTGATTACAGTTGCATCCTTCAATGTTTCTGAAATAAATAACGCTCCTTCAAGATTTGTAATAAAAAGTGATGCAACCTCATCAATATTAATCGTATTTCTGAATTCTCCATTCTCTACCCCTTGTTTAAGTAATAGAGAAACTTTCTCTTGTAATCCTGTAAAAAAAAGACCTATTTTTTCTTTTATTTGCGTGGCCTGTTTAGGACTTTGAATATAAAGAGTAATAAATGGACAGCTCCCCTTATACTCTCTCGACTGAACTCCTTGTGATAATTGCTTTAAAAACAGTTGGATACGATCTTCAACTAAAAATTGGTTCTGAGAAAGTACGTCATCAATTGCAGATTGATACATTTCAATCCAATAATCAACGACCCCTTCTAATAATACTTCCTTATTAGAAAAGTGATAATACACATTAGACTTTGAAACTTTGCTTACACGTACTAATTCATCCATACTTGTATAAGCAAACCCTTTTTCTAAAAATAATGTTGCAGCTACTTCAATCACACGTTTTTGATTCATTAATTTTACCTTTGTCATAACTAGAACTATATAGTACTAATTTAAATATTGCAAGTATTTATGTTAATTTTTAAAAAAGTTTGATTAAAAAAGTTCCACTAACATTGATTTTACTGCAAAAAAATCTTATTTTGAATAAAGTTGAACTGAACCCCGAAATTGTTAATTCACTATCGTCTAATAGGGGTCACCATACATGCCCATCAACTTAAGAAAAAGAAATGCCCCCTGATTCAAGTTGTCTAGCGAAAAAATCACGTTTTAATAGACTTCTTTATCATGCATACCTTTCTATAAATTACCAGATATGAAACAAGGATCGTTTCATATCTAGTAATTTACTTGATTAGCTTGATGGGTATGGAGTAGTGCCCCTATAAACAAAACCCACCAGAAACATCTAAAATTTGCCCTGTTACCCAGCGACTATCAGAAGAAGCAAGGAATGCTACTACATCTGCAATCTCTTCAACTTGCCCTATTCGTCCGAACACAGATGAATTCGTAGCAAAATTTCGTATTTCCGGATCATCTAGCAATTTCGCATTCATATCTGTCTTCGTGTATCCAGGCATGATTGTATTCACTGTTATACCTCTTTCTCCGAGATGTTTAGCAAGAGGCAGTGTCATCGTATTTAGTGCACCTTTACTTAAACCGTATGCAATTGAGCCTGTAAAACCAAGTCGTACTTCAGCTGATGAAATGTTGATAATTCGCCCTTCTGCTCGTAGTAATGGTAATGTTTGCTGAATTAAAAAGAACGGTGCCTTCATATTTACTGCCATAATTTCATCAAAAACTTCTTCTGTCGTATCTTCAATCGTTCCTTGTGTACCTATCCCTGCATTGTTTACTAAAATATCAATCTCTGATGTACCAACTCTTATTTGTAATTCATTCTTCAATTGTTCTACTATCTTTTTGACACCATCCATTGAATTGAGATCTGCTTCAATTAAGAATGCCTTTCCTCCATTCGATTCAATCTCACTAATTGTTGCATCTGCAGCTATTTTATTTCGGCCGTAGTGAATCGCTACTAATGCACCGTCGTTTGCCAATCTCATCGCAATCGCACGACCAATACCGCGACTTGCCCCTGTTACTAACGCGATTTTCCCATCAAGATTCTTCATTTCTTCCATCCTTCCTAAATTTCCGTTTGATAAAAACCTATACTTATATTTTCATGTAAACACCAATAATTTTAAATATATATTTATAGGTAATTCAATTCGTTAGCTTATGATATTATAGTTATAATTCATGATTTACTTTAGAAAACAAAATAAGGAGGCTACACAATGCAAAACGCTGTAAAACTGGATGAAACTGATCATAAAATAATGAACTTGTTGTATGAAAATGCGAGAATTTCCGTTTCAGAAATAGGACGAATTATATCCATGACGCAGCCTGCTGTAAAAGAGCGTATTAATAAACTTGAAGATCAAGGAGTTATAGCGGCTTACCGAACGAAATTTGAGCCTTCCAAAATTAATAAGAACATTCAAGCATTCATCATGTTTAAAACGAGCCAATGCTCTGATTTTATCCAATATTGTAATGCCGCTCCTGAAGTAACAGATTTATATCGAATTAGCGGAGAGTTTAATTATATGATGAAGGTCATGAGCGATTCGATGGATTCTCTCGCTACATTTTTAGACTCTTTAATGCAATTTGGCTTATCATCTCCTTTAATTGTATTAAAGAGTGAATTTGAGGAAAAATTGTCGTTCTGATAAAGGGATACGTATTATCCCCCGCTAACAGTAAAAGTTTTTCCTTTATGAGAAAAACCAACAAAACCAATGATTAGTAAACAAAAAAGAACATTGATATTTCAATGTTCTTTTTTATATCTCTACTTATTAATTAGATTGTGCTTCGAAAAGAGCACCTTAATCCCCTTATCCCTGATTCCTCTGCGCTTCTCTAAACTCCTCCTTCACCCTCTCTAACAGCCCTTCTTCCGTAATTAATCGATACGCTGTATTTGCTAATGCTTTTGCGGATGTAATTAATGCTTTATCTCCTAATTCTGAGCGTGCTGCTTCTCTAAATTCATTCGTATGTGCAATTAAGTCATCTGGGCCGATTTTAATGTACGGGTGAATGGTCGGTACGACTTGGCTTACGTTTCCTGCGTCGGTTGAACCAATGCCAAGTCTTTCTTTACGATTTACTTCTTCACCTAGTAATTCTAGTTCTTCCGCTACGATGTCGTTATATGTTTTTGTTACGAGTAATTCATCGATCTCATTTTGGAATTGATGGATTTTTACTTTCGTACCTGTTGCTAGCGCTGCCCCTTGTGCGATGTTTTTCACTTTCTCTGTTACTTCCGCACATCTTTTTCGCGTTGCTGCACGAATGAAGAACCTTGCTGCGGCGTAGTCAGGAATAATGTTAGGTGCTTTTCCTCCTTCTGTAATAACGCCATGAATCTTCACATCTGACGGAAGTTGTTGACGAAGTGCATTAATACTGTTATACAGCTGAATAACCGCATCTAATGCGTTAATCCCTTCTTCAGGTGAAGCTGCAGCATGAGCTGTTTTTCCGTAAAAATGAAAATCAAGTGGATCAACTGCTAGTGAAGGACTCGTTGTTGCTGTTTTTCCGCTCGGATGAATCATAAGCGCCGCATCAATATCTTTAAATAAACCTGCCTTTACATAACTCGATTTTGCGCTACCGTTTGGCCCACCTTCTTCTGCCGGTGTTCCGAAAACGACAACCTCTCCGCCTATTTCTTCAAGCGTTTCTGATAATGCAATTGCTGCTGCAACACTAATTGTGCCGATTAAATTGTGACCACACGCATGGCCAAGTCCTGGTAAAGCATCATACTCAGCTAAAAATGCGATAACTGGTCCTTGTTTCCCTGAACTTTTTCGTGCGATAAAACCTGTTTCATGTCCAGCTATATTGTGCTGCAACTGGAATCCTGCACTACCTAGCAATAAACTTAACGTTCTAGATGCGTAAAATTCTTGGTTACCAATCTCCGGATTCGCATGAATATCATGACTTGTTTCTATGTACTTTTCCTTATTTCTTTCGATACTCTCTTCAATTGTTTTTCTTTGTGACGTTACTCCAGTCGCTCCCATTTGTCTTCCCCCTTTTATTTTCACGTAAAAAAGCCTCTTTCTAAAAGATAGAAAGAGGCTTCTGTATATACAGTCAAAATGAGCTTCTTTCTTATCTTTCAAGTTACCTTGCTGGAATTGGCACAGTATTCATAAAGAATCCGCTGCCGAGGTATCGTAGGGCCAGTCCCTCCACCTCTCGTGATAAGAATTTTCATAAAATTATATTAAATTACATTCATTCTAAGTTCATTTCAAATAAAAGTCAAGGAATTCCTATCCGAATTTACCGAATATCTAAAAATCCTTTTAATACACCAATTGCCTCAGGTGCTTGCAGTCTTGCACATACGTACGGAAATTCTATACTACCTTCAAACATCATTTGAGATGTAAGCGGTGCCCCTGCCCAAAAGATTTCATCATCGATTACGATAAATGGGAAGGCTTTATTTTGCCTTTGTAACTTTACATTTTTCAGTGGAACTGGTCCATCACTATACACTGTTATTTGCGCATTTGTACGCATTAACGCTTGCCATACTCGTTTATCTACTTGTTTTGTACTTGGAAGTGAAATAATGATTTTTCGTTTTGCAGCTAAAATATCTTTTAATAGCCCTTTCGTTTCCTCAAGATTCATTTCCATAAACCAGCGTAATCGTTTCGATATTTTTCGTTCCCACAATTGCCTTGATGTCGTACGATCATACACATCTCCATGACGTTCTATATGAGCTGTTAATTGTGATAACGCTTGTTTTCTTGAAAGATTTTTACGCATATAATGGCAATCCGATAATTGAATGAACTTCCCTCTCGCTCTTGTCACTGCTACATTGACGAGACGATGGTTTTTATGGTCAAAGAATAACACGCCAGGGCGTTCTTGCGGATAACTATCAACCGTATCAAAAATCATCATATCTCTTTCAGAACCTTGAAACTTATGAACTGTCGCTGCTAAAACAGGTATGTGTTGATATTTCGTTCTCTGTAACATTTCTCTAATACACGTTGATAAAAAGCGGGATTGTGCCCTGTAAGGTGTCACAACACCGATCGATTGCACACCATCTAACAGTCCGATTAACATCATTTGCATCGCTACTAAACCAGACATAATATTAAAACGCGATCCTGAAGCAGCATCCTTTAACGAAAAAGCTCCCATTAAGCTCGTATCAAATAAAATACTCGCTTCATTTGCGAACGGTTGTAGTTTCGCAAGTTCTTTACGTTCTGAAACTGACGGATGATCGTATACTCTATTTTTATAAATAAATGAGTTTGTAAACTTAGATATATCCGCATGCATACGTCTTTGTTCCTGCAACATAAACAGGTTCGGATGTGCTTCTGATTTATTAACAGACTCAACAATCCCAGCATGGTAAAACATATCTTCGCCGAGCCATTTGCGAACGAGTTCATGGTTTGCCATCGCAATTGGAGGTAACTGTAAAAAGTCTCCACAAACGACGATACGTTTTCCAAGTGAAGCAGCTAATGCAATTTGCGGAACATATGCCATACTCACTTCATCTACAACAACTAAATCAAATGTACGCTCGTAAATAAGTGAATCAATGGCACATTTCGATAAAGTTGCGCCGATTACTTTCGCATTTTCAATGTATTCTTTTTCTACTTCTTTAATTTTCGCTTTTTGCTTTCGAAGATCACTTTCAATCTCTTGTATACGCTTCTTATCAGCAGATGTTGCTTTATACGATAAAATCTTTTCACGAAGATCTTGTCGTGTCTCTTCTAAATAGAGTCTTTCTTCTCCCCAAGATCCGTTCGTCGTTTCAACTAACTTCGACGCAAGTAGCGTTTCATGATTTCTTATATGTTCATGTTGACTATAACCGTAACGAACAATTTCGCCAGGCGTCCATTTCTTTTTCTTTTCAATTTGCTTCGTTACTTCACTCATTAATACGTCCACTGCTGCGTTACTATGAGCTAACACAAGTACCGATTTTCCTTTTTGATAATGAGCCGAAATAATACGTGATAAATTGTAAGACTTCCCTGTTCCAGGCGGTCCCCACACGTACGTTGTCGGATTGTAAAACGAACGATACGCCAATTCATTTTTCGGATTTTTCATCTTCTCAATATGTTTCGGACTGCTCGTCCCATCAACAAGACGCTTTATACGATTACGTTTTAGCTTATCTTTATGCGCCTCTTTCAATCGCTCTTGCAGTTGCTCTAAAAGCTGCCACGGTTCACTATATAAAACAGCCTCTCTTATTTCGCCTTGTATATAATCATTTAACTTCAGTTCTATTTCTAATCCATGTACAGATAATACTTCTCCTGTCGCTTCCTCACCATCGAACTCAATTCGAATAGGTGAACCTTCAGGTAAGCTTACTTCCGAAATAAGCTGAAATACATATACTGTACTTTCATAATCTGTATATAAAAAACGACCGTTCATGATAGAAATTTTACTACCACCTATCGTTTTCCAATGTTTAATTTCATACGCTAATGCATAATGCCACTCTTTCATCGTTTCCGATAATGAAGGAGTTTGAGTAGGTGTATTCATCGTATAATCTCCTTCCTTCTCCCCAAACATACTTTCTCACTATACCATATAACACGCTAAAATTTGTAAGGTTTTTATCTTGCTTATTTTCTTAATTTTCAATATTATTTTACATATAAAATTTTCAGAAAGAAGGAATCTACATGCCAATTAGAAGAATAGAACACGTTGGACTTATGGTTGCTAAATTAGAAACATCTATAACTTTTTATGAAAAAGTAGTTGGCTTACAGCTTATTAAGCGAATGGGACATCCAAACCCAGACTTAAAACTCGCTTTTTTAGGTGTGGAAGAATCGAAGGAAACGATACTGGAACTCATTGAAGGTTACAACTCCTCTCTTCCGGCAGAAGGAAAAGTACATCACATTTGCTTTAAAGTGGATTCATTAAAAGAAGAAATTGAAAGACTCAAGAAACATGGAGTAACCTTTTTACTAGGAGAAGAAATCGAAACATTACCGGATGGAACACGTTACATATTCTTCGCGGGTCCTGATGGGGAATGGATTGAGTTTTTTGAAACCAAGAGATAAAGTAAACCTTTATGTTGCGGGATAGAAAAGGAGCCGGAATTCCGGCCCTTGTTTTTAACCAGTAACAATGAAACATACCTCCAACCTGAGAATTCACCAAGGTTAAAAACATAATTATTTTGTTAGGAGGAGAGAATGGTAAATACAGTCTTTATTATTGTTTTTTGGATACCTATACTATTTCCAATCCTTTATGTAATCAAGATAAAGGATTGGAATATAAAAACAGCTGCCTTATTTGTTGGAAGAATTCTATTAAGTATTGTCTATTTTATAAATGGAATGGTGTTAGGTAGAACCTTCCCTATGAAACAAAATGGGATTTCTTTATAAAGTCTTTGCAACATGAGAAAACTGATGCGCTTATAGAAGTATTACTTTTTAGTATGATCGTCATTTTTGGCTTACTAACTACATTTAATTATATAAATAAAAAGAAATATGATGTTTCCCTATTTCTTTTCTTGAGGCTTTGTTTTTATTTCAAAAAAGAAATCATAATTTTCTCTAGTTCAGCCTTATTTAACACATCATCAATAATTACAACTTGATAAGAACTGTCCTTTCCTTTTGCAGGAACAATCATTTTCATGCCCTTTATATTACTTCCAGTCATTTTACCAAAGGTGAATTGTGCTCCTTCCAGTTCATAATTTTCTATCTTGTCATTGTCATTAATCCATTGATAAAATGGATCTCTTACTCTTTCTAAAATGGAAGATTGATAAATTGTATAACCAAACTCCCCAGCTCTATATTCTGAGCTCATGATAGGATCCAGCTTTTTTGTTGTAACGACTGGTTCAACTTTTTCCCTCTTCAGTTCATAACCTTTTGCTACATAATTAGGTTTCTTAATTGGAAAATCAAATGGACGAGATGTGAAATGCGAATAAATTTTCCCCCATAATGGTTCAATAGCTTTACTATTCTCCTCTATTTTTTTTTGATCGTCTCGTTCTAAATATTCAGGTTTCCCTACTGACCTTATCTTCTTGTCTATAATATATCCCTCTGTTTGCAATTTGATGAATTTATCAAATTCTTCTTTTGTTAACAGACTCTGTGCCACTTCCATTTCTTCAAGTAAATATTCATATCGCCCTTCTGAAACATGAAATTCTGCAAATGCTTGTTCTTTTGTACCAATCATCTTCTCTACAATTTGCTGAATAGGAACTTCAGTTTGTGCTTTTGCTGTTTTAAAATTATTTTTCACTTCTGTTGTTTCTTTCTGCTGGTTAGTTGGTATATCAGCATGTGCATTTAATAAAGATACAGATGATACAGCAAGAATAGCAACAACTCCAAATGCAGACCAACGATACGAGTTCTTTTTAAATTTTTTAATCATAAGAATTCTCCTTTTTAATGTTCTTTTATTTCTACTTAAGTTCGCTAAGCTTGGTACTTGATAATAACTTGAGTAGTGTTCTAAAAGGGTAATAATAGTATGACCATATGCAAGTTTTTCCTCTGAATCTATATATGTAAGAGCTAATGCATCACACGCCAGTTCCTGATCTTCACGCATGCATGAGTAGGCATACCAAAGAATTGGATTAAACCAATTTAGAATTAGTAACATATGCATAAGCCAATTTACACCAACATCTCTTCGTTTAATATGAGCTAGTTCATGATGAAAGATATATCGTAACTGTTGCTCATCTAATACTTTCATATGTGCACTTGACAATAACAACCTTGGTCTAAGGAATCCGAAAACAGTTGGACTCGCAATTTTCCCAGCTGAGAGAAGTGGGATATCTCGCTTAACGGACATAGATTCCTTACAGCTCTCAAAGATTTCACTAATCTTTTCATCTGTAATAACGGGTTGCTTTTTTATATAGAAAAGTAAACGCTTATTCATAATGATGGTGGCAAAACATAGAATGATAACCCCAGCAAGCCAAATATATAAAACGATTGTATAAAATGAAACCGATTTGTCATTTTGCTTTTCATTATTATGCGTTTGTTTCTTATCTTTTTTAGCTGTTTGTGTAGAACCATATGTATAGGTCTTTGTACCACCTATAGCTGTCGATTCTTGTATACGACGATCTGCGAAGTCTTGGTGAGAAGTAACTGGAATTCCATTACTGTACGAAAGAATAGAATAGATACTGTAGGAACTATCTGGTGACCATGGTAATAAAAGTCTTACAATTAATATTATCCATAATAGATACTGCCATCGTGGGGGTAACTTATCTCTAAGAAAGATTTTGATACATAAGATTAGACCAACTAATATACTTGCCATAATGGAGGTTTCTACCACCCAATCAAAAAAGCCAGGTAGATAGACGTTTACAAACATATCTATCATTATGATTTATCCTTCCTTTGATTTTCCTCATTCTTCTCATCTAAAATACGTTTGAGTTCGTTAATATCCTCTGAGGACAGCTTTTCTTCTTTTAAGAAATTCACAAGTAAAGGTTTAAATGCTGCACCATAGAAACGTTTGAGAAGCGATTTTGTTTCTACATGTAGATAACTATCTTGCGACACTAAAGGATAATAAGCATACATACGCCCTTTATCCTGATGGTAAGAAACAGCTTCTTTTTGGACTAATCGATTAATAAGCGTTCGAATCGTTTTCGGCCTCCAGTCCATCGTTACTTCTAGCGCTTCAATCACTTCATTTGCTGTTTGAGGAGATCTTGACCAAAGAACTTTCATAACTTCTAACTCAGCTTCCGATATTTTAGGTAATTCTTTCATTATTTAAAATCCCACCTTTTATATTACACTTGTAATCTACAACTCAATATTACAAGTGTAATCCTAAAACGTCAACTATTTTTAGAAGAATCAATATAAAGGTAATATTCAGAAATAATACAATAAGCTATTCTTTCTGTAGAATCATAGCAAATATTCCTCTATTCATCCCATATCGATGCGCGAGAAACAACATTAATTATTATTCTCCAAAACAATAACAAAAATGGACTTGTTATCAATTCTTTTTTTTGTTAAACTCCTTTAAAAAATCATAACTCAAACAAAATTCGCTATTCTTAGTTACTAAATATTAGTTATGTTCACAATTTCGCAACATGTATAGACAGGTATATATGTTATAATCAACTTAGCAAATTACAAATAAATTTGCATTTCCTGTGCCCCTTACCTCCCAGTAAGGAGCGTACCCTTTTATAAATATTATTTCAATACAATTTTCCCCACATCATTTTCACAAATGTAAAAATTCTCATATATTAGACTTCATACAACCTTTTCCAATGAACAATATACCGATACACAAATCCCTATTTATATAGGGATTTTTTTGTACGAGTCCCCTCACCATTAATTTAAGAATTAAAAAAGAAGGGGAATATCCCCTCCTTTTACGCTTGCTCCGACTGTCGAAATTATTTAATGTACCCACGATTCAGTTCCGTTAACTTTTCATTGATATTAAAAATTCTTACTCTAATATCTTTAACACCAGCTGCTTCCAGTCTGTTCTTGTGCATTTCAGCGTATTTTTCAGCATCTTGTTTTTCTTCAAATACATAGATGCCTCCAGCTTCTTTTGTTTCTTGATTCTCAGTCCATATTTTCCAATGGAATCCTTCTTCTTCGTTAATACTGTTTGCTAAATCCCAAAATCCTTTTTCCATTTCTTCACCAAAAGGACCTTCAAACGGAAAATCAACTTGTAATAAATATGCCATCTTCACTCACTCCTATTTTTAATATAAAATTCTTGCCATTCTTTTACTAATTATAATTTTTTTGATTCTAATGATGATACTGTTTACATTCGTATTGCTATTATTCCACCACTAATTTAAAAATCCTACTATTTGTAAAATACTCATAAAACGGTAGCAATTTGAACGCAAACAGTTTTAAATTATGTTTAAAAAATGTGATACAAACTTATCCCAAAACTAAGGACAAACAAAACAAGCGCAGGTATTGCTTTCTTAAAGGGATCTCTCGCTAATACAATAAGAGTTAATGCAGCTGCAAGCATCGTACCGCCTAACAACAATCCTGCCAATAAAGCTGCCATTGGAACCCAAATTCCTATTAACATTCCAATTGCTCCTACAATCTCAAAAGCTCCAGTTAAGAAATTAAAAAACGAAGGTAAACCAAATCGCTTAAACTCATCTGCCATTTTCCCAGATATAATTTTCGTTCCTGTCATTAAAAAGAACAGAAACAACACTACTTTTACAATATTGATGAAAATTAAAATAGTCATCACACCTTTCTTATTATTTGATAAAACTCAGTATTGTTCAGGTAATAGTCACTACCTTTACCCTATTTCCTGATATTGCCCTTATGGAAGTTGCTTCACTTTACATTACCCTTTTCCATATGAAAGGGATTAAAATTACATGCCATAGCATATATAATACAAAAAATTTGACTGGTACTAGGCAAAAAAGTGACCTTTAATTAGATATTATACAAAATAAAGCTATCTCCATCATTCCTCGAAATAAAACTATATGCTATAGCATATATAATACATAAAATAAAGTTTGTTCCTTATGAATAGAATCAATAAGGAACAAGTATTAATAGCGTGTATCATACAATTTGTTTAATAATGATTGTAATACTTTAATCTCTTCTTCGCTCAAATTACTCGTAACGAAATGGTGAGCGTCTGTCACTACAGGCAAGATTGTTTTCTTTAATTCGTCACCTTTTTCAGTTAAAAAAAGGTTGTGTGAACGTCTATCTTGGTCATTCAAAGCCTTCTTTACAATCCCTTTTCTCTCCATCGACTGTATCATTCTTACGACAGTAGTTTGATCTTTATCAATAGCTTCTGCTAACTCTTTTTGAGTAGTAGCCCTGTGGCTACAAAGAACACTAATAATCCCCCACTGCTCTGGCGTAACTCCATAAGGCTTTAATTTCTTAGTAAAATAATTAGTCATTTTCACATCAGTACGATGAACAAGATAGCCTATTAAATCATGTAAGTTCATGTATCACCTCTATAAATTAGGATATAAAAGGATATAGCATACCAGTCAATTATTCACAGTGAATATATTTGTTTCACTAATTATATGCTATGACATATATATTAAATTAGGTCATTTTAATTGTCAAATGAATTACCTATTATTTTTCTACAGTATCAGTCCAGCTTATTTAAAAATAAGAAAATCCCGTATTCAATAAAAATACGGGATTTTTATCAATAAGTTTATTTTTTAAATTAACACTTACTCGAAAGCAATTCATTCGTTACATATTACATATCTAATTAAGAAGAATTCATATACCAGCCCAAACATCTTTTCCATATCGCCCTTCATCTTGTACACGATCCAACCAATTCCTTGCTTCTTGTTCACTGACTTCATGAATTTCTTGATATGCTTGACACAGGGTATCTTCTACATCAGGAGCCATTTTACTTCCATCCCCACATATATAAAGGTGAGCTCCATTATCTAATAATGAAATTAAATTGATTCTATCTTGTTTTATTAAATGCTGTACATATGTTTTTGGATATCCTTCTAGGCGAGAAAAAGCTGTGTGTAAAGAGATTAATCCATCTCTTTCATCATTTTCTAGTTCTGTACGATAGAGATAATCCTTTTCAGGATGACGACAACCAAAGTATAGATGTGCTTGTCCTAAGTTAATACCTTTTTGCTTTTGAACACGACGCGCTTGCAAGAATCCACGGAATGGTGCAATTCCAGTACCTGGTCCAACCATGATAATTGGTGTTTCTGGATTTTCAGGTAATTGAAAGTTTGATTGTGGCGTTCGAATGAAACAGATAATCTCATCTTTATTATGACGCTGAGCTAAATAATTAGAAGCGACTCCTTTATATGTCCCTTCTCCACTCCATGCAGGCGCATTAACAACACCAACCGTAATGCTCAGACGATCCTGTGCAACGAGTGGAGAACTTGAAATAGAATAGTAACGCGGTTTGAGCGCAGGAAGAAGTTCTAAAAAACGTTCAAATCGGATTTCACAAGCCTCATACTTTTCAAGAAGATCCAACATTGAAATACGTTTCTTTAATATTTGTTCATGATAAACTCCGTCTTCCAATAATGATTCCAATTCCTTTTTATGAGGAGGGCATGCTGTGAATGTCACCATTTCTCGTATTTGTGCTCGAGTAGCTGCTTCTTGAACTTCGACACTATAACTAAGAAGGTCAAATAAACTAACAGGACTGTCTAAAGGTATGTGATTTACACTGCGCCCACTTGCGCTCAGTATGACTTGATCCTTCCCGTTTAATCCAAAGCGTTTTAAAACTCGGTTGACATTTTTCTGACTATTAATTGGCAGCACCCCAAGGTGGTCTCCTTCTTGATACGTAGCGCCTTCTGGCAAGGATATCTCGATATGTCGAGTGCTTCTATCACTGCTGGATGATTGGAGTTCACGATTTTCTAATACAGACGCATAAACTGCTTCATATGTTCGCGCAAGAGGAGATCCTCCAAGACGACTGACAAATTGTAAACTTAATGTACTGCGTTCTTTCTCCATGTTTTTGTTAAGTTCCAATCCAAATGCCTTCATCGCATCAGACCACATGCTTTGTTTCCATTGCTCGAGTTGTTCCTCGAAATCACCACTTGCATCCGCTTCTCCACGTGTAGAAAATCTTGTTGCTCCTTTTTGCGCCATTTGCTCATCAATGTATCTTGGAATTCGCTGATAAGTACTAGCCCAATTATGATCTCCACAACCAAAAACTGCGTATTGAACACCTTTTAGCTCGTCCGGTTTTAATTCCTCCAACCATTGCACAAACTGTCCTGCATTACTTGGCGGCTTTCCATTATAAGAAGAAGTTACAATAAGAACCGCTCCTTCTTTTGGCAGACTTCCAATTCGATCGTTAAGAGCTGCCACTTCCGTTTGAACACCTTCTAAACTAGCTGTATCTGCTAGTTCTCTTGCAATACCTTCTGCTACCCCTGTATCCGAACCATACAGAACAAGCAGCGAAAGATTATCGGCTCCAATAATAGAAGGAGTCTTCTGAACTTGCTGCTTAATTTCATGGTTTTTCAGTTTCTCCTCTATAGGTGCAAGAACAGTAGTATGGCTAATAGTTTGATTTCGGGGTAGAATCCTAATTTTAAAATCACCAGGCTTTAGCGTTAATGTTTGTTTTACGTTCAGCTGATAGTCTTGATAATCGATGAATTCAAAATGTTGAAGCAGCATTCCCATTACGAGTGTGGCTTCATGAAGTGCAAACTGCATACCGATACATGCTCTCTGACCATTTCCAAATGGCTTATAAGCATGATGTGGGATCTTATCCAGCTCTTCAAATCGTTCAGGTTGGAATTCTTCCACATTGTCTCCCCACACATCTTTATCCCTATGTAGCTGTGGAATAAGAACAGAAATGCGATCTTCTCCTTTCTTAATTGGATATTTCCCACCAATCACTGTATCTTCTTTTGCATAGAGACTGAATGCTGGAGCAGTAGGCCATAGACGTAGCGATTCATTTAAAATCATCCGGATATACTTAAGTTTCATAACTTGCTGGTATGTTGGAGTAGGATCTGTCAATACCCGATCTACTTCTTCATAGGCTTTTTTCAACTTATCCGGATTTTTTAATAAAAAATAGATTGCAAAAGATAACAAGCCACTTGTTGTTTCATGTCCAGCTATTAAAAAGGTAATAATTTGGAAACGAATATTTTCATCATCTAATTTTTCACCAGTTTCCGGATCCTGCACATTTAACATACGGGAAAGTAAATCATTTTCTTCCTGATTTCCATTACTTTTACGTTCAGCAATAATATTATCTACTAAAGAAAACATGGATTGAATATCATGCTGAAATTGACGTTTCGTTCTCCACATGAGTTTGTCTTCTATATCCAATCGCTGTAATTGGTGCATCGCCTCGTCTAGAGCACGGGTCATGCTAGTGATAAAAGGATGAGAGGTCTCACGATAAAAGCTATTAAATCGGTAATTAAAACCACATAGACCAATTGTATCTAATGTAAGGCGAGTCATATCCTCTGGAACATCCACGTTTTCATTTGGATTAAGTCTTGCCCATTTCTGAACGAGTTGTACGGCAATATCGACCATCATGGCATGGTAATCTTTCATTGCCCGTTGGCTGAATGTAGGCATCAAAATATTATGAGCTTTTTTCCAGTTAGGCTCGTGAGTCTCGCTTGTAAATAATCCGTCTCCAGCAAAGGCACGAACCTTTGCTAAAGCACCCTCTATACTTTTATCGAACCGTGTTTCATCACAGACTTCTGCTACCAGTTCATGTCCAGAAACGACAATGATGGTATCACTTAAAGTTTGAATTCGAAAAATGGGACCATACTCTTCCGCTATCTTGATAAAGGATAAGGTCGGTTTATCTTTATCGATTAATGGGAGATTACCCAGCGGTCCATATGTTTTCGGTTGAGGAATGGCAGATACTTTTTTATCCATTAAAAACACCCTTTCAAAAAAGCATGAAATAAAATATCCCATTCAATAAAAAGAAGATAGCAATGAATCGCCTGGGATAAAGATATGTAATTGATTACCTTATTTTATCTTTTCCCTAACTATTCATGATTATGATATTGCTTATAAGGTTGGTAATTAGATTTATAACTTGTAGAAAAAATACTAAATTAAAATGAAGCGTATTATTATAATGTCTATCAAAAATTGAAAGCTAAAGATTGTAGTATTGGGAAATCCAGTAGTTTCTAATGTCTATGCCAACAAATACGGTAAGCAAGTATACTGTGTTACGAATGAAAAAGGATCTGATATGAATATCAGATCCTTTTTACTATATATAATTATTTCACTGTTTCTTTCAGTTCTTTTGCCGTTTTAAATACCAGCTTCTTAGCAATAGAAATTTGCATTTCTTCACAGTCTAACTAATCAGCAAAAAACTTGTAGGAATCATCATCTAGAGTTTTATTTTGCTCTACCGATTTAACCTCTCGACTGCTTCCGGGCTTGTATCTACACGTTTAACGAAAAAAACTAATAGTAGTGCAACAACATTCATCCCAAGCGCTACATAGAATGAATATTGGATTCCGGATAATAAAGCCTTCTGAGTTACTATTGTCTTCGTAGCTTCTGTGAAGGTTGTTGGATCTAATTCAGACATTAGACTTTCAGCTTTTGTTTTTGTTACAGTATTCATAATCGTAACAAGAATAGCAGTACCAATTGAACCGGATACTTGTTGAGCTGTATTATTAACAGCTGTACCGTGTGGATTTAAACGAGTTGGCAATTGATTAAGGCCATTTGTCATAAGTGGCATCATCACCATCGCCATCCCAAACATCCGCAGTGTGTAAATAAGAATAATATGTGTGTGACTAGAGTCAAGTTGCAGGTTTGCTAGCATATAAGTTGAAACAGCTGTAATGGAAAGTCCTACTATGCCAAGAATTCTAGGGCCATATTTATCAAATAATTTACCTGTAATTGGTGACATAACCCCCATTATTACCGCGCCTGGAAGCATCATCAGCCCAGAGCTCAGCGGCGAAATACCGCGGACATTTTGTACATAAGCTGGTGTTAAAATCATCCCCGAAAACATAGCCACCGCATTGACAATTGCAATTACAGACGCAAGTGCAAACATTGGGTACTTGTAAACACGTAAATCCAATAAAGGCTCATTCATTTTTAATTGACGGATAATGAAAGCAATTAGGGAAATAGCGCCTATGATTAAGGTTGTTAAGACAACTTTATTCGTCCAACCATCGGAGCTTGCAGAACTGAATCCATATAACAAACCGCCAAAACCGACAGAAGATAATAGTAATGAGAGATAATCAAGCTTTGCATTTTTGTTTTGTCTCATGACATTCTCCGATTTCCAAATCCCTAACAGTAAGCTAATGATTGCTAGCGGTAAAATCATTTCAAAAAGCAAACGCCAGTCATAGTACTCTACAATATAACCTGATAGTGTCGGTCCAATTGCTGGAGCTGTAATCATAACTAAACCAAAAATCCCCATTGCTGTTCCCCTTTTTTCTCTTGGAAAGCTTACTAGCATAATATTCATTAACAAAGGTCCCATGACTGAAGAACCTGCTGCTTGAACCATCCGACCAGTAAGTAATAAACCAAAATTCGGTGCTACAGCCGCTAAGGCCGTACCAAGAATAAAAATCAACATAGATATAATAAATAAGCTCCTATTGGAGAAACGGGTTATTAAAAATGCTGATGCCGGAATTAATATACCACTTACAAGCATATACCCTGTAGAAAGCCACTGGATCGTTGAATAATCTTTAATGTCTAAATCCTTCATTATTGATGGCAAGGCTACATTTAAAAGGGAGTTATTTAGAAATGAAACAAATGCCCCAATAAAAAGGATTACAAGCATTAAATATGGTGGTTTTCTTTTATGTAATGTTTCATTCATATATTTATTTGCCCCTTCATTATAAATTCCATTGATTCGTTTAAATCGTTTGCATATTTGCACAAAAATACATTATCCTTGCAGTATTTTGCCAAACTCTTCGAATGGATATTCTCTTTTTAGCAATTCTACTTGCTCAACATAACACTTTAAAATCTTTTTATTGATTAAACCTTTATAAACACGTTTGTTAATCGACATTAAATTAGGCTGAAATAAATAAAAGGAGCAACTGAACATACCCTTCTAAAATAAAGTGAAATTTTAATCTGTGGAGCTTTTACAGGTAGCCCACAAAAAATAGCGGGATAAATCAACAAGACCACACACCCATTCCTTTAAATACAGGCTTGTAAATCTAGTTATGTAACCATCCATAACAAGGAATATTACATAGGCTAAGTCTAACATTACATTTTTAAAGTGAGGGGAATAAGCTTATGTACCAATATTGGCATTTGAATTCAAAGGGAAACGGGGAACAATATAATAACCAAATTTCAATGTCATCATTATATGTACAGCCCCAAATAACTAAAGCTGAGGGAATGAATGGTTTGAATATTTCTGAGAATTGGAGTTGGCGCTTCTATCCAGTTGGTTGGGATTCACGGGCCAATTATACGGGTTTCAATCCCCAAACTCTCCCTTTCTCTTCAGGTCATCCAATCCATTATGCAGGGATGATACCACAAGGACAGCCTGCTAATTGGACTCCATTCCCAGGCCATGCAGGTTTTCATTTTCAAAAACCTCCCTTCCCCTGGGCCCAACCATTCAATCATGCAGGGATGTTCGCACAAGGTCATCTTGCCGCTTTACTATCGCCGCCAGCTAAAGCTTTTAAATTTAGTACCAATAACTGGGGTGCTTTCGGAAACTCTCAAGGATGGGGAGGACAGGTAAATCCCATGGGATGGGGGAATAACGGAGGGATCGGTCAGCCAGGAATGCTTGGAAACTTACTTGCAGTAGGAAAAAGCAGCATGAATGGAATAGGAATGATTAGTAGTCTAATCGGTATGGGGAAGTTCTTCTTTTAGTTAATTAGAACGGGAGGATAGATCCGTAGCCCAAACTTAAAAACAATTTCCTTTTTCATTGATTTACTCTTCTCAAACACGGCCCCAATACTCCCTCCAAGTTCGTTTCCTCGTCTTTCAAATTATAAAAACATCAAGAAAAGACATTCCAAATATGGAACGTCTTCTTTCACTTTATAAAACCATTCAACAATCTAAAATATTCTAACCGACATACTCACTCATTTAACTAAAAAATCGGTTAATTACATAATGCACTTCTAACTTTCCTTGCGAAATTTAGTGGATCATCAACGTCTTCAATATTAACGTAAATCAAATTTGGTTCATCACATAACCACTCATTGTGTATAGACGAAACGATTATTCCTTGTTTAATAATCGTAGCAACAAATCCATTGACTTCTTTTTGCAATAGCGCTACCCGGCCTAGACATAATGCTCGTCCAGTTTTATTATCTCGTGATTCGAATGAGAAGGAAGTTGTTACTCTGAAACGTTTTCCTAAGATTGTCGCTTGTATTTCATCTCGATTTATTGTTGCCACGCATTTCCCACCGGCGAATCCTTCTTGGCCACCGATAATTCTTGCAAACTGTTGACAAATTAATTCATCATTAAACGCCATACCTTGAATCATCCCCCTTTTACTGTTAGGTTATGAATGAATACTTAGGTCTGAAACGGTAATGAATCTATTCTATTTATAATAACTTAAGAGTTGTGGAAGAAATTCTTCTTTAACTAACGAGTTAATAGAAGTATGGATATTTGCGACTATTGAGGACTCATCCAATCGTTATCAAGCTAAGAAAGGCACCTACCCCCAAAAACGAAAATTATATGCATCATTGACTACTGTTAATAGGACGTTATGTCATACAATGGAGTTAATATTAGAAAACTGTGAGGATGATTACGTTGATAAAATTTGCAATTAGTTATGCTGCAAGTCTGTTTGCTTTTATTTTTGGATGGTTCTTGATTTCATATATTTCTCATCCTAGCTTTATTCACCCGAACGTTGTATTAGGATTCATTAAAACGATCATCACTTATGGTAGTATACCAGCTCTTGTAGCTTGTCTAATTGGGGAAGTGTTATACAGGAAAATCAAACGATGTAGAGAATTTCAATTCGGAATTCCTGTATTTATAGGACAAGCAGTTATCTATACACTTATACCATTTCTTTTTCTTTTTCCTTTTAATTTTTCCCATTTCTTTGATTTCGTTGTACCTGTTATTATGGGGGCCTTATCTTTTTATTTAGTACGTAGAAAAATATAATTAACTTCAAGAGTGTGACAGAAAGAAGCCGGAGTGAGTAAAACCACACTGTATAACCATACAGAGCTCAAAGAACGCATCAATTCTTGCGAAACCAACATCTCTAGCAAGATTCCGTAAGGTATTTGGAGATAAAAAACTTTGAATCTCTTGAGCAAATAGTTGTAATTCATCAGATACAGAAATAGGCATACAAAAACGCTATCCTTTCCTATGATTCTACAAAAAGAATAGCGTATTTTTTTCAATTTAGGGGGGTTTTGTTGAATTAGCTTGATAGCGATTGGTGGTATCCCTTATAGGATAATAGAAGTTTGCATTTTTAATTTTTTCACACTCTATTAACAAGGCAGTTATAGCATCCTGGTTTAGCGTTAAGAATGTGAATATATTCTACTTCTTTATTATCAAAAATTTCATCTATATTTTCTCTTAAATTTACACCTTCTGTAACCCTTGCTTCTACAATCATTGAGTCAGTATTGTAGCCGCGTACAGATAGATACCTATGATGTAACATATGCGGAATTTCATTTACATCTAGCTTAGCAGTAGTTGCTCCCTTTCGTATAAATATAGGACCACTTGCTTTATAAGGCGAATTAACACTATGATATTGGTAATTCAGTAAAATTACCTCTTCTCCTACCTCTGCATCCTTCAAACTTATCCTGCAAGGATATCCAGGATTTTTATTTGCTATTATTTTGGCTGCCCCGATACTTTTTAATACTTCTTCATTCATTAGAAATAGGTTATTAAACTCCTTCTCTTGCAACGCAACGATTTGAAAGTTATTTCTCATATTCTATCCCTCCTTAATTAGTTGTTATAAAGCATTTCACTAATAATGCTACCACTAAAGTTCATAAAACTTGTTCAATAATCTTGCCCGTTTGTTGAGGATTGAATTAAAAAGCTTACAATTCTATAACAGAGAAAAAATGGCTTATTATTGTTCAATACAAAGTTGTTTACTTTTAATCAATCAGTAATGATTTATCGAAAAATACGATGAGTACAAACCACTCTTGTTAATTCATGCTATCTTTTGTTAAAGAACGTGAACTCAGTCAAGTTCTTGGTTTACGGTATTTCCACTATGGAAAGCACGGAATTGACTCGGTGAAAATCCTGTATTTCTTTTAAATGCATTATAAAAGCTAGATACACTTTGATAGCCTGTTTGATAACCAATCTCTGTACTATTAAAGACCGTTGTTAAGAGAAGTTCCTTTGCTTTCTTAACTCTGATTCTTTCTAAATATATTCGAGGAGTATACCCTGTTCTTTCTTTGAAAATCCGATTTAAATGAAAACGACTAACTCCTACCCTTGATGCAATTTCATTTAATGGCATGTTTTGAACATAATTATTTTTTATCAATCGCATAGTATCTTCCAAAACGCATTCGAACGGATCGTATATTTTTATATTTAGATCTGATCGGCATCTTTTGCATGGGCGATAGCCTGCCCTTTGAGCTTCTTGCGCATTTGAAAAAAAGGATACATTTTCATAATTAGGATCCTTAGACTTGCAAGAAGGACGACAGAAAATTCCAGTTGTCTTGACTGCGTAAAAGAATATCCCGTCATACGCTGAATCACATGATACTGTTGCTTTCCACATGGTATCTCTGGAAAGGTTATTTTGATCCTTCATTAGATTTTAATCCTCCCTTGTAGGCGAAAATCTTATCACTCAAAATCATATAAATCGCATATATAGCCACGACAATTAACGGAACAAATATATACAATTGAAAAAATGGAATCACCAGCAAACATAAAATGAAAGAGATTAACGATGCCCACCATGCCGGTGTGTTCTTCCTAAATAATTTAACGCCTGCTGCCATTGAAAGAACATAAACTAGAATCCCAAGAGAAGTCGGTATAAACAAAATATCATCAAACGTTAGTGACAAAGCTTTTGTCACTAACACACCTGCTACCGAAAAACAGATAACAAACAATACCATCTGTCTTGGAATTTGAGTAGTTGCATGCAGCTTTGAGAAAAATTTTGGGAAAGCACCATCTCTGCTTAATGAATATCCTAATTGCGTTAGGCTGGCTACAAAAGCATTCGCTGTCCCTGTACAAATAATTAAAGCTAAAACAGCTGTAACGACTTTGGCACCTCCGCCTACTGTATCTCCCATTATAACACCAATAGGAGACAGGTTGCTTTCTTGACTGCCATACGTGGCCGTTCCAATAGTGACAAGGCTTAGCGCTAAAAATAATAGTCCAATGACAACTGCACTAATAACTGCTCCTTTGACAATATCTTTTTCTGGCCTTTTAAAGTGCTCAGCCAGATTGCAAATCGCCTCCCAACCGAAAAATGCCCAAAAGATAACCGTTATAGCGTTCCCGACAGAAAACCATCCATTTGGAACAAAGGGATTAAAATTTCCCCATTGTATTCTTGGAAACGCCACAAATACAGCTGACGCTAAAAGAATCAGTAATAAAGAACTTAAAATCAATGCAACTTTACCACTAACATTTACGCCGTAATAATTGGAAACACCTGCAATTACCAAAATAAAGACGGCAATTAAAATTGTTTCAAAATGCGAAAATCCAAATGCCTGACTGACATAAAAAGCACCAGTTAAAGATACAATCGTTTGACCAACTGCTGCTGTTACAAAATAAAACCACCCAACGATATTGCCAAGATGATATCCAAAAGAATTTCTAACAAAGGTTGCTGCTCCACCGGAATCAGGATATATCCGTGCCAAACTAGCAAAGGAATAAGCAAGCGGAAAACTAATTATAATAACGATAAACCAGGATACAATAGATGCAGGGCCCGCTATTGAGGCCGTTACCCCCGATAAAAAAAGGACACCTGATCCTAGAATAGCTGAAATGTATAACGCAATTCCTTGAAATAATCCAATGGCTTTATTGTTCATGATCTCCCCCCTTTTATAGGATTTAGTGTACTAGTAAAAAGGGGAGAATTCTTCTTGTTTTTTGCGGTTTAATTCGTTTAATAAAACAATCAAAAGCATTTTTATTATATTTCTTCTTCAACAATCTGGCCCGATTGTTGAAGAAAGTAGCCTGTTCCAATAAAGAACTTTAATGTTCAGTAAACAACTTGTCATGAAACCATAAAACGAACCGAAATTTTTCTTAAGAGTAGAAAATCCGGCTCGCTTTATGTTGGGATCTGCTTAGCATATATTTTCGTTAAAACGTGGGCGGGATCCCATTGCTATTAAGCTAAGAATTTAAGTGTAATATCATTTAAGGGAATACTTAAGATACAAATAAAATAGCTTTTCCATGTCGTACTGTTTTATTAAAGTCTACCCCGAGTTGTAGCTAGTTCAATGCGACTGTAAATTCTGAGTTCGGTGCGCCAGCAAATACAACCGTTCCGTTCTCTGGTAGTTTCACTTTGTGATTGTCACTAACAACGGTAAAATTGACGCATACTCCATTCTCATCATACACCGCGAATGAACTTCCTGATGTCAACTCCACATTCATCGTTTTCCCTGCTGCCTCTTGCGGGATCGTAAACCATTTCGCATGCCCATTTTTTTGCAATGTAACTTTCGATAATTGACCTGTATCAAGGGGTTTTACGTTAGATTCACTGACGTATAAAAAGCTGGCCATCTCCATATATTCAGTACCATTCTCTGTATAGAAATGGGCTTCCTTTGTATCCCGCCCATTCATCACAGGAATCTGAATTTGATGCATCGCCGTATTCGGACCTGTAATTTTTTTGCCGTCCCAATACCCATCCTTGATCGTAATTTTTGTGTTAAGAGGCATTAGTTGTCCTAGATAGTTCATAGAATTAAATTTTTCGTTAACGAGGTAGAACTTTCCACCCTCGCGCTTCGCCCATGCAGCAGCTGTTTTCTTCGGTAACACATTGTTTTCTAATTTCTGGGCTAAATAGTGAGTCAGCACATTTTGCCCTAATCCCGGTGATAATTCATATGTGCTCTCTCTCAAATAAACTTTTCCATTCTTCTCAGTGACAAAGTTAAGCTTGGAAGTACCCTTCTCATTTATAAAGCTTCCATCCGCCGTATATACATATTTTTCTTCCGGTTTAGTTGGTAAAAACAGTTCTCCCTTCTTCGTAATTTCTATTTTGAAATGGCTGTAGCTATTTCCATAAAATCCTGCTTTTTTTACCACGTCTTGGGGCACTTTAGCCTTGACTGGCTTGCCGAAGGATTTATCTGGTTTTATATCCTTAATTGTCTCTTTCTCTTTAAGCCTGGCTAGCAGTAATTTGTTTGCCAACAGTTGATTTGTCATGCTGGAGCCGCCGGAGGACAATACAGCTGCTGCCATCTTCTGTTCTGGAAGCACGACCAATGTAGCATGTTGCAGTATCGTATCCCCACCCTTAGTCAACGCTTTTATCCCATATTCACTGAATGGGTATAGTTTCACACTATCCCAGCCAAGACCATAGTTGAACATATTTCCGCTATCTCCCGGCCACATTCCTTTTTTATATTCTTCTTGTTCCATCGCCTTGACTGCTTTATTAGAGAGAATTTCTTTTCCCTGTCCCATAAATATTTGTGAGAATCGCACCACATCTTCTGCAGTAGAAGAGATTCCTCCCGTACCAATCAGATTCACCATTTCACTTGGTAGCTGTCCCTGGTATGTCGGAGAATACAGTCCAGCCCGCTTTTCGTCTTCCCATTTATCTTGCGATGTTATCGTATGATTCAGTTTTAATGGCTCTGTAAATTTTTGATGTAGAAATTCAGTAAAACTCATACCGCTGACTCTTTCTACCAAGATCTCAGCCAGTGTAAAACCGTCATTACAGTATACTGAGAACGCACCAGGGTCTGCCTTCAAGTTTTGGTTGGACAATTGTTGCAACAATATATCATGGGCATAAGCATCATTATCTTTAAATAAAAATGCATTATTGAACGTCGAACCTTGCAAACCCGAGGAGTGATTCAACAGCATACGCGGTGTAATACGCTTATATCGTTTATCTTTCATTTTGAAATCAGGAATATAGCGGGCAACAGGAGCATCCAAATCAACTTTTCCTTCGTCTACCAGTTTCATAACAGCCGCAGCTGTATATACTTTACTGGTTGAACCAATTCCGTATAGAGTATCTTTGGTTAGTGGCTCTTTCCCTTCTATGTCGTTCTTACCTGTCTGCCCTGACAAAATAAGTTTACCATTATCAATCAGTGCATACTGTACACTAGTCGTCTCATAGGACTTCGTGAGCAGCGTGGCGTTCTCTGCAGCAATCTTCTCCAAATCTTTGCTAGCAACTTCTTGGCTAGATACAACCGGAGCCTTACTGCTAGAAGACGCTATCGCTCCTGTTGGTAGACTCATCGTTAGAGCTAAGGTAGCGGCTAACACTCCAGATAATTTATTTTCCATAAGAAAAATTCCTCCTTAGACAAATGATCGATTTCATCTTTTATTTGTTCAATTACAAACATCACACAAACTACTATTCTAGCTTTATCCCTACTGTCTATATTCAACAAGTAAAATACTTTTAAAAAGACCAGTATTCTCGGCTCTACCCATACTGTTCAAATTGCCGTCAACATATGCCCTCCAGCAAAAGTATCAAATCCTGGAATAACACCTGTATGTCCCCATATCAAGACAACGTTAGGAAGTTTTATTTCATAGATTCCTAGACCATATCCATTGATTCCTCCCTTTCCTGCAGGAACTGTAATGAGTATTTGTTTTAGTTGCTGTTCTTTCAGTAATTGCCACCAATAGAATGCTCTTATTACTAGTTTATTTTTCGTATAAATGTATCCTATTTACCCTCCCTCTTTTACGCTTCTCTATATTTGTATCCTATACAATAAAAATTTCTTTTTTCTTATCCATTTCTTACAATTTCCTTACGTTCAAATCACTTCTATAATTAGGTAGGTTTTATTTTAAAATCTCCAGGATAATAAATGCTTATATAATCCCACGATTTCATAGAAGATGGATTAATAACCATGCGCCAAATCATCATGCACATCTCTCATATTTCCTTGGATTCCCCCCTCAACCTTTACAACAGTTCCAACCGGCACCAACACTTCTTCACGTTCTTATAAATAGTAATAACTAATCAACTCCTTACCTGAAAATAAATGAATATAGAAAAAGAGAGATAAGGTTAAAATACCTTTATCTCTCCTTTTCTCTCACATATTATACGAAGGATTTTTTTGTTTTGGGGTTAATCTGTTTTCTTAGCTTGATGGGCATGCAAATTTTCTACACCTAGCTTTTAGAAAAAAGAAACAACCTCTAATATAATTGACGTTGTATGAGCTTAGCTTGATAGCGATGGAGTACCGTCAGTATTTCGGAAAAACCACACTAAGAGTATACAAGATTTTATACAGTTTTTCGGTTAATCCAATAACAGACAAGAAACCTAAAATCGCAGCAGGATAGAAATGTATAAGAAAATGCATGGATCCATAGAACAAAAAAAGACGATTCCCTTGTGAAATTAGGGATTCGTCTTTTTCTTCGCTACCGATAACAAGAATTGTGTAAATAAGCTGTCCATATGGGCAGCTTATTTTATGTTTGCTTAGCCTGGATTTTTTCAAATATACGATATTTTATTTGTTGATATTTTTTTAATCCTCATTATTGATTTCTATTGTACCTGTTCTAGCACTAACCTTTAAAATATTTAACAGATTATCAGGTGTCTTGATTTCCACTTCATATTCAAATGTAGATTGTGTTAAGTTGTCATCTTCTAATTCGAATTCTTTTTTCACATTCATAATTTCTCCATTTGTATGCGCTAAAGAAATTTCACGAACTTGTTTCTCTGTGTAGTTTTCATTCTTTTTGGCATAATTGTAACCCATACCATAATATCCACCAACAATAGCAATACCACTTACTAAAATAGCAATTACACTTATCATTATTTTCTTTTTATGTTTTAACATTTCCATCCACTCCTTAATGATTAATCCTCTATTCCAAATCTTGCTTCAAGTGCATTTTCTGCTTGCTCTAATTGATCTTCCAGTATATCGTGTTCTCTTTCTTGCGCTTTATATTGTTCAATCGTTATCGTTCCAGCGCGATAATCTGCTTCAAGCTGATTATCAGATAGGTCTATCTTGTCATCTAATTGATCAATTTCTTTTTTTGCTGCTAAGTACGTATTTAAGTTTTCTTCTTTTACTCCAACTGGGTTCGTGTTATTTGCCTTTTCAACGATAGATGTGACTTCGTTTTTGAAATCCTGTATTTGCTTCGTATCATTCGTAGCAGGCCCTGTTTTGTTTGGTTCTTGCTGCAGTTGAGCAACTTCTTTTTGTAATGTATCATTTTCCACTTTCAGTTGTTGTACTTCTGTATTGTTATCAGCTTGAGTAGAACAAGCTGTTAAGAATAAACAAGACATTGCTCCAATCAACATCCACTTTCTCATTCTGTTTTCCTCCCTTTACATGTGCACCTTAACCTTGCCTTTATATTACTGAACAAACATTAAAGGAAGATTAATATAACAAAAAATAAAATGATATAATTAAATCGTTTCTAATCTTTCTTTAATGTTTTGGAATTATAGTGATACATATTAATAAGAAGAAAAGGAGAATGTTAATGCGAGTTCTTATTGTCGAAGATGAACAAGATTTACAAAATATATTGGTAAAACGATTAAATGCAGAACATTATAGTGTCGATGCATGTGGGAATGGAGAAGATGCCCTGGATTATATAAACATGGCTACCTACGATTTGATTGTGCTTGACATTATGATTCCCCGCATAGATGGTTTACAAGTATTACAAAGATTACGCGCGGACAATCATACAACTCCGGTCTTGCTTCTTACAGCTAAAGATACAATTGATGATCGCGTAACAGGACTCGACTTAGGTGCGGACGATTATTTAGTAAAGCCGTTTGCTTTTGACGAACTGTTAGCAAGAATTCGAGTGTTAATGCGAAGAAAAACAGGTAATGCATCTAATGTGTTTGAAATCGCTGACCTAGTAGTAGATTGCAAAATGCATAAAGTAACAAGAGGAGACCAAGTTATCACTCTTTCCAGTAAAGAATTTGCTATTTTAGAATATATGATTCGTAATAAAGAAGTTGTGTTGACACGAGATAAAATTGAGCAACATGTGTGGAATTACGACTATGAAGGTGGATCGAATATTATTGATGTTTACGTCCGCTATCTTCGTAAAAAAATTGATAGCCAGTTTGAAACGAAGTTAATTCATACAGTACGAGGAACTGGTTACGTATTGCGAGTAGAATCATGAAAAGACTATCAATAAAAATGAGAGTAACCCTGTGGTATACGGGGCTAATTGTAATTATTATGGCACTCGTGTTAGCTTTTATTTTAACTTCTTCAGATAAAGTTTTGCTTTTTAATATGAAAGATCAATTGAAGAGCACAGTAAAAGAAAGCATTGAGGATATCGAGTATAAGCATGGACAATTAAAGATGGACGATGATTTTGAAACCTTAGAAGATGGAGTAAATATCATCATTTATAGTAAACAAGGTGAGCTGCTGGTAGGAAATAGTCCAACAAGCTTTAATAAAAAGATATCGCTTAAATCCGATGAAATACAAACCATTAAAGATGGTAATAAAGAATGGATCGTATATGATTTTCTCCATAATACAGGCGGCGATGAGCAAGTCTGGGTTCGTGGAATAATGACCATGAGCCAATTATCATCAACGATGAATACACTTATCATAGTAACACTCATCTCATTTCCATTACTTATTCTCATTGCGGCAGTGGGAGGATATTTTATTACGCAAAGAGCGTTTCGACCTGTGCAACAAATGAGTGATTCAGCCAGTAAAATTGGTGATGGTAAAGACCTTTCGAAGAGAATTAATTTAAAAGGTTCACCGAAAGACGAAATGTATCATTTAGCACAAACTTTTGACAAAATGTTTGAGCGATTGGAGACATCATTTGAAAGTGAAAAACAATTTACATCTGACGCATCTCATGAATTAAGAACACCAACATCTGTTATTATTTCGCAATGCGAATACGCTTTATCGCAGAGAAATAATTCGAAAGAAATGGAAGAATCGTTAGAAGTAATTTTAAAGCAATCACGTAAGATGTCCTCGCTAATCTCACAACTCTTACTATTAGCAAGAGCTGACCAAGGAAACCATAATACTTTCCAATTTGAATGTATTAATATGAGTGAATTAACGGAAATCGTTGTAGAAGAGCTTTCACTAATGGTTCAAGAAGCTTCAATTGATATAACAACTAATATAGAGGAAGACCTGTTTATGAAAGCAGATCAAACATTGATGATGCGTTTATTAATGAATTTACTAACGAATGCGATTGCTTATAGCAAAGCGAACGGAACTGTTCATATGCAACTGTTCCGCGATGAAGCCAACATAATAGGTAAAGTCTCCGATAATGGCATAGGCATCAGCGAGCAACATATTACGAAAATATGGGACAGATTTTATCGAGTTGACGCAGCACGAACATCTTCAAACATCGGAAACACAGGTTTAGGATTGTCGATGGTAAAATGGATTGTCGAACTACACGGAGGAGACATTACGGTTGAAAGTGAATTAGGAGAAGGCAGTACTTTTACATTTAAACTACCAATTGAAAAACAAGCATAATTTATGCACGTCTGTAGCTTCAGAATAAAGATTGATTCAAAAGCTCTCTTCAACCCTTATATAAAAGTAATTGACGCATTTTAAGCATCATCGATTTTATCGTTTTGGACAACCTGTTCCGTTAAGTTAATATACATGTGGAAAAAACGATCGAAATAAAACCCCAGAAATCCAAAGGTCTCTGGGGCTGCATTATATATTTAGCTCTTTTTGCTTTTTGTTTTGTTTATGTTTATACAGCAATTTTCGACTTATTAGAGAAATCACTAATAAAGTCAGGATCAATACGATAAGTTGCATAAATGACAAATCAAAATATTTAGCACCTGTAACTATTAAAAGCGTAGAAATCGTGCCTTTTACAACGAAAAAAATAATAACCCATAATCCGCCTTTTTTCCAGTTCATTTTTATATTACCCTTTCCTGCTTTTAAGTTCTTAAAAGATTTAGTAATAGTTCTTGAATGTGATACCTTAATAGAAATCTATTATATTAACAAAAAAGTCATATCTAATTAAATACGACGATTCTATAATAAGTGAAAATGATATTCATTGTCAATTTTATTGACTATTTTAATACTTATTCTTTATTTTAATCTCTTTTTACTTTGTTTTTTATAAGCAATTAACTCTTGTATTCTAACAAAAAACACCTCCATTGAATTCCCACACTTAGTATGCGAATTCAAGAGGTGTTTTTTCATGTACCATTAGATAAGATTTCCTGCTTTGTTTATTCGTTTAAGTTTTTGATACGTAGCTATTTTCTAGTACACAATAACTGGATCATACGTGTTCAAACTATCATACACAGTTTTTGCAACATTAGGAAGAAGGTTCACACACCCGCCTGATCCCCCTGTTACATAAGCATTATTTCCCCAGTCTTTTCGCCAGCCGGCATCGTGGAATCCTTGACCGCTATTTGTGAATGGAACCCAGTAATCTACTTTAACTGCATAATCAGCTTTACCTACTGCGCTACCTCTTAGCGTATATGGTGTTCGTTTGTATAGGACGTACCACACACCTGGTGATGTATCTTCACCCGTGCTATGTTTACCCGTTACTACATTTGTTGTAACGACTAATTTCCCATCTTTATAAATCCAAATTTGCTGATCTGCAATTGAAACTTCTGCATATGTGTCTCCGATACCATTATTCGATGTTGTTTTATAACCGATACCTTCCTTCTCCCAACCATTTCCGTGAATATTAGAAGCAGAAAGTGATTTTTCGCCTTTCTCAAAGGCTTGTTGAACTTGTTTTGTCTCTTTTTCAACATCTAATGCCCAGCCGTATCCTTGTCCTTTTACTGATATGACCGAACCAGAATGTGTTTTAAAAGCGAAGTCTTTATGTAATGTAGATTTAGCCTTATTAATTTCAGTAATCTTATTCTTAATATCGCTCGCATCGATTGTCACTTTCATATCCTTTGACATAGAGGCATTTTGAATTAAATCTTTCGCTTTTAATGAATACACTTCATTTTGCACTTTATAATCAACAGACTGCCCAAGAAGATTCTGTAATGCTTTTTCTTCTTTTTTAATAATCGGATCGTCTTCTTTAATAGGCTGTATGTATGCAGACTTTAGATGAATTTCGCTTTTATGCTTCTGCTTATCATAATCTTTTAGTAAACTCGTAACGTCATACTGTTTTCCATCAACGCTCTTCGAAATAACAACTTTCCCTTGTTCAAGCTTCGCCATAGCATCTTGAGGTGCTTTTAATTTTTCATTCATAGAGACGAGCTTTTCTTCTACAAGTTTTTTCATCGTTTCACTACGGTACTTCTCTGCCTTTTCTGGTAGTAGTGAATAATTTTTTTCCTTTGCAGAAGGGAAAAATGTCCACTGGCTTTTTAATAGTTTCTTAACTTGCGGCGAATCTTTTTCCGTCAGTTCCGTTTTCGTCTCTTTTTCATCTAAAATTTGTTGTTGATCAATATAGACTTTGTTTGCTAGTCCAGATGTTTTTAATTTCTGTATTGCCTCATCAGCGCTCATACCACCGACTTTTGTATCGTTAATCGTAACATTTGAATTGAAGTGAGTTGCCTGGTAATAACTCATTCCCCCAATGAGAAGTGCAATTACACCGCCACCCGCTGCGATAAGCTTCCAATTTGTAAAACGTTTTTTCGATCTTACCCGTTTTTTCTCAACTTCTTCAACAGATTCATTTACTGTATTGTTGTTCATCAATCTTTCCCCCGTATACATTAACGTCAATTGATTTTAAACCAAAACCATTGACTAGTGTACCTTATTTTTCCTGAAATTTCATTGTTTTTAACAAGATTTTATCTCATTTAATCGATTAAAGTTAGATTTTTTAATAGAAAGATATATAAAGATGGTAGATAAAGTGAAAAAGGGAGCCACCAATCGAACTATTACAGCCCCCTTGCATTCCCCAAATTTTGAAGGGTTATACTCTCAATGAACACTTTAACTTAGTGAAATATTTTTTAGAAGTTTCAAGTTAGAGGAAGGCACCGTAGAATTTCTTTTATGAAAAATATCCACAAAAAAGGTTCTAATTTTAGACTCTTTTTTGTGAATATTTTAATGTAGCATATTTTATAAAGTTATAATCCCCTATTTCACTACATATAAATGCTTCCCGCTTTTCGCCACGTTTCACAACATCTACTATCAGCCTAACTAATTTCACCTTATGATCTTTATCATCAACAATTTTAAGTTTCTTTAAACTATTATATATGTTTGTACCACGCTTTGTTGATACGACTAATCTTTACAGGTGTTGAGGTTTTAGACTCATTCTTTGGTGTAATTATATTATTAGAACATCCTGCAATCATGAGACAGCATGTAGCCAATAAAACCAATAACATTAATTTATTCAAATAGCCACTCCTACATAAGCGAAATATTATATTAAGAAAATTAAACATAACATCGAACCTTTGTAAAAACAATATATTTTCTGTTTTTATTATACATTAGCGGATTAATAGGCACCTTAAAGTGCCTTAATCCGGCAATGTCCAATTTCCATTTTATCCGATTCTCAATATTTATTCCAATATAAAAAGATAGCTATTTTGTTGAAAACTAATTACCTCTCAAAATGAAAAATACGAACTGAATTTCTATAACCATATATCTTTATTCAGCTAACTTATCTCCCGTAACAATCCGAAACAACGTGGCTGCATTCTTCCCTTCTAATTGAACGTACTGACTATTCCCCGCTATGATTTCTATTTTATCCTTATTAGGAATTACCCAAATTTGATATAGCACAGCTTTCGCCTCTATTTTCGGATTTTTAGATTGAAAAATAAAGTGATAATCAGCCGGACGAGACATTTCCACTTTTTTATTCTCAAAATTAGTATCATTTAATATTTTCTTTACTTGCCGAACTTGCTTATTATCTGTAACTACCTTCAAGTCTTCATATTTATCATCAACATGTTTTTGCACTTTGATTGTTTGTTCTTCATTTCCTAGCATATTCGAACAGCCCGTTACTATGAATATAACTATGGCAATAAAAACCACAGATAAATTTCTACCCTTCATATTCATCTACCTCATTTCATAAAAATTCAGATTATTATAAAATAAAGGTAATTACTTTATGGTTAGAAATATAAAAAATATCAGGAAAGGAGCACCATTCATGCAGTTAAAAACATACACTTGGAAAAGTTATACGTTTCTTATTGTAAGTATATTCGTTACTATTAATCTCTTTCTCTTCACACCTATTTTAGAAAGAGTTGGAGTAGAATATGTCTTGCCTTTCGCCTACTTCATATTAGCTTCTGCTGTTATAACGCTTATATTGGCTGTTATTTCACTCTGTAGCCGTACTGAAAAGAAAGTTTTATCAATTATCGGTTTATGTTTTACTCTATTTAACACAGTAATTATTTTATTTTTCCTTTGGTTTGGTTACCATTTCGCTTAAGTGAAATATAAATAAACTCCATAAGCCACAAATAAAATGAATAGAATAGAATAGAAATGCCGAGTACTGTGTATATAATCCATTTTACATTTGAACTCATATACTCCCCCTTCTCACTTCATAACAATTCCATTATATAACAAAAAAGCATTGGATACCCAATGCTTTTTCACACTTACGCAAATAAAGACGTATTCGCATATAACGCTGGTGAACCACCTGAATGTACGAATAAAATGTTGTCTTCTTTATTAAATGTACCTTTTCTAATTAAGTCGATTAGTCCCGCTACCGCTTTACCTGTATACACTGGATCAAGTAAAATACCTTCTGTTTTCGCAAGTAATTGAACTGCTTCCACCATTTCTGGCGTTGGTAACGCGTAACCTGGCCCTACATATTCATCAAAGCATGTAACCGCTTCGCGCGGGATAAAGTTTGGAATACCAACGTGAGCCGACGTTTCCTCTACAAGTTTTGCTACTTTCTCCTCTTGCTCTGCTTTTCCTCTACTTACGTTAATTCCGATTACTGGGATGTTACTTTGTGTTCCTGCAAATCCAGTAATTAAACCAGCGTGCATACCAGCGCTACCACTTACGCAAACAACTGAACTGAAATCAATTCCTTGATCAAATGATTGCGCCATAATTTCTTGCGCACAAGCAACGTATCCCAATGCACCAGTAGGATTTGATCCACCAACTGGTATTACATATGGTGTACTACCTTTCTCACTTACTTCTTTCGCTACTTTTTGCATCTCTTCCATAAGATCTGCTCCGTTTGGTACAATAATTACATTTTCAGCACCTAATAAATGATATAAGAAATAGTTTCCGTTAAAATCTGGCTTCTCTTCTGGCTCAAGCCCTTCTTCTAATACAAGAATACATTTCATTTTTTCTTTCACCGCAGCTGCCAGTGTCAGGCGGCAATGATTCGACTGAATACCACCAGCTGTAATTAACGTATCCGCACCTTTTTCCTGTGCATCTGCAACTAGAAACTCTAACTTTCTCGTCTTATTTCCACCAGCTGTTAAACCAAGTAAATCATCTCGTTTAAAATAAATAGTCGGCCCACCAAGTGCTTCAGAAAAATTATTTATTTTTTCAATTGGTGTATATGATTCTGTATATTTTTTTCTCGGGAATTTAGCTAAATTCATAAATAACGCTCCTTTTGTACTTCTTTCACAATGTATGTAACGTTACTATTATTGCATGTAAAAATGGTGAAGTCATCTTTCTAGGGGAAAAATGTATTGGATTTTCAATTTTCATTGCGGTACATGAAATTATACGAGTACTTTAGACTTCAATACGGTGCATGAAATTTATATCATTGATTTTTCAAATATATCAGCGATTTTTCAAATATATCGACTTACCGACAAAAAGTGACAAAACCAAAAGAGCCCAAACATTTAAATGTGGGCTCCCTCCAATCACTTATTTTCCGAAAAACGAAGAAGCTGCGTTAATCCTGGCTCTAAATTCATTTCGCCTTTATGGCGTACGTATACAATCTTATTCCCATCAAATTTCGGAGGATTCCCTGGATTATACGTCAGCCACTCGTTCGTTCCTTCTATAGAGTACTCCATGTATTCTGTTGCACCGACAACTACGTTTTTACTATCATCAGCGGTTACATTTGGTGCCATTTGTGCAATTTTCGAATCACTAATTAATAATTTTTTTATTTCCTTATCACGTTTGTAATCGTAAGCTGTCACCATTACATCGCTACCATATGCTTTCACTTGCAACCCTTGTTTAAATGAATAGCCATCAGGAGCAGTCTTCTCTCCGCCATTTGGTCCAGCCGACATCCAGCCCGTTTCAATCCCGCCCGTATTTACAACCGTAAATCCTTTATTATCTCCGCCTGTAATTTTCTTTTTACCAGCCCAGTCTGGTAAGTTTAAATCCCAATGCGTGTGACTCGTGAAGAAAACAACTTGCGGATAGTCTTTTAATATATCGTACAACTTATCAACGTTTAAATAATCTTGTAAATACGGATTTTGTCTTGATCCAGATACTGTATCAGGTAAAACGTGATGAGAGAAAATGAAGATTGGCTTATTTTTATCTTTTTGACTATATTCTTCTAAATTTTGTTTTAACCAACCTAATTGCTCATCACTCATATATACTTCATCCCACATTTTTGAATCGTGGTATTTCATATATTTTTCAGTTCCTAAAAATAAAAGCGGATAACCGTCTAATTCTTTTTTATGATATACCTTTTCTTGTCCGCTAAATTGTAAGTAGCGACCAAATAGCGTTTCTTCCGTTACACCATTTGGCCATGTACTTTGAGAGAGCTTCCCATCAGCTGTCCATTTACCAGCATAAAACTCATGATTCCCAACAGTTGACCATACATTCTCTGGATGCTTATTTTTGTTTAATACACGCTTCACATCATCATATTGGGACTGTTGTCCAGTTGACGTTATATCCCCATTCATAATAAGCGCTCTAGAAAGTGGCGTCACTTTGTTCATATCTTTTAATACGTGATCAAAATCTCCTAAATCCCCTTGAATGTCACTAATAACGTTAAAAGTTGTAGCTGACTTTCGAACTTGCTCATTCCCTTCCGCATGCACTGAAAACGTCGGCAATAATACCGCCATAACTGCTAACGAAGCAACTGCCTTTTTCATACAAATTCTCCCCCTAATAATAGAATGTACAAACTGACATGTTCTGCCTTCTCTTAGGTGCTTGTCCAATTCACATTATAATGAGGGATTGTAAAGATAGATGGCATTAAAAGTTAAGTGTTTTTTAAGAGATTTTGTCGTTTTTTGCACTCCGCAATTAACGATTCGCGCCAATCTAGCTTTCTAGCTTTCAACATTACATAAATGTAAATTTTGATGTTAAATCTCTTAGTTTCATACGTTGTTTTTTATTACTTTTAATTTTCGGGAAAAATCCACTAATTAATAGAGTTATAATCCAAGCCATTATTAGAATAAAATTTATTGTATTACCGGAATTCAAACTGAAAACTCTCCACAAATAGGCAGCACAAAAAACGAGAACAGCAGTAATAACAAGTAAAAATGTCCTAACTACTAATCCGATGTAAGATTTCCTCTCTTGCTTAAGAATGAAAGTTCTTCTACCTTTGTACAATCTAATCACAAACAGCAGCAAATATAAACCAAGTGTGGCTCCAATAACAATTGATGTAATAGAGTTGTTTTTTCTCTGCTCAGCTAGAGCGAAGTAACTTTCAGGTAATTTTCCAGTTTCATATTCAATCCATGCGTGGTAAATATCCTGTCGTAAGTCTATACCCCCTTCACTATTCGTAAGAATTACCAATCCATCCTTTGTATTAGGAATGAAACCATAAAAAGAATGCCAACCTCGATTGTCACCAGAATGATAAATTAATTTCCATTGATTAGATAGTTTTTTTTCAAATATACCTAAACCATTCTCCCCTAATACCGGCTTTTGCATTTCCTCAACACGTTCACTTTTGATGACACCATTACCTTTATTATTTGCATCCATACTTGCAAGTATCAATGTCATCATATCGGTAACATTTGTCTTAAGACCTGCAGCAGCCTGTTCGGTAAATTGGTAACTAGGGAGCTCCTCTCCAAAATATCCATAAGCTTTCGAAAGGTTATGGTTTTCAGGACGTTGTAAGAATGAACTAGATTTCATTCCTAAAGGTTTCATAATTTGTTCTTCCATATAACGATCAAACGGTATTCCGGTAACTTCTTCAATTACAAGTTGTAAAATTGTATATCCACCACCAGAGTAATTTGTTTCTGAACCTGGTTTATCGGTAACCTCCACTGGTTCATTAAGCCATCCTTTTCCAGACAGAGATTCCTCGATAGAATCAAGATGCTTCCCCGGTGCAACCCCAAGGTATCCTTTATGTGCAGATAGCCCTGCAGTATGACTTAACAATCTTCTTATGGTTACTTCATTATTATTAAACTCTAAATTAGGTAATTTCCATTTGGTCAGATATTTTCCAACGGGATCATCTAGTAATAAACGTCCTTCATCTACAAGATGCAAGATTCCCCACGCTGTAAGGTTTTTAGATATGGAACCAGCTTGAAACAACGTATCATCACTAACCGCTTTTTTTGTCTTTTTGTCTACATAACCGTAGTTAAGTGTATAAGCAATACGCCCCTCATATACAATCCCTATTGCAACCCCTGGTACATTATAATTTTCTTGCCATTTTGGTACCTGTTCATCCATCTTTTTTTTAAAGTTTTCTATATTCCTATCAGTCAATGTACCCGATTCTGCCCTCGCTACTTTCATAAACCACACTTCATTCGTAATTAGCATACAAATAATTAAACATAAAATACCTTTGCATATTATCAATGCTTTTTGTCTATCCTTCATTTGCTCCACCCTTTTTTTCAGAATATTCTACCCATCAATCAGAGTATCCCATTCTAATATCCCGTTCTATCGATTTTTATTACTTAACCTTACAAAATTGTAATAAAAATCAAAAAGTTAAATACTTAGGTGTTTTACTGTTCTTTATCCAAGGGCAATGAATTTAATACGAAAAAAAGACACAGAGATTCCTCCCCATGCCTACTAATCCTCTACTTCTTCACCGCATGTACATAATGCACTGTTTCAAAAGCTTCTAAATAATCGTTTCGTCCTTCAAAATATAATTTATTTATGTCTTCTGGTGATAAATGCTCATAAATGAGTAAGCCCGCCTTCTCTAACAGTGCTTCCATTTCGGCATAAGAAAAACATGATTTCATCGGTTCTCCACCTACCGCAGCCATTTTTACCATGTTTTCAACTCGATTGGACAATCCCTTTTCCGTAAATAAGTTTTCATCCGGATAATCGAAAACGATAGAACTCCCTACCGGAACCATCTCGAATAAGTATTCTATTAAACTAGAAAGTTCCTCTTTCGTTAAATAGTACGTAACACCTAAAAGACTAAAGAAAGTCTTTTTATTTTCAAATGCTTCATTCCGTAACTGTTCATTGGAAAATCCTTTCGTAAAATCCATTGAAACAAAATGAAGGTTGTTTGGAATTTCAAATTCTGCTTCTTTTATTCTCTCCTTCTTAAATCTTTGCGTAGAAGGATGATCTATTTCAAATATTTCTATTTTATCCTCTAACTCTCGGTGTCTAAAACTAAATGTGTCTAAGCCTGCACCGAGTATGACGTATTGTTTTGCGCCTAATGCAATTTCATGTAACAATACTCTTTCACAATATGCCGCACGTGCTAAAGGTGTTGGTGATAACTGAACTTGTGTAATCCATTTTAATATTTCTTTCGGATTATCTTGAAACTGCTCAGCAATGTCTGTATTGAAAAAATGTATCCCTTGAACCATATTCGTTTCAATATTAATTCGTTCTTTTGGCGATATGAATTCTTTAGCGATGTAATCATCAAAGATTTTCGGATTATCAAATTCACTATGATATGCCCTTCCGAAAGCTGATACTAACGACGTTACACTTGCTTCACCTTGTTTCACGCACATACACTCTCCTTCATTTTCACAATAAAAATAGGATCCCCCTGGCCAGGAGAACCCTATTATACACGTTATTTTTATATTGGTAAATTATAGCATAAATAAGTTTTTTTGTCAAGTTTCCAGCCTACTATCACTCCGACACTTTGTATATTATCTGGCAGGAAAATGGTCGATTCACAACGAACATTCCTGATTATAACAATACTTATGGAGGCCAATATGAAACGATTCGTCATTATTACAGTAGGAAAAACTCACAGCGGAAAAACTACATTTGCAAAAGCTTTAGAAAAAGAGTTACCCCACTCTTTCGTTATGGATCAAGATAACCAAGCAGAATTTGTTAACACGCATTATGAAAAATTACAGCCAACTGAAGGCGCTAATACATTTAAGCACGGTCTTTCAAAATTCATTGTTGATTATGCAAAAGAACATACGAGTTTACACTTTATTATTTGCAATTCAAATAGAAGCCGAAACGGCCGGATGTATTTGCTAAATGAATTGTTTCAGAAAGAGGAATACGTACGCATACTCGTTCATTTTGACATTCCAAATGATGTACTTTATGAAAGAGTGGCTCGAAGCACGCGAAGTACGAATATTTTTAGAGGTGGTTATTCTAGTTTCAAAGAAGTACTCGATCGACAACAGGCTGAATCACTACATGAAGATGTGGTGGATCCTGTAGAAAACGAGGCTGATTATTTGTTTGTTATTCGCAATAGTAAAGATGTAAACTTTACTATAGAAGAAATTGTTCATCTAGCTAAAGATTTGTCCCCTACCCCAAAATAAAAGAATTTTAAAATTACATAATCATAGATTATTATGCAAATCCTTCCTCTAAGCGCCTAACATGGTATATAATGATAAGATAATCTACTTCTATATGCTCATTTTTACACAAAACAGCTCATGCATATGAAAGAAAAGAGGTACAAAAATATGAAAACAAAACAAACAATCGCTGCGTCTACACTAGCTTTAGCAATGATTGCTGGCGCAAACTCTGCTCATGCAGAAGTAACTGATGCTACTCCTCAGCAAAGTACGGGAGATCGATTAGCTGAAATTAAGCAACATAAACAAGAGTTAGATGCGAAATTGCAGCAACACAAAGAAAACGCGGATCAAACATTGAATGAACTTAACAAGGTTAAGGAAAATGTTGATACGAAGGTGAATGAACTACATGAACGTAAACAAGTTGCCGATGAAAAAATCAACGAAATTAAACAACATAAACAAGAGCTAGATGCAAAACTTCAGCAAGATAAACAAATCGCCGAAGATAAAATCGCTGAAATGAAAGAGCATAAAAAACAAGTAGATGATAAAGTTGCTGAAGTAAAAGAGCATAAGCAAAATATCGATAATAAAGTTAATGAGATTAAAGAACATAAACAAACTGTCGATGAAAAAGTGAATGAAATTAAGCAACATAAAGAAAACATCGATCAGAAAGTTACTGAACTTAAGGAAGTTAAAAAACAAGTAGATGAAAAATTAGCTGAGTTAAAGAAAGCGAAACAAACTGCTGAGGACAAACTTGCTGAGCTAAAAGAAAACAAGCCGAATACTGGTAACACGTTAAAAGAACTTAAGAAAATTAAAGGCAATTTAGATAGTCTTTCCGCTAACTTAGAACTAGCTAAACAAGATGTGAAAAACAAACTTGCTGAATTACAAAAGGCTAGACAAGACTTAATCAATAAAATCAATGAAATTAAACAAGCGAAACAAACTGTTTCAGACGATCTATCAAAGAAAAAACAAGACTTAGACATTAAAATTAACGACTTTAAACATACTGAGAAAAAAATTGATGACAAATTAGCTGAGATACATACAACGAAGCAAAATGTAGATAACAAGATCAATGAAGTATCTCAATCGAAACAAACAGAAACAAAGACTGGTACTACAAATGCAAACAACAATGCTAGAGAACTTCCTAACGCTGGTAGTGAGCAATCAAATAATATGACTTTAGGTATGTTATCTGTATTAGGCGGGATTTTATTAGTAACACGAAATAGAATTAAAACGTTATTCTCAAAATAAAGCCATTATACTTCTTAAAAACAATTATACAAAGGCCAACCGCATGTACGGTTGGCCTTTTTCTTTATATTAACTGTCCATCTCGAAGCGTCAATATACGATCACATACATCAAGCATTCTTTCATCATGTGTAATCATAATGGCTGCTTTTTGGCTCTCTTTCACTTCGCGTTTCATCATTTCAACGACTTCACGTGCGCGTTTTGAGTCTAAGCTTGCCGTTGGTTCATCTGCTAATATTAAATCTGGGTTGTTCATGAAAGCTCGAGCGATTGCCACCCTTTGTTTTTCCCCACCAGATAGTTGATTTGGATAATGATTTTTTCTTTCTCCTAATCCAAATGCCGTTAATAAATGATCCGCACGCTTTTCTGATTCTTGTTTACTTTCTTTTTTCAGCTTTGCAATGTAAAGCAATTGTTCTTTCACATTTAAATATGGAACAAGATTTGCAAATTGGAAAATGAATCCGATTTTTTTCAAACGAATGTCTGTCATTTCCTTTTCCGATAACTGCGTAATATTTTGCTCACGAATGTAAATATCCCCTTTTGACGGTGATAATAAAGCACCCGCGATTGATAATAACGTACTTTTCCCTGATCCAGAAGGACCGACGATTCCGATAAATTCTCCGGCTTTCACATCAAGCGATATCGGATGAAGGGCTGTTACTTCTGTATCCCCTTCTCCGTACACTTTACTTACTTTGTCTAATTTTAATAATGAAGTCATTACATCCCGCCTCCAATTGCTTCTAGCGCATCAACTTTTAATACTTGGTATAACGAAATAAGTGTTCCTAAAATACTAATGACGATAAAGATTGCTGCATATTGTGCAATCATCGGTATTGTTAATAAGAACGGCATACCTGCTGGTAAAATTGTTTCTAACCCTTGTACAAGAACAATACTAATTACCATCGCAACGACTGATAAAAATAACGCCTGTACGACTAAGCTATTTGCTAAATAAGAATTCTTTGTACCAATTGCTTTTAATACGCCTAATTGCTGTGTTTTTTGTAGTGTAATAACGTAGAAAAATACACCGATTAATAACGCAGCGATTACAAGTAAGAACGCAATAATCATCGTTAATGTTCCTTGCTCTTCTTTAAACCCTGGAATACTTTGTAGTACTTCTTTTTTATCAATAACATGAGCATTTTTAATCTCTTTATCTGTATTAAGCGCAATTGCACTATAATCTTTTTGGTTTGGTTGTGAGATAGCCCCCCATACATCTTCATTTACATATACGACTGGTGTATGGCTAAACATTTGGTCTTTCGTAAATCCAACGATTTTAAATTCTTTCTTTGAAACAGGATCAATAATTGTATCCCCAATATCGATTCCTTTTTCTTTAATGGATTCGTCAGCAACCATTTCATTGTTTGCTGTACTTAATTTCTCACCTTTTACAATGTTCGGTTCTAAAAATGTATCGCGTTCACTTGAGAAAATGGCAATATCAACCTTTTTCGAACTATCTTTCTTTTCGTACGTTGAAACTTTCACGCGAAACGGAACTGCCTCTTTCTCGCCTACTTGATTGACTACGTTATCTACATCGTCTTTCTTAATTTGTGAACGGAGTAATTTATTTTCCGCATCATCTGCTAAAACGAACTTATTTGCCTCCATATTTTGAATCGATGAAGCATTATCATATGATAATCCATTTGCTAATCCTGAAATAACAAGGACTAAAAATGATAATAACACCATAATCAGTCCGATTAATCCGTATCTTAATTTTGATTGTTTCAATTCACGCAGAGCTAAAAACATTTCGCTCGCTCCTTCCTCTTTCTTTCTATGCACTTATCATAAAAAAGAAATATGAACGGAATATGAACAGAAGATTACAGAAGAAAGATTAAATTTTCAGAAAGTATTGAAAATAAACAAAATCCTTGATACAATTCAGTCAAATAATCTTGACCGAGTAATTTCATTTGAGGAGTTGATTATGTTGAAGCCCATGTTCACACTAACTACTTATAGCCAACTAAAAGCAATAAGCGACCCACTACGTGTCGAAATGATGATGCGTCTATGCGAACGTCCTTATACAGGACAATTACTATCTGAGAAATTCGGCATTCCAAGGGCGAAAATTCATTATCATTTAAAAGAATTAGAGAAAAATGGTTTTATAGAAATCGTATATACAGAAGAAAAAAATGGCATCGTTCAAAAGTTTTATCAATCTGTCGCGAAAGGCTTCACACCTGCTGCAGATCTATTACCTCATTTAGAAATGTTAAGCGAGTCAGGTCGCCAAATCTTTTTACAAATGACAGAAATGACGAAAAGCCATATTCTCGCTGCACCAGAAGAAGCTTTTACATTACGAAAAGTAAGCGAAGACCCGGCTGAGTGGAATTACGTTTCATCCTGCTGGGAGTTTGATGCTACGCCGGAACAATTTCAAGTGTGGGTGAAAAAGTTTTATGAATTGATGGCTGAATTAAATGAAATCACAAAAGACGCGGAAAACGATCCAAATAGTAAATCGTATTACATTTCTACCACTGCACTACAAATCGATGAACGAGCAATGCAACGATTTGTGAAAGAAGAAGAAAAATCGTAACACGATTTTTTTTACATAAACGGTCAAATTTATTTTACCGAATAAATTTATTATAAAGGAGTAGATTAAATGGACATATTGAAAAACCGGAATTTCCTCTTATTATTTTTAGGGAGAATTTTTACAAACATAGGAGATAGCTTGTATTATGTAGCAGCGATGTGGCTCGTATATAAGCTGAGTGGTAATCCTTTTTATTCTGGATTAGCTGGTTTCCTTACGTTATTACCTTCTGCATTACAATTTCTTACCGGTCCATTCGTTGATAGATGGTCAATCAAAAACACCCTCGTCATCACACAAGTTTTGCAATGCATTCTTATTTTAATCATCCCTATTACACACTACTTCGACCTATTAACAGTCCAACTACTACTCATCATTATGCCCATCGTAGCCTTTATCGAACAATTCGCCTATCCCGCACAATCGAAAGCTTTACCACTTCTACTGCATAAAACACAATTATTAAAAGGAAACTCTCTCTTTTCATTTGCGTATCAAGGTATTGATTTAATTTGTACGACTCTTTCTGGAATATTAGTAGCACTACTTGGTGCCATTACTTTATATGTGATCGACTCCTTAACATTCGCGATTACTGCCCTTTTGTTCTTTTCATTAAAAATGCCAACGCAAACCGAAACGGGCACATCACTTTCAACTAAACAATATTTCTCAGATTTAAAAGAAGGCTTTTCAATCGTCTTTCGTTCCTTAATGGGTGTCTTCTTAATCGGCTCAGTTGTCGCTAATTTTTCTATCGGTATGACGATGGCGATACTCCCTTCTTTCGCTGATTCTTTAGGAGGCGTGAAATTATATGGCTTCTTTTTAGCAGCTATATCCGCCGGCAGTTTAATTGGAGCACTCTTCAGTTCATGGGTTGGCAAACGTAATGTTGGCCACGTCTCCATTATTAGCTTTGCGGCTGGCGCTTTCTTTTGGTTTCTCTCTACGATCGTACCGTTTCAATGGCTATCTATTTTCTTATTCGGCCTAGCTTGGATTCCAATTGGAGCCACGAACATCTTATTTGCGACAATTAGTCAAATTGTAATTCCAAATCAATATATTGGACGGATCAATTCAGTCATGCAAAGTATGGGCACAATTGCTATGCCGTTCGGTTCTTTAATTGGCGGATACACCGCAAATGTATTTAGTAGCCAACTCATTTTCGCGCTCGCTAGCATCGGGATTTTATTCATTTCTCTAGTATGGCTACTTCATCCGAAATTACGTTCATTGCCGAAAGCTGATGAAATTACAGCGGATACTTTTGGAGTTCGGTTTAAGGAAGAGCGCGGGAAAGGTGCGGCTTTATAGCAGAAATACAGTACATGAAATTAATATCAGCGATTTTTTAAATATATCAGCGTAACTCGAATTATATCAGCGATTTTTCGATTATATCGACTTACCAACAAAAAACGACAAAAAAGAGGCTGTTCCCAAACAGCCTCTTCCATCTATTTCGGAAGTTCCACCCGAACAGTCGTCCCTTCCCCTTTTGTGCTATATACTGAAACAGTTCCCTTATGCAGTTCAACAATCTTCTGCACAATCGATAACCCTAAACCGCTACCTTCTACGTTTCTTGCCCTTGCTATATCTACTTTGTAAAAACGGTCAAAAATACGATCCATTTCTTCTTTTTCCATACCGATTCCGTTATCAGATATAGAGATAATGACACTAGACTCTAACTCTTCGACGAAAAACTCAATCGTCCCAGCATCGTTTGAAAACTTAATACTATTCGTGAAAATATTACTCCATACTTGATGAAGTAAGTTTTCATCACCTTTTATAGTGATATCTGGCACATCAAATTCAACGGCGATATCTTTCTCGCGCCATTTCCATTCGAGCATAAAAATGACGTCTTTAATTTGCTTCTGTAGATTGAATTCTCTTATTTGTAGAACCTTTTCCTCTTTATCTAAAGAAGCTAGCGTAAGTAACTGTTTACATAAACTAGACATCCGCTTACTTTCACCCTCAATAATTTGTAAGTAATGGTTTCTTTCTTCCACGCTCATCTTTTCTGTTTGCAACGTCTTCGAAAAACCTTGTATGGAAGAAAGCGGTGACTGGAATTCATGTGAAACGTTCGAAACGAATTCTTGTCTCATTTCATCTAGTTCTTTAATACTTTTCGTCATCTTTTGGAAGCTTGTAGATAACGTACCAATCTCATCTTTTCGTTTTACGTCTAATTCAATTTCATATTCCCCACTCGCAATTTTTTGCGTAGCGTTCGTAAATTTACGAATTGGACGAACAATATACCCTGCTGCAATCGCTATAAAAATGATACTTAATAAAACGATAAACCCAAGTAATACCGCTAGAAAAATTCGCATTTCACCAAATTGATTCTGAATGTCAGGACGAATAAATAATGCGTACTGTTTATCACCGTGTTTTACCGGTACACCGACACTATTAATTAATTCGTTATCGAAAAATCCTGTAATAAAGAGACGCGTTGGATACGTAGAGACACCATTAAACGTCTCCCCTCGCAATACTTTACGGACGGTATCATCACTTATCGTCGTCTTACGAAACGCATTGCCGATACGCTTTCCATTCTTTTGATCATCGACAATATAAATTTCATACCCTAACTTTGCAATAGAATGTAAGTACGCCTCTTGATTTTCTTCACTTTGCTTTTCATATAACGATTTAACTTCTTTCGCATACTTTAAAATCTTTTCGCTATTGTACGGTTTTAACTTCACCTGATAATATACGTTCGTTAATAAAAATCCAATAATACTACTAAGTAGCATAATACCGACTGTCATAAAAACAAATCTAGAATATAGTGATTTCATTTTATTTCAACTCCAACTTATACCCGAGTCCGCGCACCGTTGTAATTTGGAAATCATCCGTTCGTTTGGAGAAACGATCTCTTAGTCGCTTCACATGAACATCAACCGTTCGTTCATCCCCTTCAAAATCCATTCCCCATACTAACTCAATTAATTCTTCTCTTGAAAATGTTCTCCCAGGATAGCTAGCTAATTGTGATAATAATTCAAATTCCTTTAATGGAAGCAAAATTGTCTGACCGTTACACTTTACTTCAACACCTTTACGATCAATAGTCGTTCCGTGGAGTGTAATCATGTCAGCACTCAACATTTGATAACGACGTAATAAAGCTTTCATACGAAAAATTACTTCAGCCGGTTCAAATGGTTTTACAATATAATCGTCCGTACCAGAAATGAATCCTTTTTCTTTATCCACTAACTGATCTTTCGCCGTTAATAAAATAACAGGAATATCATGATACTTCCGTATTTCTTCACATAACGTATAGCCATCAACAAAAGGCATCATTATGTCTACGATCGCAAGATGAATATTTTCCTTCTCTAATACTTCTTGCGCTACCTTTCCATCTTCAGCCTCAAAAACTTTAAACCCCTCTTTTTGTAAATGATAATGTAATAATTCTCTAATATGCTTATCATCATCAGCTAATAAAATATGTATCATCTTCATTAAACCCTCTCTTGTTCATCCTTCTACATCACTACATTAAGAAACAATTGGATTTTTTGCAAGAAAAAGAAAAAGAATCTATTTTGAAAAAAGATGATTCAAAATAGATTCTCACGTTTTAGTATTTAGATTATTTTAATCAAAAACAATTTTTAAGCCTTCGAAATATCAACAAATCCTTCTCCGAACACATCACGAACATCGTGTATAGCGATGAACGCAGCCGGATCCGTAGTTTGAACAATCCTCTTTAGCTTCACTACTTCTTGCTTATTAATAACAACATAAAGAATGTCCTTCGGCGTTTTCGTGTAATAGCCATGACCAGAATACACGGTAACCCCTCTGCCCATTAAGGTTGTCACCTTCCCGGCAATTTCATCCGGATTATCAGAAATAATCGTAATGGCCTTTTTCGGATTTAACCCTTCAATTACAAATTCCATCACTTTCGTTCCTACATATAACATAATAATTGTCAGCATCAGTTTTTCTGCACCAATGATGAAATAAGATGAAAACGCAACGATTAGATCGAAGAACAGTAGACCATAACTAATGCTCCAGCCTAAGTATTTATGTGTCATCCTCGCTAAGATGGTAGTACCTGCTGTCGTTCCACCAACGCGAATGATAAGACCAATCCCGCAACCGATAAATATTCCACCGAAAATGGCATTTACGAGCATTTCATCAGAAGCAATCGTCCATCCTTCTGTTAAATGAAGAAATAGCGAGTTTGTAACTACAGCGATAATCGTATAAATTGTTGTAATCTTATTTAAAAATTTATAACCAGCTATTAACAAAATCGCATTTAATATTAAGTTGACTAAACCTGGTGACCACTCAAATAAGTAGTAAGTAATAATCGTGATACCTGTTACCCCGCCTTCACCGAACTCATTCGGGATAACAAACAAATTGACACCTAAAGCAAAAAGGAATGCACCAATAATAATAAAAATAATGTCTGTCGTTCTTTTTTTCATACAGTACCTCACTTCTTATGCAAATATTTCTTCAGATATAAACTCTCACCATTATATCGTGGAATATTCAAATCGAACAGTGGTTTATTTTTATTTTAATATAGAATGATAAATCAACTTTATCCTATATCGACATGTAATTAAAAAAGGATAACAACTGTATTTATTATGCGCTACAAATAAAGTTTTGATTTCACATGCAATTCAGCCTAAAAAATGAATATAAATACTCTCACTCGCAAAAACTTCGAATACAAAGCAAATAAGCGAAGCTATAAAATAGACTTCGCATCAAGCGTTTGATCATAGAAATTTATATGAGATTTTATATTCATACATTCCAGAAATAAATTCACTTATCTTTCTCCATATATTCTTTAATCTTTCGTTCTTCCCACTCTTTTCCGAATATCCCAAATGGAAAAGTTGTCAAACCATGTATAACGATACCGATCCCCCAACCTGCAAGTGGATATAAAAACCATAATTTACTTGAATCAGAGCTTATATTTATAAAAAAAAGCATTAAGTTAACTAGTGTATATACCGCTAAATGAATATAAAACGCTTTCAAATTCTCCACTCTTTTTTTAGCTCGTAAATAATTCTCATCTCGCTCCTTATATAAACACCTCTTTCATTATTGTATTTTTTAAATTCGCTCCGATTTAAACATAATATTCTAATCGGAAATCCCTTATTCTCAAAAATTTACAAAATAAAAAAGATCGTCTTCATTGTAGAAAGATTGCAGATGCCAGTGGATACCTTTTTTTGTTCGTAGTACGATACCTTGTGAAAAAATTGAAAAATCAAATTTCATAATAGAAATAAAACCTTTAAATCTGTATAATAAAATTAATAGTGACATTTTAATACAGAAAGGTTTTGGTAACATGCTAGGTATCGATGTTAAAAAAACAGATGAAGAATTAATTATTTCATGGCAACTAGCTAAGGTTCAAATTCCATTAAGTGAAATTATTGAAGTTACAGAAGATGAAACCTATGCTGGTGTAGAAGAAGAAAACGTAATCCGAATTGGAACAGCATACGCTACAACAGACCGGATTTTAATCAGAACAGTAAAACAAAATTATCTATTATTTACGACGAACAGAGTCGCAATTTTGAATAAAATCGATGCATAAGCAGTAGGCTAAAACACTTGTCTGTATGAGGTTGTTCAATTCAACTGTATACCCGCATTTTTAAAATTATTATAGATACAATGATGTACCTTAGCCCCGAATATAAAATAAAGAAAAAGTACCCATCGAATTATCATACATATGATAATTCGATGGGTACTGCATGATACATTTGTTATTTACAGAACTCTAATTAAGACCAAATCCAAACATCATCATTATTTTCAACGTTGCTCTTTACTTCATGCACTTTTTCGATATGATCCGTTGTGTTCCAGTTAATAGAACTTCCGCCCCAGCCCACATACTTCATATCAATTTTCACTTTCTCACCCGCATTAAATACTTGTCCCTTCGTTAAGAAAACATCAATAATCACTTTCTTCCCGTTTAGGGATGGATACTCCACTACGACATATTTAGTAGCACCTTCTCCCTCATCTTCCATCGTTCCTACTTTTGATACTTCTCCAATTACATAATCAGGTGAGCCATCTTCTTTCATGTGCATACCTAACTTGTTTGTTGTATTTTCAATTGCAGTTGCAACCATATATTCTGTAAAATTACGCATCATAGATCCAGTAGCTTTTACTTCATCTCCTACTTTCACGTTTGAAAGAGAATCTATATATACACTAACAGGTTCTTCGTATTGCTTAGATTTTACTACAATCACACCGTTATCTACTTCTACTACTCGTCCTTCTAACGTCGAGAAATTCGATTCAATAGAAGCTGCACTCGCTTTTGTTACTTCTAATCCTGGTAAATTTGTTCCTGATAATGCTGCAATTCCTAAAGCACCTGCTAAAATTATTTTTTTCATACCCATTATGAAACATCTCCATTCATGATGATTTTATTTTTGATTGGATACGACCAACCTGTAACTATTATAGTTACAGGTTGGTCAAAATAGCAACCATCTTTCTTATGCAATGTTGCATACTGTAATTTTCAAATATAAATCGATTATTCCTATATTCAACACTAAGACTGAATTCTTGAATCCCAGCAGGTAAACGGATTGATGATGAAGAAACTAATGTCATGCATCATATTTTTCAATACTACAGGTTGTATAATCGTAGTCCATTACATTATGTAGGAGCGGTGTTCACATGTTAATAAAACCAAAGAGGTTACAAGCAGGAGATATTGTGGCGACAGTAAGTCCTTCATGGGGCGGTGCAGGTGATTCTGAAATAAGATGGCGATATGAGCAAGGAGTAAAAAGATTAGAAGAAGTTTTTGGTCTTACGGTTGTTCCTATGCCAAATAGTTTAAAAGGTAGTGAATTCATTTATAACAACCCACAAGCTCGTACAGAAGACTTAATGACAGCATTTAAAGATTCCCGCGTGAAAGCAATTATTGCGAATATTGGCGGTGAAGATAGCATTCGCCTACTTCCCTATATAGATTTTAATGTAATACGTGAAAACCCGAAAATTTTTATGGGATACTCTGACGTTACTATTTCACATTTATTTTGTCATAAAGCAGGTCTTTCCTCTTTATACGGTCCGGCAATTTTGACCGACTTTGCCGAAAATGTAGAGATGGATCCATATACAGTTGAAATGATAAATCGAACTCTCTTTTCAACTGAAACGATTGGCGAGATTCAACCAGCTCATGAATGGACGAGTGAGCGTTTAGAATGGATAGAAATAAATAAGGATACAAGGCGTACGATGCAGCAAAACAATGGATATGAGGTACTTCAAGGCTCTACCACTGTACATGGGCGTTTAATTGGTGGGTGTATAGAAGTATTGGAATTTGCAAAAGGAACGGAGCTTTGGCCTGAGAAAAAACATTGGGAGGATAGTATTCTCTTCTTTGAAACTTCTGAAGATCATCCAGAACCAAGTTATATAAAATATTGGTTACGATATTATGCAGCGCAAGGCATTCTGCAAAAAGCAAAAGGAATTATTTTTGGTAAGCCAAAAGACGAAATGTATTATGAAGAATATAAACATGAAATACTGCAGGTTATGAAGGAACATCATTTAGAAAATTTGCCAATTCTTTATAATTTAAATTTTGGCCATACTGAACCGAAGTTTATTTTACCTTACGGTGCGATGGCAGAAATTAATTGTGGAAATGGAGCTTTCTCTATTTTGGAAAGTGGCGTGGAATAAAGTGAAACTTTAATCAGTGAGGGTTCCATTCACATCGCTATCAAGCTAACATTTTGAAGTTCTCCCAGAACGAAAATTTATTCTTTTCATAGGTATTCAAGAAAATTTAGTTTATTTTTTTATGTTAAATATCGCTTTAGAATTTCTGTCTTCCCCCCTTCACATAATCATTACAATAAAATAAGAGTCTTTCCATTAAGGAAGACTCTTACTTATCATATAAATGAATTCAATTTTATAAATTTCATGTTGCGTGTCATAACCCTATAGCTGTGCACAATATTTATTTGATATAGATTGATGTTCGCATTGTATTAAATGGAGCGTTAATAGATGTTTTTTGATATTCAAATGTTCCTTGCTGATGTCCTGAGGCATCCCACTTATAATACCAACCAACAATTGGTTTTCCACCAATTATAGTAGAGCCAATACTTTTCACATTAAAACCATTCATTTTCGCAAATGGATTTTGACCATATCCCATTTCCTTCGTAGTAATATATAAGTATTTTCCCCCGTGGTCACGTGTTGTGCTAAAACTGTTTGGATTAATCGTTTCTACTCCGCCCTGCTCAGATTCTACTTGTACAACGTTTAGTGAAGTAAGTGGTGCTGCAGGTCCAGCAGAAGCTTCTGGTGCCATTCCTAATCCGACAAACGCAGTAATTGCCAAAGATGAAATACCAAGCGCTGCTTTTTTAAACATAAAAACATCCCCTTCCATCTATTGTTTTCTCTTTCATTGCAAATATAATCCTATTACCTTTATATGTATATAGTTTAAAACTGTAGAAATATTAATGAGAATATTCTATCTTATGTTTCTGCAATTATATGACATCCAATTATTTATTAATAAAAAATAGGAACAGATCATATTGTTTGTTCCTATACGCTTCTAACCTATGAATCTATATGATTTTTATTTTGATTCATCTGTCCATGCCTTAGTATGAACATCATCACTAGGGGCATACTACAAGATGAAGAAAAGAAACGAGAGAAAAAATAAAATTCAAGGTTGTATTAAATAAGAAAAGGATTGAAGATGCAAGAATTCATTTTCATTTATATATATTAATGTATAATAAAAGGGAACTACTCAACATTTTTCGTTAAAGATAGTCTATTAACCTCTAACTCTAACTACCTAATGAACTCAAGTAAACATATCTTAAGTCATTTTAAGAGGTATAAAAAACACCTTATAGCTATAAGGTGTTTTTTATATTTCAGCTCTTTAAAATTCTTCTATTTCAACTGTAAAATGTGGCTTGAATTTCATTTCACTTCAATTCTATTTCTTCTCCTTGATTGTAAAGTGTATCATGACCCATTTTAAATTAGTAAGAATCATTTCCCTACACATTGATACTACAAGTTGTATAAGGAAGCTCTTCTTTTTTCCATGCAAGAAATCCTCCCTTTAGATTCACCACTTCCTTTATACCAGCTCTTTGTAAAATACTAGCTGCTATAGCGGAACGCAATCCGGTTCGACATTGTAAAACTAATGGGCAATCTTTTGGTATGCAATCTAGCTGCTTAAATAAATTTCCTAGGGGGATATGTATTGCATCTTGAAGATGACCGTCCTCCCACTCTTTTTTACTACGTACATCGATAATCTTAACGCTACCATCCTTTATATGCGGATATAATTCAATCGATGTTTTTTCTTTGTAACTTTCAAATCTATCAAGTCTTTGTATTACTTGTAAGGGTGCAAAAGCAATAATATTATCTAGCCCAATAGATTCAAAGTCCCTAATAACCTCCTCCACTCTAACCTTTTCCTCATCTAGAATGATTAAAGTTTCTGTTTTATAATCTAGTAACCATCCACACCAGGTTGTGAAGGAATTGTTATACGGTATGTTAATTGATTTCTCGATGTGACCAGAAGCAAAACTCTCTACCTCTCTTATATCAACTATTTGCTGAACACTTCTCATAACTTCTTGAAGTTCTTCTACTGTTTTAATAGCAAAAACTTCTTTTTTCTTACGAATTGGAGGACCATACTTATTTAAATTCTTCATTAAAGAAAAATAACTTGGAGGCTCTGGCTGCCCCGTCAATAAAGTCGATACAAAATCACTTTCTTCATTACACTGAAATGCCCAATTGAACATCTTTTCATAACCTAAAGTAGAAGTCGGAATTGCTCCTAATGCTTTTCCACATGCGCTTCCTGCACCATGTGATGGCCATATTTGCAAATAATCAGGGAGTATTTTTATTTTTTGTATAGAATCAAATAATTGTTTCGCTCCTATTTTTGCGGTATCTTTCATACCTACAGCAGTTTCTAATAAATCGGGTCTTCCTATATCTCCAACAAATATAAAATCACCTGTGAATATTCCTATTGGCTTATCATTCGTATAGTTATTTTGACTTGTATCAGTTACTAAAAAAGAAATACTTTCAGGTGTATGCCCTGGTGTGTGAATTACATTAAATTTTATATGACCTACTTTAAACTCTGTCCCCTCTCTAACCAAATTATATCGACCTTCGTTAAGATATTGATATTTCCAATCACAATCACCTTCATCAGATACATATAAATTGGCATGATAAAGAGTAGAAAGTTCTCTAGACCCAGAAAGAAAATCTGCATGAATGTGAGTTTCAGCCACAGCAATTACTTCCATCCCCTCTTTCTTAGCAAATTCTATATATTGTTCTATATAGCGACCCGGATCAATTACAATTGCTACACCTTCCTTTTGACAACCGACTAAATAGGAAGCATGTGCTAATTTTTCATCATAAAAATATTTTAAAAGCATAGCTATTCCCTCCAAATAGTTATTTCAAATTACTTTTCAACATTTGTAATCGCTTTCTATATTCTCCTATAGGATCCCTTTCAACATAAAGTTCCAATACATATAGGGCAACATATATCTTTTAAGTAAAAACATACTATATCGTTCTTTCGCTTGATTAAACGGAAACGTTTCTTGAGGCTCATGTTCATAGTTAAATTCAGCGAGTATAAGACTTTTATAACCTGTAACAATGGGGCACGATGTATATCCATCATATTTAGCATGCAAGTCTCTTCCGTTAAGTACGTCCATAATATTTTGTTTTAAGACAGGTATTTGTTTTCGAATTGCCGCTCCAGTTTTAGAGGTTGGTAAATTGGTACAATCTCCAAGTCCGAAAATATTCTTATACTGTACATGTTGCAAAGTATAAGGGTTTATATCTACCCAGCCCTGGGAATCACTTATTTCACTCTCTTTAATAAAATTACGTGGCCCCATAGGTGGAACAACATGGATCATACTATACGGTACTGTCTCTCTTTTCAGTGTTTGCATATCTTCAAAAATTGCCTCTTTCTTCTCAGCGATAATTTCTACTAAGTTTTTATTATAATTTGTTATTATTTGCTTTCTTTCTAGTACTTGTTCTAATGTATTAGCATATCGTGGAACCTGAAATATGTTAGCGTTTGCGGTATAAAACATTACTTCACTTTTGTTTCTTACACCGCTATTAGAAAAATACTCTTCTGCTAAATACATAATCTTTTGTGGAGCACCACCGCATTTAATAGGAGTATTTGGGTGGGTAAACACCGCATTTCCTCCTTTAAATTTTTCAATTTCTCTCCAAGTAGAATCAACATATTTATAAGAGTAATTGCTACAAACCCCATTAGTCCCAATAGACTCCTTTAAGCCTTTAATGCCGTCCCAATTTATTTGTATACCGGCTGCTACAATAAGAATTTCATACTCAAGCAGCAGTCCATCATCTAAAAGTAGCTTATTTTCATCCGGAAACAACTTAACAACACTTTTTGGGATCCATGTTGCCCCTTTTGGAATAAGCAATTCTTGATCACGTATCGTACTTTCCTTTGATACAATTCCTCCCCCCACTAAACTCCATAGTGGTTGAAAGTAATGTTTTTTTGATGGATCAATAATTGCAATACTTTCTTTCAATAGGGGTACATTTCGTAACAAATGTGCAGTAGAAGATATTCCAGCAGTCCCAGCACCAATTACAATAATTTTATAACTATCTCTGGTCTTCATTATCCTCTTCCTATCTAAAATTGATTTTTAAAATAACTAATTAGTAGCTGTATTTTCATCCTATTAACATTATTATAATTTAAAAACACCATGTATTTATTTGATTAAAATGAAAATTTTGTTAATTAAACCGTCAATATTACTTTATGCGTAATTCCCCTATGTTACTTCCATCTTTTATATTTCTCAATGCTAGTCTTTGTCCTATCTTACTTTAATTACAATTTCTCTCTACGCTCAAATCTATCTTTATCTCCTTTTTCCAAGAAAGTGCTTGTTCTAGGCCGTCTTCACCATTCACTTCATAGCTTATTTTCCAAGCTCTAATCGTTCCAGAATTAACAGAAAACTTTGTCGTAATGTCAGCTATTGAATGATAACCATCTTATAAAATAAGTTCCATTCATCCGAAAAACACCCCTGATTTCCATTATTCATAGGAAATCAGGGGTGTTTTTCGGTATATAAACCTTTAAAATTATTAATAAGTCTTCTTTTAAAATATAAATGGTTAAACAGATGAAAAAACTTCGACTGTTATATTATCCCTTATTTCTTAAATACAGGTGCTATTTTATCAATGCGATTTGTCCAAATTCCACCTGTATAATCTTCAGGAAGGCGTTTTATATCTTCAGATGAGTCAAATCCACTTGAAAACCCAAACCCATTTCCTCCTACAATGATAACTCGAGTATCTGCTTTATCCATTCGATTAAGAAAACGATTTGGCCATCCCCAAAGCCAAGGAGCCACTTTGTCTGGTATATGTAATTCTCCATGCTTCAGGCTTGAAGGTATGTAGCCAGTCCACCCTAATGCCATATAAGTAATAAGATCTTTTTTCATGGTCGCTTTTGACATTGTTCGTAAACTAGGGATGCGCTCTTTTATCGCAGCAATTGGTTTATCACCACCATATACAGTTAGTTGATCAAGGCGCTTCGCTGGTAATTTCTTGAGGTGAGTAGCCAATTGAATTCCTTCATTTTCATCATCACTTTTAATATGAATAAGAAAAGAACGGTCTGGAAAATGGGTAAGTACTTCATCAAGTGTTGGCATAAGATTAATCCCTTTGCCACGAAACGGGAATGTTTTACCCCCATCAGCTGTATAACCGTAACCAATATCAAGTGCTTGTAATTCTTTTGTTGTAAAATCTCTTGTAACACCTTTACCATTAGTACGGCAATCAAGAGTCCAGTCATGAAAAATAACAAAATTATTATCTTTAGTTGGTTGAACATCAAACTCTACTAGATCAGCTCCAGATTTAAATGCCGCTTCCATAGATGGAATTGTATTTTCTAAATAAGAATGTTCAGGTTTATTTATACGTTCTGCTGTACATGTATCACTCTCAATCTCTTCCATGCTAAATGTTTGTGAAAGTCCTCGGTGAGCGAGAAGAAGAGGAGTCCCATCGTCCCTCTTAGCAAAAAAAGAACTGTTATTTACATAAACAAATACGAATAGGATAAGAATTATCCAAGTCATTTTACGTTTCAGTATCCTTTTTAGTTTGTTCATTGTATGCTCCTCTTAAATTTTGGTTGAAATGCCTTAAATAATTTTCGGCATTTAAATACTGGTAAATATTAAAGCCTATCTTATTTTTTTACAATGGATATAATTGTTAATTAAAGGCTAGTACTTTGATATAAAACGAGAGCAATAGAAATCAATTCAATAACCACTCAACTTTCAGTAAGAATAGTTTTGAAAAATTTCTATGAGAATTTAATATAAATGGGTATATGTAATATCCTATTATTTAAGAATCAATTTGCTATATGTATATTATCTGACAGTATCTTAATCACCTTATTGAAGGATTAGAGGCCGTCTAAATAAAACTGGATAATAAATCAACATCATACCTATAAATGAGCAAACTAAATAAAAAATAGCCTCGTATTTTATTACTAGAGAAATATTATTATCAATCTTTTTTTCATCTCTTTTATATATCATTTTGAATAATACTCTATATAATAAATACCCAATAATTGCTCCCAGGGTGTTCATAGATAAATCATCAATATCTGTAATTCTATTATCTAGCAATTGACCTAACTCAATAGCCAATGAAAAACCGAATCCAGCATAGGCAGCACTTTTCATTGTTCTAAACTGCGGCCAAATAGTCGGCAATAAAAAACCTAATGGCATAAACAGTAAAATGTTTAAGACATAAGTAGTCATACCTTCAGAAGCAAATGGAATCAAGTTAATTTGATTTGCACGAATTAATGTTTCGTATCTACCTATGTCCCATATAGTCCCTATCTGCGTTACCTTATACACTAGTGAAAGGTAGAATAGAAAAACATACACCCATACAAAATGCTGAATAGATTTATTTTTTTTCGTTTTAAAATAAAATCCAATTTGAAACACTATACAAAAAATAATAGTAAAAAAATAAGTATATAAATAATTAATCAAAACTCCTGAATGCATTTAAAATCTCCTAACTTTACATTGTAATCTATAACTTTGTCATTTTAGAATATAATTCAAGCACGGGTGGTCACAATCACCCCATCTATATTATTTCCAGGTATTTCACAAAATTCATTTACTGGTATTTCAACGTCAATTGTCTTGTTTTGAAAAAAGGGATAATATGAAATCGTATATTTTTTCCCATCAATGCTTGCTGAAATGCTCTCTTCTTCTTTTAAATAATCCAGGTATTCTTCCAAGGCTAAATTCATTTTTTGCATAATCGTACTGTGAGGCAAACCGACATAGCGAATAGGCTATTTACTGTTAATTAAGAGCAAATTCCCTTGATAGATCTGTTCTTTTACAATCTCTTTCTTTTGAATAATTGAGGTAGTCCCTGTATTATCTATGTTATCTTTGTGATTTTGATTATATTTTTGTACCTCTACTTTATTCTGAAAAAACAGTGCTTTATTCATGAAAGCAAAACCTAAGAAAAATAACAATAAAAAACACTACTTCTTCATTTTCAGCTTCCTCCTTAAGTAAATGACTTGATGATGATGTCACGCTGATTCAGCGTTGAAGATTTCGGATATGTAACTCTTAACGATTACTTTCTGCAAAGCGAAGCTATATCTATGTGGATACTCTGTTCAGTTGTGTGCAGGTACATCCAAAACAGCAGATTGCTCATTTGACACAATTCGTTAAAAGGAAAAGAAATATTTGTGTCACTCTTTTTCTAAACATTTGAGCTATTTTAATCCACGCATAAGTTATCATATCTTTCTTTGACGAAATAAAAAAGCTCGTTCTTCTGGTTTAAGTCTACCGCATAAGAACGAGCCATTTTTTAATATTAAATTGTTAATTTCCTAAGAAAAAGTAGAAATAACCTTAAGAATTTCTTAAGAAACAATGATTATTTTCTATGAACCCTCTTTATCAACCCAGTCTTGAAAGGCTGGAAGCTCTACCGTGAATGTCGTAGAGTTATCATTACTTTCCGCGTAAATCTGTCCACCATGCTGAACAATGATTTCTTTTGCAATCGCCAATCCAAGTCCCGCGCCGCCCGTATCAGAAGAACGGGCATCATCCAATCTGTAAAACTTTTCAAATATGGTAGCGAGTTTATCTTTCGGGATGCATCCAGCGTTCTCGAAAACGATAGATACCACATCCTCGGATAGGTCCGCCTTAATGTCAATAACGCTGTCGTCCTTGCTGTATGCAGTGGCGTTTTTCAAAATATTGTTAAAGACCCTCGCTAGCTTATCAGGGTCACCAAATACGGTCAAATCTTCAGAAGCATGGAGTACCACCTGTTTTCCCTTCGCGGCAAGCTGGGGATAAAATTCATCAGTCATTTGCACCAACATATAATATAGATCTATATGTTTTTTCGTGAGCGTAATCGTTTGAAGGTTATATCGCGTAATTTCAAAAAACTCGTCAATTAGCTGTTCCAGGCGATACGCTTTTTCTAACGTGATACGCACATATTTTGCCTTTTGCTCTCTTGGCATGTCTGGTGCCTCGTCAAGCAGGATTAGATAACCGATAACTGATGTAAGAGGCGTTTTAATATCGTGTGCCAAGTACATAACAACTTCATTTTTTCTTTGTTCGGCCAGCTTTGCATCATGCTCTCGCTTTTCAAGGGTTCGCTTTAACGTGTTGAGCTTCTGTTCCATGAAATCCATTTCCGCAGAAAGCTCAATTTGTTTATCTTCGTTCTGAATAAGTATATCAATACCGGTATTTATCTCTTCAAAGTATTCTACAAATTTTAAAAGCATAACTCGGCATAGAATAAGAATACTAATGGCTACCGCCACATAAATAAAAATTTCTATATTGTTCCGTATAGTATACTGATATATTATCATTGCGTCCCAACGCTCTAAATGATAACTGTTTTCCAAAAAACGTACGATCCACTCTCCAAGTGTTCCTTGGATAAATAGACGTAAAAACAGCACAAATACAACTGCTGCCATGACAATCGTAAGGATATATTGGTAGAGTTTCCGTTTTAATTTTGAATAATCGATTTTTTTATTCTTATTTTTATTTTTCAATTTTATAGCCGATCCCCCATACCGTTTTTATATATTTCGGATTATCAACCGTGTCGTTCATCTTTTCTCGCAGATGTCGGATATGCACGGTGATAGTGTTATTACTCTTGCTGAAATATTCGTCACCCCATATCTCATGAAACAGCCGCTCAGAGCTAACCACATTTCCCTTGTTTTCACAGAGGATACGCAGGATTGAAAACTCGGTGGGAGTGAGAGATAACGGTTTCTCGTTCAGAGAACACTCATGCGTGCTTATATTAATAACAAGACCAGAGTGGACGATAATATTCTCGTTCTGTGCCGTTACTCCATTGTATTTTTTATACCGGCGTAACTGCGCTTTGACTCGGGCAATTAACTCTAGTGGACGAAAAGGCTTTGTAATATAATCATCCGCGCCAATTGTTAGCCCAGTAATTTTATCTACTTCTGTATCTTTCGCTGTCAACATGATAATTGGATAGGTATGCTTTTCTCTTATTTTTTGACAGATAGTGAGACCACTTACGTCGGGAAGCATAATGTCCAATATTGCAAGGTCAATCGCATTCTTGTCTATACATTCCAACGCTTCTTTAGCAGTATAGTATTTGAAAACCGTATAATTCTCGTTTTTCAAGTATAGCTCAACCAAATCGGCAATTTCACGTTCATCTTCCACAATAAGTACTTTATCACTCATGATTACCAATCCTCCTTTATGGATGTGCTTTTCTCAATCGGAATCTTTTCTGAATAACGAGCCTATCATACCTATTAAACCAAGTAAAGTCATATTGCTGTATACAGACACAGTCGGTTACACAAAATAGATTTTCGGATTTACCCATTTATTGGGGTTTAATTTTACGCCAAGAATAAGAGATCTATTGGACTCAAAATTATTTACAATAGTTAAAGCAATATACTCTCCCTTTAGAAAAAAGAACAATTTCGTCTTAAATTGACTTTGCATAATCTTAACTTGATAGCAATGTTTGCGCTATTTCAAAATACTAAAATCTCCTTCAAAAAAAGAAAGGCGGTAACGAATGTATTACTGTGACCTGGCTTGGACTGAATCCCCTTGTTATAGGTTTTTATATTATTATTATTAATTACGGTACATGAAATTATTATTAATAATATAAAAAAAGCTCCCCTAAAAGGAGCTCCTTACATTACAAAACGCTTATGAAATCCTTCTAATTACAGCTATACTTAAGATTTGGAGTATGCTTATAACTCCGCCACCTCTATTTGTTACGAATAATCATTGGTCAAAGATTATTCTTTTTCTGTGTATTATTTCAAGCTCTTTAGATCTTCTCTCTTCATGAAATTTATCTCAAAACAAATTAACTAGATAATAAAACGTAAAATAATAATGCAGCTGCCTCTTGCCGTTTCATACTTTGTTTTGATAGATAATCTGCTGATCCATCTTCATTATATATAACCTCAGGCCCTACTAAACGATGACCTACAATGTTTTTCACGGATTCTATTGCCCATTCATCAGTTTCTCCCTTTAATGTTGCATCTGCAGATGGCGCTCCTAACATTTTTAAATACTGCCAGGTAATCCATGCTGCTTCTTGTCTAGTAATTGCACGGTCTGGATGGAATTGTTCCCCTTCTTTTTCATATAAAATACCAATTTCATATAACTTTTGAATATGTGGTGCATATGGATGATTTTTCACATCAGAAAACACTGGTTCTTTTTTTGAAGGTGGCGTAAAGTAAGCAATTTGAGATAACCAATATGCAAACTCTGCTCGTGTAAGAGAAGATTCTGGAGTGAAATTCCCCTCCTTATTTGCTTGTAATACCTCGTATTGATGTAAAGGATTTATAAACTTAGCATATGGATGATTTTCATCTACGTCTTTAAATCTCTCAGGCTCACTTAGCTTCACCGCTGAACTACCAGAGTTCCAATGTATCATTTCTTTCACGGTACCATCTTTGTGAAGTTTAAACGCCATATAATTCCCTTTTTCATCCTCAAATAGTAAAGGGTCTATTTGTTTTAGCTCCTGTTTACCATATGCTTTATCACTTACATATAATTTTCCTTCACTTATGTTTACATGTGACATTAGGTTTTTTAATCTCAAATCACGGTAAACCCCTTCAAATTTCTTTAATTCTTCTTCATTAGGTTTCAAATATTCAGGCTTTGTCTTATCTGGGAAATATTCATTCATAAAATCATCAAATACTTCAACAGGTAGTGCTGAACTATCTTTATTTGTAACAACAAAAACTCCAATTCTATGCTCTGGAATTAACCACATTAAAGATGAAAAACCTGGTATATTTCCACCTTTACCAAACACATATTGCCCATTATGACTTTGCGGTGAAAAGAACTCAAATCCGTATGTCATATTAGGGTATTTGGGATGTAAAGCAAATTTTGTTTTTTGCATATCTTCTACAGTTTCTTTTTGTAGTATTTGGTTATTTTTAAATTTACCATCATTCAATTGAGCAATCATGAAATTGGCTACATCACTCCCTGTAGAAAACATACTCCCTTGTGGCATATCTGTTGGTCTAGTTTGATAAAATGGAATGGCATTACCTTTAGCATCATATCCTGTTGCTAACTTTTCTTTAATAAAATTTGTCATAACAAAACTGCTATTATGCATTTCTAAAGGGTAAAAAACATTTTTGGCCATATATTTGTAAAAAGGTGTGTTTGTCAGATTTTGAACAATATACCCTTGAAGCATAGAAGCAAAATTATCATATGTATATGTATCTCCTGGCTTTCTCACTACTGTGGGCATATTATCTTCTACATAATCTTTAAGCATTGTATAATCATTATCTTGATAATGGATGTCCTCTGGTCTAGGATCTACGTAATCAAACCCTGTTGTATGGGTAAGTAAATGCTCCATTGTAACTGGTTCATCCATGTTATTTTGGTACTTTAATCCCCCCATATAATTTACTATATCTTTATTTAAATCAATTTTTCCTTGCTCAACTAACTGCATGACAGCACTAGCAGTAAAAACTTTTGATATTGACGCTAATCGAAAAACTGTTTTTTTAGGATCGATGGGAGTATTCTTTTCTTTATCGGAAAATCCGAATCCCTTTTGAAATAGAATTTGATTATCTTTTACAACGACAAGAGCTACACCAGCTGCGTTTTCTTTTTTCATTTTCTCTGGAATTACTTTATTGGTGAATGCTTCTACATCTTTAGGATTTAATGTTATTGGTGCAACAGTTTCGGCTTTTGAATAATTGCTCCCTAGAAAAACTAACAAAAAACAAACACTTACAGCTACTAACCTTTGAAAATAAATTTTCATTATTTTATTCCTATTACCCAAATTAATTCCCCCTTTAATAATAGATTTATTGATTATTCATCCACAGGTTAACCAACCATATTCTACCATTATATAGTTATTTTTTCTAATTTTATTTCAATTCTGTCATTTATTAACTACTTTTGGAATTAGTCTATATATCATTAGGTTTTAGTTATAGAAAATGATATAGCATACAAAAATGCAAGACAGTCTTTAATATAGACTTTCATCGGCAAGTTTTTCATAATATCCTAAGAAAGAAAACACCCATCCTTTATAATCAATAAAATTGGATGGGTGTTTTGTAACGCATTACTTATTCTATTCTTACTGGGTATTAAGGTATCTAAAATGATACCTTATTTTTTCAATTGTCATTTAAAGTCTATTGACTGTATATATCTTTCTCTATATTCTTTAACAACATTTCCAACCTATCCCTAGTAACTTGATTAAAATGTGGATTTAATTCCTTTATTATGAATTCAAGTAACTCATAGCTTATGTATTCACCCAATTCCAGTGAATATTGTTCAGCTAAAAAGGACTTTAATTTTTTAGAGATATTAATCTTATCCTTTTTACTAATCTTTATCTCCATTCGATAACAAACCCCTCTTAGATTAATCTTAAAAGCTAATTAAAATAACTTTTTATTACTTATGAAAATATGTTCTTTACTACCTTATTGTATATACAACAAGGCATTCTTTTCATATCATAACATTCAATTGCCTGAGAACTGGTCACTGTTACATATCATTTTTATTTTTGAAGTATCTCTGTTTTATATATTACACAGCACAATATATAAAACAAAGCCCAAATACAGAATTTTTAACTTTATCAACTTTTTTAGGAATTCCAAATAAAATTAATTTTTTCATATTATAAAAATTCTTTCTACAAATTTTTCATACTTTCTACCTTTTTGGCACTTTCATTACCGTAAGTTGCAATTTTCCTCATTTTTAAAATAATACAACCTAGACTCAATGCAAAAAGAGAAAATATCCCAAAAGTAACAGTTATAGTATTTAATGATAGACTCCAGCTAATTAGGAATGATACTAGCGCCCCCCCTAAACTGGCCGATGCAATAAATAAACTAGTCACTTCATCAATATTATTTTCCATAATACGGGAAGCTAAGATTAATGTTATTGGAAAAACACCCGCTATGACTAAACCAATAATGAAGATGATAAACAAATACATACCTGTACCTTGAACAAAGGGGAATAGAAATAATAGAATCACTAATGTAAAGCAACTAGATGTAATGTATGTCCAATAATTAAATTTATGAGCTAACTTACCTACAAGTATTCTTCCTATAACTATGGCTAACCAAAAACAAGATATACTTACTGAACTGATTAATTCATTATTGGTAAGAATCATTATAGTAGATAAAAAATTTGCAAGATTGGTTTCTATGCCTGCATATAAGAATGCAAAAAGTGAAATAAATACTATAACTTTAATCTTTTCACTTTTAAATTTAAGATTGAATGAGGAAAGGGATGCTCCTCCCTTTTCATTTTTTTGAGGAGAAAAATTTAGAAATTTTGTACGTCCAAGCATGTACCAAACAAATAGTGTAAAAATAAAGAATAGTAATATCCCATAAAGAATAAAATACCACTCATAAAATTTTGTAATATAATTAACTAGTAACGGAAACCCTAGCGCCCCAACCCCAAACCATACTTCGAGAATACTAAATTTAGCAGCACTATTCCTTTCTGTTGAAATAATAAAGGAACCCATAGTAGTTTCTAACAAACCTGCTCCATAGCCTAATACAAAACAAATAACGGCTAAATATGCCCATTCTTTAATATATATAAAACCTCCTAGAACGATGGACATTACTAAAACACCGAATGTTATTGTTTTAAAATAATGATACTTTCTTACTAGTATGGGTGAACTTAGAACACCAAATAAAAAACCTGTAAATTGAAAAAATATTAAAACACCTAATTGATCAGGGGTTCTTCCATAATATTGTATTAATGAAGGAATTAAACTACCGATGCAAACATGTATTATTCCTACAATAAAATAAAACAAGCAACCATAATAAAACATTAACCGCATCTTTTCTCAACTCCAATCCAAAATAAAAACAGGGATTTAAGTAAAAGTTCTAAACCCCTGTTTTTACCATAAAACTAAATAGTTGCTACAGATCGTTCTTTATTACTACTGCTTTTATCAAAAAACATATCCAATATAATTTGTGAACGAAATCCATCTTCAAATGTTGCTACAGACTTATTAGGACCACCTTCCGCAGCCTTAGCCCATTCTATAATTTCACTTCTAAACGAATCAGACCATTCAAAAATCTCATTTTCTGGATCGACTAGTAAAGGTAACGGTAACGGAATTTCATGTTTTTCCAATCCATCAAAAAGTATATATTTATTTGGCTCTTTAGAAGAATACTTATATTCTTTCTTCGTACCTATTACCTCTATACTAAAACCACAATCATCAAGAAATGAACTTTTAGATGTTGTAATATTAACAAAAACCTTATTTTTCAATTGGCCATAAACCTCAGCATAGTCATCAACAAAAACTGGTTTACTTTCTTTTTCCTTAACATTTGTTTTAATTTTAGTTCGAACAGTATCCTCTCTAAAATCACTCTCAAATAAAAACCATAGTAAATCTATTAGATGAATTCCCAAATCTCCCAAGGCTCCACTAGTTCTATTACTTTGAAAATCATCTCGCCAAGTAAACGAAGTTCTCCTAAAAGCGCTATTCTTTTTAAAATGCAATCTTACCACTACTATTTCCCCTAATTCTTCATTTTGAATTAATTGTTTTAAAGCCTTAACATAAGATAGGTAGCGATAGTTAAACCCCATTGAAGCGACTAAATTAGTATTTTTTGCTATTGTCATCATGTATTTTGCTTCTTCACAAGAAATTGCCATAGGCTTTTCACATAACACATGTTTGTTTTTTAATAACGCTTGAACTGCTTGAGATTTATGACAAAAATTCGGGGAAGATATTATTACCCCATCAACTACTTCTAGTAACTCTTCATAGCTATTAAAAACCTTCCCACCAAAATCCCCTACCAATTTATCGGCATTCTCAGAATTAACATCATACACTCCAACTAATTTACAATTATCAATAGTTGATAATGCTCTAGAATGAGCTCTTGCAATACTTCCTGCACCTATAATCCCAATATTCATTATATGAACATCCCCTTTTAATTAATAATGTGCTTTAGAGTATTTAAAATTCCAATCGAGTATTCACCTTGAGCTAACATTGAGTGTGTTTTTTTGGCCTCTTCTGTTGCATTTTCTACTAAATAGCCATGCCTTACAGCTTGTAGCATCCTTAAATCATTCCCACTATCTCCAAAAGCAATTGCATTTGTTTTATCTAGTTCGTACTTGTCTAAAATAAATTTCACTATCTCATCTTTACCTGTTCCAAGTGGAATAAAATCTACATCATAGCAATTTTCTGGATCACCAGCTAATGGATTACATTTGTTAATATTAACTCCAACTTGGAATATCTCTCCGATTTCTTCTATCTTTTCTAAATTCTTTGCATCAATAAATTCATTTTGCTCTTCATAATAAAAATTAAATTTGTACTTAGAACTTCCTAATTGTGTCTGAGGTCTTAAAAAAATTTCATATTTCATTTCTAGCAATTTAAGAATTCTTTCAATCTTCGAAGAATCAAAACCACCCTCTATAATTCTCTCTTCCCAAATTTGATCATCTATAGTAGTCCCATTACTATCAAAGTACGTTATTTCTGTACCTAATCCACTCGCCACAAAATGAGGGAAATACTGAATACCACCCTTTTTCATTTTTTCAACAATTGATTCTAAACTACTTCCCGTTACCCAACCAATTGCTAAATCCCCTTTACTTCCTTGTTCATACAAATACTTTTCTAACAATTTCATATTGCTTCTTTTAGAATCATCCATGTTATGAGGATAATAAGTTTCATCAAAATCACAGAACACTACATACTTAGGCTTTTTAACTTGTGGTAATCTTTCAAAATTTAAAGACTGTAAAACTTCATTACTTATTGACATTGAATAATCCCTCCAGAACGAAATTTTGCTCTTCTAACATCATATTTGGATGTAAAGGTAAATGTAATATTTCTTTATGAACTTGCTCTGTATTGAACATATTGTTTTGCAAATCATTTTCCTTTATCCACTTAGTATTTTGTTTATGAGATAATATCGGATAATAAATATCTGTTTCAATGTTATACAATTGGTACAATTTATTTTTCAACTCGTCTCTTCTTCCATTTTCAACTCTAATCGGAAAAAGGTGCCAGACATTATCTTCTGTCATTGTAGGTAGCTTAATTAGTTCTCTATCCTCTAATTCTTTTAAATCACGTATATATCGTTGAGCTAAATACGCCCTTTTTAAATTGTTATATGATAAGTGCTTAATTCTTTCCAAACCAATAGCTGCTTGCAAATTATCAATTTTAGAATTGAATCCAAAGTCTAATACCTTTTTATTTTTTTTATCAATTTCAAATCCATGATAACTATATTGATTGCAACGAATGGCAAGAGTTTCATTATCAGTAATTATTGCTCCTGCCTTACCACATACACCAAAATTCTTATATGGATTAAAACTAAGGACAATAATATCTCCATATTCTCCAAGATTTGAAGAACCAATAGCTTGACATGCATCTTCAATAACTCTTAATTGATATATATCAGCAATTTCACGAATTTTTTTCATTTCACATTGTTTACCATACAAATGTACAGGTAAAATGCATTTAGTTTTTGGGGTTATAGCTTCTTCTATTTTAGATGGATCAATACAATAACTCTTCTGATCTATATCTACAAATATAGGTTTTGCTCCGACTGCTAACACGGCATTTTCAGTAGCCGCAAAACTATTAGCTGGCATAATTACTTCATCTCCAGGCTGAATACCAATAGATAACAATGACACCATAAGGGCATCTGTACCACTGCTTGTTGCAATTACAAACTTTTTATTTAAATAACTTCCGATTACTTCTTCTAGCTTTTTTGAAAATGGTCCACTTGTAAATTGACCTGTTGGTAAAACATCTTTTAAAACTCCAATAATTTTTTCAACCTCATCTTGAGAAATCAACCGATTAACTGGCATAAATTCTATTTTCTGTATATTTTTTCTGCTATAATTGAAAATATCTTTTTCTATATCAATATCTATTTTCAATTTGTTTTCCCTAAATAATTTCTCTTTCATCTTGTGATTCGGCAATATATTACTAATTTCAAATTCTTTTTCTTTTGTTTCCCCCTGTAGGCACTTTAATAAAGCTAAATTGTCTTTACTATGTCCAGAAATTGTAGTAAGAGTTTTCACGTTAAATCACCTCTAAGAAATTATTTTGAAAATCATGAGTAGACTATATTTTATGTTATCGATTACATGTCAACATATTTTTTACGGAGGGTTTCTCTATGGTAACAATTAATGAAATAGCTAAATTATGTAATGTATCAAATGCTACGGTTTCAAGAGTTCTAAATAATCATCCTTATGTAAATTCAGAAAAACGTGAGAAAATAATAAAAGTAATGCAAGAATTCAACTATACTCCTAGTGCTATTGCTAGGAATCTTAGGATAAATAAGACACAAACCATTGCTCTATCAATTCCAAATATAGATCATCCTTTTTTCGGGAAATTAGCTAGAGAAATTTCTAAAGAATTATTAAAACACAATTACAAATTGCTAATTTATCAGACTTTTTATGAGAAAAAAATAGAGCTTGAATTACTTTCATTACTAAAGAATAAAGCTGTAGATGGTGTAATTCTCGCATCCCTAGAAAATAGTTGGGAAAATATAGAGCATTATTTAGCATATGGGCCCATAATACTTTGTAATGAGTATGAGGAAAATGCACCTATTCCGATAATTTGTTACGATGAATTTGAAGCTGGATACAAAGCTGTTAAACATTTAATAAGCAAAGGTCATAAAAAAATTGGCTTTTGTTTTGACTCTCTTAATAGTCAAGCACAATTAAAACGCCAACAAGGTTATCTGCATGCCTTAAAAGAAAAACAATTACCATTCAATAAAAATTGGCTATTTGGAGATGCAATTACTATTAATGATGGATTTAAAATTTTTGAGAAGCTAGATAAATTAAAAGATAAACCTACTGCATTATTTACTGGAAATGATCAAGTTGCTGCTGGAGTCATTAAAGGAGCTACTATTAAAGGGTATTCTATTCCAACTGACTTAGCTGTTTGTGGTTATGATAATCAATTAATTTGTACAGTTACAACCCCAACAATTAGTACTATTGATATTCCAATTGTTGAACTGAGTAAACGTACCGTTAACGAGATACTACTATATATAAATACAGATGAATCTATTAAACGTAAAATTATTGAATATCCTACTAACTTAATTATTCGTGAATCTACATAATTAAAATAAAAGTTTCTGCTTTAATTTATCTAATATATAAAAAGAGGACGTAAATAATAATGCGTTCTCTTTTTATATTAAGCTAAAACAATCCATTAAAATGCTTTTCACGAAGTCAAATATATAAAGTTATTAAGAAAGATAAGTACTAACATTTTAACTGTTACAATAGGTGACACCACATAATTCATACCCATGAAAAGCATTACATATCACTCCATATTCAGTAACAAATTTCATTTTATGATGATATTTAGATATTAACATTGAGAGGATTTAGATGATGAAGAAATTAGTATTAGTAGTTGGTTTATCGATTGTAATGTTAGCAGCTTGCGGTGAAAAAGAAATGGTTCAACAGGAGCAGTCAAAAACACAACAAACAACGGTGAAAACAGAACAACCAAAAGATGAGCAGACACGAATGACGAAAAGTATTGAACGTAGAACCAAGGAGATTATAGAATATTTCGGTGGTACTGTAACAGCGGTTGAATTAAATAAAGAAAATAACTTGTATGTCTTATATGTTTTCGTTGACAAAACAGCATTGTCAAATGCTGACGAAGGCTTACGGAAAAATTTCGGCTACAGAACGAGAACAAAGTTAAAAGACGCCGTTGCGCAGAGTGGCTTGCAAGAATACGACAAAACAACCATAAGATACTTCACATCAGATGGTAAAACAGAAATCGAATTTGAATAAGCACTTCTACGTGAGTGCTTATTATTTTTACCTGTTATTTCAAGGTTTAGAAGACTATTTCGAACCTTTGACATTTAACCCCGGTTCGGAAAATTAGTACGCTCTTTTCTCTTTTCTTTCAATACATCATAACTTTGATTCTTTCTCATTATTTTGAACTACCCCCTCTTTCACTTCATTTAGAAGTGAGAGAATCCTAAGAAAAGAATTCTTTCAAACTCTAATTGATTAGGCTATTCCCGTATCCCTTGCAATTAGAATCCCTATTGCTCCATTCTTTAAAATAAAAAATTGTGAAATTTTATAGCATTATGTAAGACATTTGATATCAAATATATTACATTCACTATAGAATTAGTTTATTTATAGGATTTCTATATATAAACAAGGTACTAAATTGACTCTTAAGAAGTCATTACCATTATATTTGTCTAAAAATTGAAAAAATATGTGTAGATAGATATCATCTAAAATACATATATAATTTTAATTCTCTGACATAATTCTTAAACCAGTTTTTTGTGCATTATGAAATAAAATATTACACAATGTCAGTCTTTAAAAGATTATATATCAAAACTTTAAGAGAGGAAGATAAACTATGAAGATGAAAAGAAAAATCATGATGACAACAGCACTTGCAGCTACGTTAGCTACAGGTGCACTACCTTCTACATCAGTATTTGCTGCAGAAAAAGAGGCTCCTATCCAACAAAAAGAGGCACAAATGAGTATTCAACCATTAGCACAAAATAATTTAGAAACAGCTGTTAATGCTGCCTTAAATGGTCCAGAAGTCAAAAAAATAAAAGTATTTGAGCATGAATTTAATGTAAAAGAAATAGAAGTAGTAAATCTAGGTGGAGGAAAAAAATATGTTAAGGGACAAATTTCTCATCATTTAAGTTTCCGTCCAGATGATCAATTTTATTATGAGTTCACTGTGCAAGATGGAAAAGTAGTAGATAAGCCTGTATTTAATATTGATAGAGGTGGTTGGACACCATTTGCTGCTCCACTTTTATCAATTCTTGCTGCGTATAATGGAATTCCAGTTAATCCAAATGATTTAAATACACTTGGGCAGCAGATTGGTAAAGTTATAGATGGAAGCTGGGAACATGCAGCCCAATCTATCGCAACTGTAGTTAGTCTAAGTTTTAATGAATAGTATGTTTTAATTTTTATTAGCATTGTAGGGACCACTTTTCCTGAATAGCCTTGTTATAAGAAATTCCTGAAACAGCTATAAATAGATTTTTACCGCTCACTCACATTATCTTAATTTGTTAACCACCTTATCATTCATAATATGTCACAAAATAGAAGTCTTTTTAAGGCTTCTGTTTTGTTTGTATACAATACAGCAAAAAGCTTATTTTTCACCTTTTTATGCTACTATTCTTTAAGAATCCGTTTGGCTATTAGATACAATTCATTACAGTAAATTTATAATATCTCAAGTTAGCTCACTACCCCTTTTTCAATTACAAAAATTCATTACATTAGGAATAGAAAACAATAAATATAGTCAAAAACCATCTTATTATAGCTATTATGTAAAGGTCAGGAGAGATAAAATGAACAAAATAAAAAATTTCTTTAAAGTTAGCATCCTCACTTGTTTTACACTAGCAAGTTTAGGTACACCATCAACTATTTTAGCTGATAGTCATCCAGGTTATTCCTATGAACCCAATCTAGGTTATCAAAATCCATCGTGGATGTCAGAAGTAGCAGATTCAACAAAATTAAGTGAAATATCTATTCCAGGAACTCATGGCACAATGGCTTTACATGGCGCAAGTTTTCTTGATGAAAATTTGACAAGAAATCAAACTATGAGTTTACCCCAACAATTAAATTCTGGAATTCGATATGTAGATATGCGCGTTAAACGTGTAAAAGATTCTTTTGCAATGTACCATGGCATTGTAAATCAAAAAGCAGTGTTTGAAGATGTATTAAAAGATGCAATTCAATTTTTAAAAGATTATCCGACTGAAACAATTTTAATGCGCTTAAAAGAAGAAACTACACCTGAAAGTGGATCTCCATCATTTGAGGAAATATTTTTAAAATATAAAAACGTTAATGCTTCATATTTTTGGGATCCTAATTCCGTACCAGCTATAGACAGAAACAACCCTACTTTAGGCGATATCCGAGGTAAAATTGTAGTCTTACAAAACTTTGCATCCTCTCAATTATACGGTATTGATTACGATAGTTTGAATATACAAGATAAATTTGAAATTGGAAGCGGACCAGACGAAATATATGAAAAATGGAATGCGATAAAAACTCATCTACAAAGTGCAAATACTAACTTTAATAATGGAAAAATATATCTTAACCATTTTAGTGGTACGGGTGGTGCAGCCGCATTTTTAAATAATGTATATCCTTGGTTTGTTGCAAGCGGAAAAGAGAATAGAAATACTGATAGTAGCCCTAAGTTGATTCAAACGAATTACACTAATGCGTGGAGTGATTTCCCCCGCGATAGAAATGGGCAAGTATATTATGGTGGGATGAATACACTTGGGACCGAACTCTTACAACAAGGTAGAGTTAGACATTCTGGTATTATCGCAGCTGATTTTCCTGGGCCAGGTTTAATTGATAGTATCATTAAATTAAATGGTGTACATTCGAATGAAAAAGAGATATTAATTTCGCAAATCCCATCCGAATCTAGTCCTTTATCTGGACAACAAAATCGTTCTAGTCAAAACTTTAAAATTGATAATTTACCTGTAGGAACTAAAGAATTAAAATGGTTTATTGAGCCTTCAGAGAAAGATCATCCTTCTACTATCTCTTTCAATGTAATGATTGATGTTTCCTTAGGTACCGATTCTATTCGTTGGAAAAATATTTCACATGGATCTAGGACTGAGGCTTACTCAAATACTAAATATTATATCGCAAGTCCAATTGGTGCCACTAGCAAATTCACTGTGAAAATATACGCTATTACAAATTAGAAAATAAAAGAATCCCATTGGAGTTCCTTTTTAATGGAATACCATTAGGATTCTTTTCTGATTTCATTTCGTAAACATTAGGATGGTGATTAAATTTATTAACATATCATTTAAACCATTCAGGGATTTATATTTGGAACGACCCTTTACTTCAAAGAAAAACCCAAAAATGTTAACTATATTTTCCCACTTATCATTTATTCAAAACTGGCTTCCAAAGCGATAGGGCAAAAATCCAATTTGTGTCACCATTGCCTTGATAATCTTGAACTGCTTCATACACTTTTCCCTCATGTACTACTCTATCACCTTTTGTATATGCTTTTCTTGCATCCCATTTTTCATATGTGGGATCCTCTAACTTTGTTGTTACATTCAAAATATCACTTCTACTAGATTCATTTCCAGCTAAATCAACCGCCGTCACTACATATTTATACGATGTATTAGCCTTCAATTCTTTATCCATAAAGGATGTGTTATCCGTTGTACCAATTTTATTCATAACTCCAGCGCTTTCTCTATATACAATATAATGGTCTACGCCTACATTATCTTCAGACGGACTCCACATCAAGTCAACAGTTGTTGCTGTTGTACTCATACTATGTAATCCTTTCGGTTGAGTCGGAGCTTCTATATCTGGGATTTCATTTGTTGTCTTAACCTTTAGTTCTTCACTTTCTTTTGATATGTTTCCAGCAGAGTCTAACGCCTTTATTGTATAGGTATATTCCGTATTTGCTTTTAGTTTTTTATCAATAAATGTTGTACCTGGTACCGTATCAATTACTTCCCCATTGCGTAACACTTGATATTCCTTTACACCTATATTATCCGTAGAAGCCTTCCATGTTAGTGCAACACTATTGGCAGAAACTTTAGACGCATTTAATCCAGTTGGTTGACTTGGAGCTACTGTATCGGGAGTTTCATTATTTACTAGATTTACATCAATTACATTATAAAACGCGTTTGAAGTATCTGCTACATCCCATACAGCTAAAATAACATGATAACCATTTCGATCAGTTGGTACGTTAATTGTATGTGTTAAATTATTTGATGCGGCAGAACCATCATGTTTCACAGTTCCAATTGGTTCTAATTCAGCACGTGTTAATGGTTTATTAGGATCCCATCCCTTTTTTGTAATGTAATAATGCCATTTACTTGTAGGATGTGCAGCTGTATATTTCCATGTAAATGTATTTGCTCCACCCTTAATCGTATTTTTGAACCAGCGATTTGATGTTTGTTGGTCAAGAATCCCTCCAAACAGTCCTCCTGCCGAAGCGATTTTCCCATCAATCGGTCCACCATCTGGGAATCCTTTAGGCGCTTCTAAGCTTTGAGGTTCGTACATTATATTTCCACAATTTAAATTTAATGCTCCATAATTCTGACTACATAAAGCAGCACGACTGCTTGGCTTTTCAACAAATCCATGTGCATACGCACTTTGAGGTATCATTGTAATAGCCGTCACCCCTGCAGCTAAAATACAGGCACCAATTCCTTTTTTACTTTTTCTTAATCCTTCAAATTTAGATGTTAATTTCAAATTCATTCTTGTCCCCCCAATATATTATTGTTATCGCTAATATAATAGCAATATAGAGATAAACGAACAAATTGCTATTAAATATACTAATATCTCTCATACATTGATACATTTATTATTATTTTTAATCTTATATATCAATAAAATAAATACAATAACTCTATTTTGTAACATTATGTATTAATAGAGGAATAAAATCCTTACATTATTTCACAAAAAATTCAAATATTAATTTAAAGAATTATATTTACCCTCATGCTAAAAAAATACGTTTTTAAAGTAAAAAAAGTCTGGAAGAAACTAATTAAATCAGTCTCTTCCAGACTTCACATTTCTGCTATATAACATACAAACAAGTCATTTCCAAGGTTAAATTCACACATATTTTCTAAACCCTAAAAACACAATAAAATCATTAAGATATCCAACTTAACTTTATGTACTTTGGAATAGTCATCTTCTATCCTTTGAATCCTTACTGTAAACAAATCATCTAGAGATTGATAATATAAAGTAAGAAAAAGAGAATTAAAAATCCAATTCCCCCATAACATTCTATCAATTTATTGTATTATTTTTACCTAATAAGGTACAGGAACAAACAAAAAACTTCAGTGTGCTTGAAATTCCAATAAATATAAACGTTTTTAGGGTGAAACGTTTAAAGGGTACTTTACTGAATTTTTATTAAATGCTCCTGTACCTAGTATCTAAATTAACTCATGTCAAAATATTTTACAATACAAGTGTTGAACGTTACATATATCTATATTTAATGGTACATTTCATCAACATACCTCCCCTAATCTTTATCCTAAATATAGAAAGTTAAGCTCGTTAGGATTTAATTTTGGAATTCTCATCATAACAAATGAATAGATTAGGCACATAACTGTCACAAATTAATAGTTTATCTATTTTTTCAACCATGAAAAATTTATTGCCACTTCAATATTTACTCTAAAACTAAAACATATCTATAGCCACAACTACTTAATAATCTTTTAAAAGAGTCGATAGTTTTATATTTTTTATTTTTTTATTGTACATTTGTACATTTGATGTTAGGATTATGCCTATTAAAATTGAATCCTAACGATTCTTTTTTATAACTTTTATATTTTTATTATCAAATAAAAATATAGATTCTAAAACAAGATCAAAATCAGAACAAAAATGTCGTTATTTGATAATGATGTCATGAAACACCTTTAGAATGGAATGGAATGATATATGCAACAACGTGTTAAGGGGTTACAGGGGGAACAAAAATGAGAGATTTTTTTGATGATAAGTATAAAAATATTGAATTAAAAAGGAGGTTAATCAATTTAATAAGTGAAATTAGCGAATTCAAAGGAAAATTAGCTGCTTATCAGGAACAAAACCCTGACATATTTAATAGTTTAGAAAAAACTATACCACTACATTACATAAAAAATTTCACTACTATTTATGAGGATATAAAAGTTCCTAATAAAAGATTAAAAGAACTTATTTTAGATGATATAGTACCTCAAAACATTTCGGAAGATGCTATTTTTTGTTATTATCAAACACTTTCTTTTGTACATAAAAACTCCTGTACTTTATCAATTAATCCAGCAACTATACAGGAATTACATTTTCAACTAATACATTACCTTACCTCTGACAGTGCCAAATGGCGTGAAAAATCTTTTATTATTCCAGGTATTCCTGAGCATGGAATGCACTTGAATAGTTACCGCATTCTTCCACATGAACTCATTCCACAGTTTATGGAGCAATTATGTGATCAATACAACTCATTAAATACTAGTAAGGGGCTACATTCGCTTTTATTAATAGCTCGTTTTATATTAAATTTTTATTGCATAGTCCCTTTCAATCAAGGTAATGGCAGGCTAGCATTTATGTTAATGCAGTTGCTGCTAATTAAGAGTGGACATACATTTGTAAAATATGTATGTTTGGATAAGTATATTAAGAAAAATGAATCTGAATATTACAATTCGATTTATAAATCTTCGGTAAATTGGTACTGCGAGGAACACAATAGTAGCTTTTGGTTAAAAACGTTTTTAACTATTATATTAGAGGCTTACAAAGATCTGCATAACACTGTTCTAGATTCTATATGTAAACATACTAAAGTTGAGAGAATTCAGGATTTTATACTTAAACAAAAACAACCCTTTACTAAGGAAAGTATTCGTAACACATATCCAGACATTGCAGAGAGTACAATTAGTAAGGCTTTAAATTCCTTGCAATTATTTGGGCATATTAAGCTAGTTACAAAAGGAAGAAACGCAAAGTGGACTAAAGTTTGACCTTACTTTTAAAACTCTTACGGTTCAAAAATTCAATTATAACGTTATCAATGGTTTTCATGACTTTGGGCTCAAATTCATGGAATTTCATTTTAATTTTAGGCTATTATTACTTTAGTTATATCTAATTCCTACAAAACATCTTATAGGAAAAGGGTACGTTTTCCACCACCCTTTCCTATAAAAATATTAGATATTAACGTAGAAAAATTGTCGAAAAAAGTCTCATTTTAATATTTTTTCTTTATTTTCTGGTTGTAAACGTTTTAATTTCATGTTACCATCTTAATCAAACAATAGAGGGTAATAAAAATAAAAGTAATTCTTTCCCTTAGAAACATATAAATGTACGGTAACATCAAGAAAATAAGGCCAAAGAAATATTTGATACCTACCAAAATAACCAATAGGAATTTTGCACTTTAATTTTTCTGTCAATTCAGAAAAAAATATTTTGTCCCTAAACAAAAATTGTTAGCATGCAAAGTTTAAATACACTAGAACACCCAAATAAATGTAATGTCTTTTTAATCGATCATTAAAATATGAAAAAAAGAATTCTTCCTACAAAATTCAACTGATTAACTTAAAGACATCTAAATTACTACCTTAATTGCCCTCTATTGTTGACAACATATTTACCAACTATGAAAAAGAGCCTTACAAGGGTTCTTTTTTGTTATAATCATTCAAATTTCAACTCTATCTTGATACTTAGATTTCCACACAAATTACCTCTACTTTTTTACTCTCAATTATTAATTTCCATTCCAAATTTGTTTAAATTTGTGAATAAAATTCCCTCAACTAAAAATAATAAATACAACTAATCGTTATATATTAAAGAGGTGTCAATTTTGTCCTTAAATGAAGAGACCTTAGAAACTAAAACAGATAAAAACATTAAAAACATCCAAACAAGTAACTTAAAAGAACTTAAAAATACATTAAATAATATCTTTGATATTAGTGCAGATTTAATCGAACATCCTTTGCAATTAAAAACAACCACGAATATTTTACTATATTATTTTGAAGGCCTTACAGATGGTGTCGCTTTAAAAAGCAATGTTGTTACACCATTACTACAAGAAGTAAATGAAGACAGTCAAATATTTAATTCTAATATTATTGCTACTCATACCAAAATAGTATTTACATGGAATGAAATTAAAGAAGGATTACTTGAGGGTCAATGTGTTCTATTTATGGAAGGAGAAAAGCGGTCAATTCTAATAAATACAAAAGGCTGGGCAGAAAGAGCAATTCAAGAACCCATTTCAGAAGTTACTATTAAAGGCTCACATGATGGATTTATTGAGAATGCCACAAAAAATATAGGCTTAATTCGTCGATATCTTCCTTCAACAGAGTTAAAGATCAAAAAGCTGACGATTGGAGAACGAGCCACTTCAGTAGTTTATTTAATTTACTTAGGTGATGTAGCAAACGCAGATGTAGTCCAAGAAATAGAAACTAGAATCTGTAGAATTAAAACGGATGCAGTATTGAGTATTGGAGAACTATCTAATTATACAAAAGATCAAAATTGGACTCCTTTCCCACAAGCTTATTTAAGCGAACGCCCAGATGCCATTTCAAATCATATACTCGATGGAAAAGTAGCAGTGTTAATGGATAGATCCCCTGGTGCAATGATTGTTCCAATGAATTTAATTGGATTCTTTCAAACTCCAGATGATTATAATATTCATTGGCTCATTGCTTCATTTTTTCGCTTATTACGATTTGCAGGATTTATTATAGCTATTTTTTTACCGGCATTTTATATTGCTATAGTGTCTTTTCACTTTGAAATCATTCCTATAGATTTATACACTTCTATTGCAACGTCTAGAGTCAAAGTCCCTTTCTCTCCCTTATTAGAAGCTTTTATAATGGAAATCACACTAGAAATGCTACGTGAAGCTGGTATTCGCTTACCACAACCCATTGGACAAACCATAGGAATTGTTGGAGGGATTGTAATTGGACAGGCGGCTGTTCAAGCAGGTCTTGTGAGTAACGTTATGGTTATTATCGTATCTATTACAGCCATTGCATCATTTATTGTTTCTAATTATGATTTATCAAGTTCTATACGCCTTATTCGTTTTCCAATGATGTTATTGGCATACTTTTATGGGATTGTAGGTATCGTTAGTGGATTAATGCTCTTATTCGCTCATTTTGTTTCACTAACCTCCTATGGTTCACCATACGGATTGCCAATCGCGCCATTTCGGCTTCAAGAATTAAAAGATTCTTTTGTAAGATTTCCTATTTCTATGATTACCACCCGCTCGAGTACAGGACAGCCGAAACAAAAAAAGAAAAAAGAAGGTGGTTCGCATGGGGAATCTTAAATTCCAAAACATAACTTTATTTGAATTTATTATTTTCATTCATTCACTGCAACTTGCATCAGGTATGTTAATCATGCCAAGCCCACTTGCTACTACGGCTGGCACAGATGGCTGGATTTCTATCATTCTTGGCTGGATAACTACTTCTATAATCGGCGTATTTATTATATTATTGTTACAAAAAAATCCCAACAAAAATTTCTCACAAATCCTAAAAACGTACTTTGGTAAATGGATAGGGACAATTCTTTTTCTTTTATATGCCTTTTATCTATTTTTTGCTGGCTTTAATACTTTATTAAAGGCAACTGATATTGTAAAAGTGTGGATATTCCCTTCCACTCCTGCTTATCAAATCACCATATTATTACTATTTCCTTTTATTATTTTGGCCCTGAGTGGGTTAAGGGCTCTTACTAGTTATTCTATGCTTGTTTTCTTCTTCACTACTTGGATGCCACTATTTCTTCTTTTTTCACTAAAGACTAACTACAACCCTTTACACCTATTACCTATTTTTAAAGATGGATTATACCCTATTCTAAAGGCAACAAAAGAAACCATTACTCCTTATGCTGGCTTAGAACTTGCATATTATATATACCCGTTCTTACAAAAAAAACAAAAAGCCATAAAAGGACTACTAATTGCGAATACTGGAACCATGTTTTTCTATCTATATGTGACTATTCTTTCTTATATATACTTTAGTCCGGAGGGGATAAAAGACGTAATCTGGCCAGTATTTCATCTGTTAAAAGGGGTTCGTTTTTCTTTCATGGAACGATTAGAAATTATATATATCGCTTACTATTTAATTGTATTTTCCACTACGATATATCCGTATTTATTTTTCAGTTTTAAATCTGTGACCATTTCACTTCAAAAAAACGCGCGCAATTGGGCGCTGCTTGCTTTTATGTTATTTATAGTTGGCCTATTTATTTTCCTAAATCCCGATGTGGATCAATATTTGTTTATATATTCTCTTATGGATATCTTAAATGTCGTTTTCTTTATTCTATTACCAATCTTATTTTTCGCTTACAGTATTCTTTTTACTTGGATTACTAGGAGGAAACAACTTTGATTCGAAAATGGATATGGATTGTAATTTGTTGTGTATATTTAATTGGTTGTAGTCAGAGAATTCCTCTTGAGAAGGTTTCATTAATCCTGTTAATTGGCTTGGATAGAACCCCTAATGGAGACATAAAAGTTGGAACAAGCATACCACACTTTCATCATAAACAGCCAAAAAGCACTATAGAACATTGGACACAAGCATCTACTGTATATACTGGATTCAGTAAAATAGATACGAAGTTAACTGGCTTTATGACAGCTTCCAAAGCTGAAATCATTTTAATTGGGAAAAAATTGGCGCAAGAAGCAAATTGGTTGCAGGAGCTTGATTCCTCTTATCGTGATCCTTACGCTACCATTAATGCTAAAGTAGTACTTGTAGATGGACCTGCAGAAGAAATTTTTAAAATTCACAAGCCTAGTAAACCATCACTTTCATCTTATATAAATGGTGTAATCGAATCGTCAATTCAAAATAACCAATCCGTCTCTTCTACAATTCAACAATTAATGAGAGAACAAAATGAAGAAGGAATGACGCAAACTGTTCCAATTATCAAAAAAACAAAGAATGAAATCGACACAGTAGGAATTGCATTTTTAAATCGCCGAGGGAAATACTTAACTCATATCCCTAAAAAAAATGTTAAATTTTTCAATATTATAAATAAGCCAAAAAGTAACGGCCGAATGATACTACACCTTGCGATTCCTCCTAAAAAATCCAACAAAAAGACAAACACATCTATCTTCGTACAGAACGCGACAAGGAAGGTAGATGTTAATTATCAAAACGGAAAGTTTGTATTTAATTTCAATATATATGCTAATGTAGCTTTAATAGAAAAAACCAATGCGAATTTAATTAAGGGGCACTATGATAATAAAAAAAATATAAATAATTTAAAAAGTGCTATTCAAAAAGAAATTAATGATAATTTACAAAATATATTAAATGAAATACAGCAGAATAAAATTGATCCAATTGGATTATCCCTATATGCTAGAGCTTTTCAATATAAAGAGTGGAAAAAAGTAAAAGGAGATTGGTTGCAAGCGTTAGCAGAGGCTAAAATAAATGTAAAGACACACATCAAAATAAAAGATACTGGGACCATTAGAAATTAGTCTAGCATTTATCAGTGGAATTTCCCCTCTTCAATAATTATTTTGTAAAGGATGCTAACTCAAAATTTTTCCGTTCTTTTAAAAGGGAAAACCATTCAACTAGGGTAATCAAGTTCCAGTCTCTAATTTAACGAATTTATCGAAATGGCAATATTTTCTTTCGAACTAAAATTTATTTATTAAACATCTCATTATATAAAATGGAGTATTGGCATTTTATATGAGGTCAAGTAGCATTAGAAAAGGCAGGATAAAAATATTAAATTTGATGCCATTCTCCACGTGAATTTAAGCCTTGCACTTATGAATATATGGTTGAGCGATTGATATGTTGTGCTGAAATGTGAATATACCTTAAAAAGGAGCTCTCTTTATCAAGAGAGCTCCTTTTCTTATTTCTTCTTCTTTTCTGTTGGTTGGCTTTGTTTAGCGAAATTTGATGAATCATTGAAATTCGGTTGCTTTTTACCAGCATTATTACTTCTACCTTTTCCCATATGTAATGCACCTCCCCTCATCCTTACTATTCCCAATAATAAAATCCTCTTACATCCAAGAGAATTTTATATTGGGCTCTTATTAATAATGCCCAACTGTGCTCATAGTACTTCAAACACTTCCAGCCCATTCCCCGTTGCCTGTAATACATTCTCCCATACGCTCAAATCTTTTCTTAATTCACTGTTCAATTTTTTTAAAGGTGTACTCCCAATCGCAGCAATAATTGTCCCTACTGCAACAAACCAAGCGTCAACTATCTCCTTAATCGGATCATCCATTCTCCATCTATCCCGTCATTAAATTAGTACTTACAGAATATGAATCGACACATCTTCATGTTAATGACCTGCTTCTCTCTCTTCTGAATAAAAATCAATAATCCGTCAATACTGTAGAAACATGGTTATCTTTCTCCGATTTCTTTATATGAGCAGTTAGCTTTTGCTAGCTGTTCTTTGTTTGTAAAAAGCACACAATTAACTGAACGCACATATAATAATCTACGTTCCTTTCTTTTTAAAATAGTCGTTACAAAATGAATCTCGTCACGAGAGCACTTTCCCAAGTGCTCTTACATTTACATATCAAATAGCATTTTAATTATTTTCGAGGGCGGATTTTATTATTTTGTACAAGCACTATTTCCTTTTGTTTAATAAAATATATAGACATCTTAAAGAAAGGAGAACAACATAAGTATGGCTGATTATTATTATAAATACGGTAAAAAACACTATAAAAATCGTTCGCAGTCTCACCAGCAAAAAAAGAACTGTTTCATTGAAACCCACACGGTTGCTGGATCAAATAGAATGTTAGATATTATCATACCAGCTAACACTTCAAGAGTTGTCTTTGAAGATTCTACTAATAATCATAATAAAACATTACTTCAATTTCGTGTTCCTGGTACTTCTACTCCCGTTGTAGTAACTATTCGTACAAGAAATTCTCGTATACCAATTACCGCTACAATAACTACAGGTGAAACAAGGATTCTTCAAGTAGAAAATTTTGAAAGCCTCACTATCACAAATAATACTAATATAAATAGCGACATTGGTGTTTTTATCCAAAAAACTTTTTGCATCTGCTGTAATGACCACAATGATTATTATAAAGAACCATCTCGTTCTTTAAACCAAAAAGGTAACTGTTTTATCGAGACCCATACCATAGCTGCTTCAGGAACCCCCTCTACTGGAAATGTACCTCTAACTATTATCGTCCCTCCCAACACTTCAAGAACGGTTTTTGAAGATTTTACTAGTAATCATAACAAAACATTACTTCAGATATCTGTTCCTAACGATTCCAGTTCTATTGAAGTAACTATTCGTACCAGAGGTTCTAGCAGACCAATAACGGCTACAATAGTTCCAAATGAAATAAGGATTTTTCAAGTAGAAGATTTCCAAAATCTCACTTTAACAAACAATTCCGATATCCTTGATTTCATTGATATATTTATCCAAAAGACGTTTTGTATTTGCTGCAATGATCAGAGCAATCCTTGCGATGAATGTTGCGATAAAAACGATCACGATTTTGAGTGTTAGATTAACTGCCAAAAGAATCCTTTATATAAAGGATTCTTTTTCTTTTACACCAATAGCATTCAAGTGTTCACCATTCACGTAATTACTTATCTACCATTCCCCTTTACAAATCCTATCTCTTAAACCACTCTTATCTTTATAAAATAAACAAATTTTATTAATCCCATTTTTTGAAATTTATAGAGCTTTTTTATTTTCCCTATCTTATAAAATAACAATTTTGTTTAAAAGTTACACAGATAGAAAAATACATTCAATAATGCGCACCTTTTATCTATATAAATCTTGGTTTAAAGTAATAAATATTTAGCCAGATACTGTTTATAAACAAAAGATTAATAATTCCGACTGTTATTAGCATTAGATTGATAACATATACCGAACAGATAACTTAAATTTTAAGTACATTCGACAACAATTAATTGTTTTCTGAATATTATTAAAAAAATGTAAAATCACTTCATTTTCCCTTCTGTTTTGCTATGATAGTTACAATTAAATTGGATTAGGATATTTCTATAGGATGGGGGAGTATATAATGAGTGTTTCATTAAAGAGAAATGAATAATTAACCTCTCTATTGAACGACTGGTATCGATCTATGCTATCTCAACAAGTTATAAAAGCTACTAATCTGAAAAAGAACATTGATGGAAAAATTAATAAGTTAAGCATTGAATCGAATCAAGAACGTCAAAATCAAAATTTGTTACTTTATTACTCACTACTTGAATTTCGCTACACAGTCTTAACAGATAGCCTCCGTATTCAACAAAATAGTTTTGATGCTATTAGTGATTATGATATGCCTACAGACCATTTTCTACGCTTCTATTATCACTTTTTTAAATCCATTCATTCCACTTTTATATCAAGTTTTACTGAGGCAGAGGAACATTATAAACTGGCAGAAAAGATATTAGTAGACATTCCAGATGAAATTGAACACGCTGAATTATTTGCCACAAAATGTAGACAATTAGAGAACCACCAAAAGGTAAGTGACTATTTCTATATTTGTTACCAAGCCAGACGAAAATCAATTGAAAAAGGAGTGTTAAAATAATGAAAAAAATCAGCCTATTATTATCAGGTATTGCTTTTATTGGGGTTCTAACGGTGGGAATTTCTCAGTTTTATAAAACAGATCAGCTTGCAACCCATGGACATTATCCGGCTCCTTCATATAGTGTTGGCGATCATAGTGGTGCACCACAACAAACTTAATGTAAGTGTATGTAAAGCCCATCCATTTGTTAATTTTCATCTTAATAAACGTTTTAGCTATAAGTATTAAAAATAAAATATTTATAAGGCAGTTTATCATCAGCTCATATTTTAGAATGTATACTGCCATTATACAAGCAACGATATTAGTCGCAATGCCCAAGGCAACCATGGCTCCCCAAATCCTGTCCGAAAGTCCCACTCCTTATTCAGTCCCTTCCTAAAAAAACATTCTTTTCCTTAATTCGTTCCTACACCCTATTCAAGATATGCTGTATTATCCTTGTCTGATGAATATCTATTTATCTTTTCATATAGAGTAAACAAAATTTTCACTCATAATTTTTTCTTTATCAGGCAAACTAAGTTTAAGCCGTTTGAACTAGCGGCTTCACTCTTCTGGTAATGGGTAGTAATTTATAGTAATTGACTAACTCATTCAGTCCATTGGCACTGGCAGGCGACAAAATTGTTGTCTGCCATTTTCATGTATACTTTATCTAATTTCATTCCAAACCATACGTTCGCTTTGCTGATTTTGAATAAGTAAAAAAGAAAAAGCTCAGTCCACTTTTAGTATAGAGCTTTTTCTTTTTACATATACTATTTTTGAGCCTTTTTACCAATACGTGTCCTATTGGTGTCTTAAATTCCTCCTAAAAAGGGCGGCAGATACGACTGCATGCCCTTTTTTATTTATATTGCTGTTCTATATCCACAATAAACCAAATGAAAACTAAAAATGCACTATTACATATCTGTTCATTCCAGATTATGTTAAAATTTCTTATGTTGTTTATTTCATAGTCGAATTATGGTTTCGTATCTAATTCAACAATATGTGAGCTGTATACCAAAAGAAAAGACACCCAAAAGGTGTCTTTTCTTCTTTTAATCTAAAAAACATTTTTCTTTTTCAGGAAGATTTATTATCTCACTAACCTAAACCTCTAATTCAAAGACCTTTTGATCACGGTGCTCAAAAGGTTTCATCTATATTAACATGTAAATAGTTCACTTCCTAATTGATTGGTTGGCTGCCAATGCATCATTCGATGGGGTTATCATCATTATCATTAGAACCATCGGTAACACCATTAAAACTAACTTTTTAAAGATCTTATTACCATTTGCATGAGCTATGAACCTCTTCATTCTCATTCCTCCCTTAATATATAGCACTCATATACATCACACTAAATATGTAAAATATTATAATGAAATAAAGTCTTTATCAACAAATACCTTATTATTCTTTTTCTTTTTTCTCAAATCTATAGCACCTAAACATCACTCAGTCCTCAAACATATTTTTAAAATTAATTTCACTTTATATTAAATAAAAGCCAAATAGCCGTTCATAATGAACGACTATTAAGCATCTAACTAAAAATTCGAATATTTTTCATGTTAATCTATTTTGTTTAATCCCGTTGAAGTAACTTGATAGATTCTTTTTTTGCCTATATATTCTTGTTTATTATTCTCAAGGTTAGTAAGTGTAGCCCGAGTCTTTTCATTCACTGCTTCCCCTTCTATATGGGTAAACTCAATATAATCTCCCACTTTGACTGGCACAGTTTGGCTTTCAGCAGTTTGCTGTCTATTTCCCACTATTTCCTTATTGTACACAACACTACCGGATGAATTCTGTACTTTGATACTCGCATACGTATTATTAAAATAAGAATGTGGTACGCCTGCTTCTAAATTCACCTGCATTTTCTCTGTTACCCTATTATAATTTACTTTTGCAATTTCTCTATCACTATATCCTTTTAAAGACCAACTAAATTGATTTCCATCTAAAACTGTTGTTTCTGGCATTTTCTCTACTTTCTTCAGGCCTTCTTTTGTAACTTCGTACATTGCTTTTTTTCCAAAACTCTCTTGTTTACTATTATCTATATTTATGAGAGTAGCTCTATGCACACCTTCTAAATGTTTTAACTCGATATAATCTCCTGCTTTGACTGGTACCTTTGGTGATTCAGCATTTTGCTGTTTGTTTCCATAAATATCTTTCTTGTATACTACTTTCCCCGATGCATTTTGTACTTTAATACTCGCGTATGTTTCATTAAAATAATGATGCGGTATGCCTGCTTTTAAGTCGATTTGCATTTCTTCTGTCGACTTATTGAAATTGATTTTAGCAAACTCGAAATCACTGATTCCTTTTAGCGACCATGCAAATTGATTTCCATCCAAAATTGTTGCTTCCGGCATTTTTTCTACTTTCTTTAAACCTTCTTTTGTAATTTCGTATATGGCTTTTTTTCCAAAACTCTCTTGTTTACTATTATCGACATTTGTGAAAGTAGCTCTATGCACACCCTCTAGATGTGTTAACTCGATATAATCTCCTACTTTGACTGGAACCTTTTGCGATTCAGCATTTTGTTGTTTGTTACCATAAATATCTTTCTTGTATACTACTTTACCTGATGCATTTTGTACTTTAATACTCGCGTATGTTTCATTAAAATAATGATGTGGTATGCCTGCCTTTAAATCAACTTTCACTTCTTCTGTCGACTTATTGAGATTGATTTCAGCAAACTCAAAATCGCTAATTCCTTTTAGTGACCATGCAAACTGCTTTCCTTCTAAAATATTAGAAGAGTTCGGTATATCTGGATTAAAACCTAAGTTATCTAATATAGATTTTAGATCAGGTAAAACACCTATTCTATCATTCCATGGATCTTGAGATTTTGTTCCTGTATTTGGATTACTTAAGATATTTCTTAATTCGGCTGGTGTATAAAGAGAACCTCGGTGTTCTTTAGCAATACCTTGAATCGAAGTTGCTGCCCCAGCAATAATTGGTGAAGCACTTGATGTTCCACTAAATGTTGATGTATATAAATTTGTAGTATTTTGACTCGGATTTGCAGATGTTGTATCAACATTTTCTCCCCATCCATATACATCTAATCGGCTTCCATAATTTGAAAACCATAAACGTTTATGTGGAACAGTTGATGATCCCGCCCCAACCATAATAGCACCTGAATCCTTAAAGTCTGGACTATTTCGATTTAAGATTTTTTTTCCATTACGATCTTTAAAATTATCTAAGTCGTTTGAACCATTTGCTCCAGCTTCTATAATAATAATCCCTTTATCTGTACCAACACGAATCGCATCAAAAATATCTGGATGTACTTCTACAGGTAAATATTTCTCCCCATACCCATCATACGAAGCTTGTGCCTCTAATAAAAGAATATCCCCTGCTTGTAAATTATGTACAGCACTTAAAATGGCATCCGCTGTATTATAAATTCCATTATCCCTGATTTGGGATATTACTTTTACATTTGCTCTTGGTGCAATTCCAATATTTCCAATTTGATTATCTTCGGATGAAATAATTCCTAATACAGAAGTACCATGAGCTCTATGCTGACTTATATTTTGTCCAGACATAAGCTTTATATTTTTATTGACTAAATCCTCATGGTTCAATAACCATCCATATTCCATATCCACAAAAGTAGTACCCTTTCCGTCACCACCTTTAATGCTCCAAGCATGCGAGGCATTAATTCCCTTTGGTGCCGCTTCAAGATAACCTTGATTTTTAAATCTAGGATCATCGTACGGATTAACAGATAAATCTGGTAACTGTTGTATTTCAGGGGGAGTCAAAATTTGTTTTTCTTGTATATAAGCTTCCTCTACAAGAGGTGATGTTTCAAATTTTTTCAGTAATAATTCTATTTCTATGTTATTAGGAGCTTGTACAATATAATAATTTAATAAATTGTTAGCTGATTGATTAGCAAATGATTTAGAGTGTAATGATAGCTTTTCAATCTCTTTCGGATTTACGGATGAGAACAGACGATTCAAAGTAAGTTCCGTATTTTCGGAAAATAACTGCTTTAAATTGTTATCATAATTCCCATTTTTTATTCGTTTCTCAATACCATCTTCATAAGGGAAGTCAATTTCATTTTTAAACTTTACAATTAATTGTTCTTCCTGTGAATCTCTTTTATTAGAATCTGTTTCTTTGTATGTGACATTATATGATTCCGCGTAAACTTTATTATGAATTTTATCATTTTGTAGTAGTAGATCTGTTCCTACAAATGTTGTCATTGCAATTGATGAAATTAGAAAACCTTTGAATATGTTCATACTATACCCGCCAATCTATTTTCTCTTGAGCATTTTTTAATGCGTATAATAGTTAAGATTTATATATATTATATAAATCAATAATTTAAGTTTTGTATTGAAACCTATGATTTTATTAATAATCCCATAGAGGTAATCTGATATATTCTTTTCTTTCCTATATATTCCTGTTTACTATTCTCAAGATTAGTAAGTGTGGCGCGTGTCTTTTCCTTTTGTGCTTCTCCCTCTATATGAGTAAACTCAATATAATCTCCTACTTTGACTGGAACGGTTTGGCTTTCAGCAGCTTGTTGTCTATTTCCTATAATTTCTTTATTGTACAAAATATTACCGGATGAATTCTGGACTTTAATGCTTGCATACGTACTAGTAAAATAGGAATGGGGTACTCCCGCTTCTAATTTAATCTGCATTTTTTCTGTTGCTTTGTTATACTCTACTTTTGCGATTTCTCGATCATTATATCCCTTTAAAGACCATGCAAATTGATTTCCATCTAAAACTGTTGTTTCTGGCATTTTCTCTACTTTCTTCAGGCCTTCTTTTGTAACTTGATACCTGGCTGTCTTTCCAATCGTTTCATTTTTGTTATTTTCAAGGTTAGTTAAGGTTGCTCGCGTTTTCTCCTTTGTTGCTTCTCCTTCTATATGGGTAAATTCAATGTAATCCCCTACCTTGACTGGCACAGTTTGGCTTTCAGCATTTTGTTGTTTATTTCCCACGATTTCCTTATTGTACAGAACATTTCCAGAAGAATTCTGGACCTTAATACTCGCATACGTACTAGCAAAATAGGAATGTGGTATACCTGCTTCTAGTTTTATCTTCATCCCTTCTGCCGTTTTATCGTAATCTACTTTTGCAATTTCTCTATCACTATATCCTTTTAATGACCATGCAAATTGATTTCCATCTAAGATTGTTGCTTCTGGCATTTTTTCTACTTTCTTCAGACCTTCTTTTGTAACTTCGTATATGGCTTTTTTTCCAAAGCTCTCTTGCTTACTATTATCGACATTTGTGAAAGTAGCTCTATGCACACCCTCTAGATGTGTTAACTCGATATAATCTCCTACTTTGACTGGTACCTTTTGTGATTCAGCATTTTGCTGTTTGTTTCCATAAATATCTTTGGTATAGATCACTTTACCTGATGTATTTTGCACTTTAATACTCGCATATGTACTATCAAAATAGTCATGTGGTACACCTGCTTTTAGATCAATTTGCATTTCTTCTGTTGATTTATTTAAATTTACTTTCGCAAATTCAAAGTCTCCAATCCCTTTCAGCGACCATGCAAATTCGTTACCTTCAAAAATGTTTGGAGATTCATTTTTGATTTGTACCTTTTTCTCAACAGTTTGATCAAATAAATCCGTTAATACAATTTTTGCATAAGCATTTGTTGATAATGATATAGATTGACTGATTCTATTTTGATAAGATTTAATATCATCAATTACGTTAATAGGTTGGCCCGTCATATTTTCATTGTTATAAATTTCAATTTTCCCCTTAAATTGCGGTGTACTATTTTCTTTTAGTTTCCAAGATACATTTAATTTTTCATTTTCATAATATATAGATTGGATATCAAAATCTAGTTTTCCTATTTCAGGTTGAGTAGGTTGATTTAGCGTGAATATTTTTCCTGATCCAATGGTAGACTGCGTATTACCTCCTGCTTTGACCCATACATATTCTGAAGTGGCTCCTCCATCATATTGATAAGTATTATCATGCGCCCCTGAAATATTTTGATTATTCCAAGAATTCCATTGTTTATCTACTAACTTTCGGCTATAACCATTTTTCAGGCGCGCTTCTCGAACATTCTGTCCACTATCAGCCCAGTCTTCTTGAAACATTCCTAATCCATGATTAAATGCAACATTAGCGACAGGAAAATCCATAATTGCAATTTGATGCCATTTATTATTTGTTACATCTTTCAGCCATTGTCCAAATTTAGTATGACCATTTTCTTGCCATGAACGCATTGTCATTCTGTACCAATTGTAGTCTTTCCAACCATAAGTTGTTTGAACCTTCATTCCTGTTCCTTCTCCTCCAAAGGGTCCAGCTTGCGAATTCGGAGATAAGTATTCGGCCTTTATTGCTTCTTTAGAGGAAATTGGATCCCATAAAGCAAAATGTAAAGTACGTTTTCCATTTTCATCAAACCCACTTTGTTGTTGAAAACCAGCATATCCTCCAGCTTCACCACCTGCATTCCAGTTGTGTACAGCCCAGTACGTATAAGGTGGAGTCTGAACTGGTGACCAGTCTATACTAATAATATCTGAGGCAGGTATATTTTGGGGACTGACATAAACTGCTGGAGCAGCTGAATGTGTTGCAGCTTTAGTGTGCGAAATAGACGTTCCAAACATAGGAAACATGCTACATGCTGCGGTAATTATAATAACTTTATTAAATCTTTTCTTTTCTTTCTGAATAATCACTAATCTTCTTCCTTTTCTAATTTTAATTTTTGAATAATAACTTAATAGAGAAATCTATCAAAATTCAAGCAACATCCAGTAATTCTTTAAAATACTGCCCCAATTTATGTTGTTCTATCTTCACATCTGATTCTTACATATTACTTGATTGTAAGTGGTTTCCATAACGCTACTGCAAATATCCAATTCGGGTCACCATTTCCTTGATGATTTTGAACAGCTTCATACACTTTCCCTTGATGTTCTACTTTGTCTCCCTTTGTATACGCCTTCTTTGGATCCCATTTCTCATAAGATGCATTTTGATCTTTTGTTTTTACCGGAAGAATGTTACTTTGAATTGATGTATTTCCAGCTGCATCTACAGCCTTCACTGCATATTTATATTCCTTATTAACTGTTAAGTTCTGATTAGTAAACGTCGTTCCTTGTACTGTTTGAATCAATTGTCCATCGCGTAATACCTGATATTCTTTTACACCTACATTATCTGTAGAAGGATTCCATTTTAGCTCTACACTGTTAGAAGTAAGGTTGCTTGCATATAATTCTTGTGGCTGTGTCGGAGCCTCTGTATCTGGTTTCGGATTAACAATTTGATTTACTTTTTTCAGACCATCCTTTGTAACTTCGTATATGGCTTTTTTTCCAAAGCTCTCTTGTTTACTATTATCGACATTCATAAAAGTAGCTCTATGCACACCTTCTAAATGTGTTAACTCGATATAATCTCCTGCTTTGACTGGTACCTTTGGTGATTCAGCATTTTGCTGTTTGTTTCCATAAATATCTTTCTTGTATACTACTTTCCCCGATGCATTTTGTACTTTAATACTCGCATATGTTTCATTAAAATAATGATGCGGTACGCCTGCTTTTAAGTCCACTTGCATTTCTTCAGCCGACTTATTGAAATTGATTTTAGCAAACTCGAAATCACTTATTCCTTTTAGTGACCATGCAAACTGGCTTCCTTCTAAAATATTATTTGCATTAGGCACATCTGGTTTAATCGGATTAGAATCCGTCCCCTTCCAAATCTCTGCTGTTAAAATTGGATATCCTAATGCATTCACTTTTTGAATGGTATCGTTATTTGGACGTAATCCCCACTTCTCAAAGAAAGGAATCAAATTTTGTTTGGCTACTTTTGATGCTGAGATCATAAATAATTGTTTTTTATTTTCATCAGTTTGTGGAAGTTCATTAGAAGGCATATCTCTATACAATTGATGCAATTTAGGATAGAAGTCTTCTCCATATGCTAACTGTAGTTGCCAGAGCATAACGAGCTTAACAAAAACATCACTAACTTCGTCATAATTTTTATTAGGTTGTTCTAAGTATTGAAATGCCTTAGTATAAGCGCCCTCTTGTTGCAATCTAAAAGGTTGATTAGATGTAAATGCTTTTTCTACAGAAAGGCTGTAAATATTATTTTGTACTTCTGTCATATTATAAAATTTCCAAGGTGATTGCTGTCTCAAATGCCCTGCCTCATGCCATGGACCCCAACCATCTTTTATAAATTTATTAATATCCAACACGTATTGGATTGCATCTCCTACATATGCAGTTCGATAAGAAGTCGCATACATATAATAATCTGGCGAATGATTTTCTTCTACGTAATGAATATAATGCTTGTCTACTTGTTCTTCGGATAATCCAGCTACCTTGTCTTGAACTCGAGTAGCTTCATCCATCTTTTTTAAGAGTTGTACAGGATCTGTATTAGAACCTAGCAAATATTTCTTAACACGTGCAGGGCTGGCCGTAATTAATACACGTTCTCCTTTTAGCTCCACTGCATGTGCATTTGGATATTGGTTCAGCATTTCTATTAAATCTTGTTTTGTATGCTTGCCTAGTTCAAAGAGAGGAGTAGTCGTTCCACCAGTTGTGACCGTTGTTCGAATGGTACCACCTTGTTGTTTATTGTAAAAATAAATCATTCCTCCATTTGGCGATTGGATTGTGTTTATACCTGGTTTTAATGTAAATGATTTTATTTTAGAATCTTCTCTCCAAGAAGCATCATACGAATACGTTCCAATATATGCTTGAATATTTTGATTTCCTTCTACATTAATCGTTATTTGTTCATTTGGCTTTGCATATAAACCAGTCGGTTCATATGGACTAAATGCCATACTTTTTCTTTCCTGTTGTTTCAGTACCTCAACATCCCCTTTTCCTGGGACTGTATACGTTCTGTTTTCTGATTTAACTGAATTTTCATCTTGAAGTGATGTCGATATTTTATTTGGCTGCTGCGGTTCCTCTGCAATGATATCTGTTGTAGAAATCATTCCAGTTGCAAGCATAGTTACTGTAGCGGTGGCTGCAAGTATTTTTCTCGTTTTATATTTTGAATTATTCCCCATATTTTCTCCCTCATTTTTCCTTAATGCACTTAAGGATTTTTGTTTTTTTATGTTTTTACAACCCAAGCTATTCATGCTATCTATGTTGTATCTTTTAATCTATTTTTTCTCATAATAATCTCCTTTTCTTTATTTATCATTGTATACAAATACTATTTGATGACACATTAAATAACAACTTTACGATAAACTCATCAATAACAAACTATTATGTTTTGATTCAACACCCATAACTTCCATCTAATTGTATAAATGTATTCATTCGGCGAAATAAGTAAATAAATTTCAACATTTAAAGCTTATAATCTAGCGAAAAATTCATAAAAGTTTTTTAACTTCAATGGTTTAAATAATTGCAACCACATTTATTTAAACTTCCTTAGCTTTTTTCTAAACTATTCTCTAAGAATCTTGTTGTTTTTTGTATATAAACCTGGTTGCTACTCTATATGTAAAAGAAAGACGGAATCTTTAATATAACTCCGCTTTTTTAATATAAAAAGCACCTAATTCTATTTGAATTAGATGCTTACATTTAGTTCTTAAACCAAGCATTCTAAACTACTTATGCCCCTGTAAATCTTTTTTTATTACATCCCAGAGTGAATTATCTTGGCGTATCGGTTTACCCTCTTCGTCCCATTTTATTTTTCCTGTTCCTAATTCATAATTCATTCCTGTCCATGTATCTTCACGAAATGCATAGAATGATTTATGCCAACCTTTTTGATTGAAGATAGAAATGAGATCTTGCATGTATTGGGTAGCTCCTGGAACAGTACGGTTAATTCCAAATTCCTCTGCAATAATTCGATTAGATGGTACATGATTTTTCTTAGACCATTGTTGAATCGGCTTTAAAAATTTCTCTAATCCCTGTTTATTCCACATTACAGGTTTCTCTAAATCCCCTACGTTTACTAGTCCTGGATATTGATATTCCTTGTTTTGTTTTTCACCTTGACTCGTTAATTCATATGGTTCATACATATGAAATGCGTATAGTGTTTTTTTATCCTCTACTGGGTTTAAATATTTAAAAGCCCATGGAGTAGCATATAAACCTGAATCTAAAATAACCGGTGTTTCTTTGTCCACTTCACGAATAGAGTTAATCACCTTTTCATAGAATCTGTTTAAATCCGCTGTTGTTCCTTTCACTTTTTTATACCATTTCTCGTAATCTTCCGTCCAAAAATCATTATATCTATTATTTTTAGCTGTTTCTGGATGCGGTTCATTTATAATATTATAACCAACCACTGCGGGGTGATCTTTTAGTTCCAAAGCAAGGTCTTTCCAAAATTGACTTGCTTGTTCTTGATACTTCTCTTCTTCCCATATTCTGTCGTCATTCTTGTTATTATTAAATTGGCGCCATCGATCACCAGGCAAGGATAACATTGTAAGAACAACTTTCATTCCCTGCGATTGTGCGGCATCTAAATCTGCTTTTAATTTTTCTAAATCCTCTTTTACTAATCCCTGATAGTTATCTGCATTACCTATCAGAAAATCCTTTCCAGAGGTATCTGGTTTATCTTCAAATAAAAAATCTTTATCCTTTGTCCATTTATCAGGTGCTAAACGAACATATTCAATATTAGCTTCTTTTGCACTTTTATAGTTCTCAGGTAATGACGTACTATTCATGAAATTAGTGCCCTTCCTTTTTGAATCCCAAAAACTAATTTTTGAATCGCTCTTGTAATAGGTATCAGCTCTTACATTCATTTCCTGTACTCCAAAATTCATCATGCCCAATAACGCAACAATTGGCAAAATTTTTTTCACAACTTTTCCTACTTTCTCTTTATATTTTACACACATAACATACCTTTGTTTTGTTACAGGAATATGGCAATTTCCCAAAAATACCTTTTATGTTTTTAAAACGGAAGGTCATTCACTCATAAATAAAAAAGAAATAATTAGGAAGTTGCTTCATTTTCTAAAAAACAAAAAAGGAATCCTTTATGGATTCCTTTTTGACTTGCACTCTTTTTCAAATAGTGCATTTTTGCACCTACTTTTAGTATACCTTACAATTCTTATAAAATAAATAAGATTAAATAAAATTCACTTCTATATTTTCATAAAATATCACACATACTCCCTCATAATTTTACAGATAAAATAGGGTATTTTAAAACTCATCTCTTGAACATTCCTTTAGTTGCTCCATAGCAATTTTACGCGCATGTTCCTCACTATCTATCAAAGTCAATCCTTGTGATATATAACTCCAAAATTCAGATCCACAATCCTCCATCCATCTATAAGCTTCTGTTGTGTATAGCCCATCTTTTCTTTTAATGATTTGAACCTTATAGTTTTTACTTGGAGAAAAAAACTCTTGTATAACCTGCTCCATTTATGAAACATCCTCCTTAAATCTATTATTTGAAATTATATTTTCACATAATCTCGTAATAGAAACTTCTTTTTACGATAAATTACTATCACTTTTTGAAAGGATAATATACCTTACATCCTCCCATCATTTTCTTCCTGTACTAACCAATATAAATGATACAGCTTATATCCTAGAAATTTCAATAACATTTGGCCGTTACTTCTCTCTGTCGTTCTACTTATTTCTACTACATATAATTAAATATTTTTTCAGAAACCACTTCATAAAAGAACATAAGTTCGTGTATAATAGGAACAAGAATAGGAACAAACGTTCTCGTTATTATTAGGAGGAGTTATAGTGTATGACTATTCAATTTTACCGAATAGAATCATTTTATGTGTTGATCTTCGTAGCTTTTATGCTTCTGTTAGTTGTATCAAAATGGGATTAGACCCACTTCATACAAAATTAGCTGTAGTCGGTGATGTGAATAGGAATGGGTCCATTGTTTTAGCCGCAACTCCACCTTTAAAAGCAATGGGAGTAAAGAAGTTGGCAAGGCTATACGAGATTCCTCGGCAAAAAGATATTCTTATTGTGAATCCAATTATGAGAACCTATATTAAGTGCTCCAATTACATAACGAAGTTAGCTCTACAATATGTTCCTATTGAAGACTTTCATCAATACAGCATCGATGAATTTTTTATGGATATTACCGATAGCATCCATCTATTTGCTCGGAATCCAAATGAATTTGCATTACAGTTTAAACGTGAAATATATGAACACACACGAATTGAATGCACAATCGGGATTGCACCTAACCTATTGATGAGTAAGGTAGCTTTAGATATTGAAGCAAAGAAAAATAAAGACGGAGTCGCTTATTGGACATACGAAGATATACCTACAAAATTATGGAGCATACGACCGCTTAGTAAGTTTTGGGGAATTTCGCATAAAACAGAAACAAAATTAAATCAAAAAGGAATACATTCAATTGGTGATTTAGCTAATTATCCTCTTAAATATTTAAAACAAAGCTTCGGCGTGATTGGCGAAGAATTACACTTACATAGTAATGGGATTGATTTTAGTCGAATTTCAGAGAAATATGTTCCGGTTACAACTTCTATAGGAAAAAGCCAAATTTTAATGCGTGATTATACAATAGAAGAATTTCCGATTATCCTACTGGAACATACCGAAGAAGTTTGCTATCGATTAAGACAACAAAACAAACTTGCTCAAACCGTTCAATTTTCAATTGGATATAGTAAAAGTTATTCGGGTGGCTTTAGCAAAACACATACCTTAAGCCGTCCCACCAACTTAACCATGGACATTTATCAAGTTTGTCTATATTTTCTACATCAACAATATACTGGAGAACCAATTAGAAGTATTACTATTTCTCTAACAAAACTAATTGGTGAAGGAGAAGAACAAATTTCCTTTTTTGATAACATCATACAACGAGAAAAAGAAATAAAGCTAACGAAAGTAATGGATGAAATACGCACAAAGTTTGGAAAAAACAGCATATTAAGAGGAATTTCCTATACAAATAATGCAACAGCAAGATACAGAAACACACTGCTAGGGGGACACAAAGCATGAACAACGCTAATATGCCAAAAGGCAGAGGAATGGTCAAATGGACGCCGTTTGCAGCAATGCCAGAACAATTCGTCGGAATACGTGAAATGATCAAAGAGAAATCTAAAGTATCGCGTCCCACTTTAACCTCTGAAGAGAAAGAACTGATTGAGAACATGTTACTATGTTCGTTGCTATCTGAAGAAGAGATATTAATTACATATTATGAAGATGGTTATTTACTCACCAACTATATGACCGTTATCGATATAGATTCATTACATAGATCTATCATATGTAATGATGCTTTCTATAATAAGATGACAATACAATTTCCGAATATAATAGACGTAAAATAGATTTAGGTGATTATCTTTGGAGTATTATAAAGGAGAATATAAAATGCAAGGGAATCAGATAAGAAAGAATACAGCGAGAAGAATTACTCATAATGATATAAATAACTATCCCTATTTAAAATATACCTATGATTATCAATGAGAAAAATGGAATAACTTACGAGGTTTTAAGCGCTGGTTTTCATAATAATGATGCAGTAGCGATGATAACGACAGATGGTTTCGCTACAACTAGGGTAAATACACCGATCGTAACAGTAAAAAACAATGATGGTAGTATCCAAGCATTCCGCTTACCTTTAGAATTGGAATACTGGGTACTTTCATGTATGTGTGCTGCTTCAACAGGGAGAAATCCGTTCCCATGTAAAGTCGCTTTTGGAATCATTGATACTAAATTTCATGTAGAATTCACATGAAAAAGGAGCAAATTAAATTGCTCCTTTTATCGTTATAAGATTTTTAACTTCTATCCTTAAACATACTATCTAGGATTCTATCCTAGAATTTGAACTTATATCTTAAATCCACCAATTAATTCTTGAAGTTCTTCGGCCATCTGTGCTAATTGTATTGCTGAAGAATTTATCTCTTCCATAGAAGCATGTTGCTCCTCAGATGAACCGGCTATCGTTTGCATACTTGAAGAATTCTCTTTCACAGCCATAGATATTTGATTAATTGATGTATCGACTTCCATTACATCACTTGTCATTTTATTTGATAATTCCACCATACCATGTACTTTTGACACGATATCATTTGCAGATTTTGAGATTTCATAAAAACTTTGTTTTGTATCATTCGCAACCTGAATCCCTGACTGCACTTCAACTCCTACTTCATTCATAGCTTTTACAGTCTCATGTACATCTGCTTGTATTTCATTAATTAAACTTCCAATTTCCATTGAAGATTCGGATGATTGCTCCGCTAACTTCCTGACCTCATCGGCAACAATTGCAAAGCCACGACCCTGTTCTCCTGCCCTTGCCGCTTCAATCGCTGCATTCAATGCTAATAAATTTGTTTGTGCTGCAATATTTTGAATTACTTCTAATATACTTCCGATTTGCTGCGATTTCTTATCTAATAATTTAATTACATTATCAGATTGAGAAACAGAATGATGGATTGACTGCATTTGCGTTACAGTTTGTTCTACTAATTGTTCACCCTCATTGGCTTTTTGTTTTGTGTATAAGGATGAAGCCGATACTTCAGAAGCATTATCAGCTACGCATTGAATATTTCGTGTTACCTCACCAATTAATTTCGCTCCAGATGCAACTTCATTATTTTGAACTTCTGCACTATTCGATATTTCTTCCATTTCTTTTGTAATTTGTTCTGTCGCAACACTTGCTTGCTCTACGCTAGCAGTTAGTTCCTCAGACGAAGCAGCCACATGTCCTGCAGATGTGTTAATTTGAGAAATTATATTACGTAACGATTTTGCCATTGTGTTGAAACTACCACCTAACTGACCAAGTTCATCCTTTGAACGAATATCTATTTTCTCAGTTAAATCTCCCTGACTAATTCTTTGAGCTGAAATAACTAATCGTTTTAGTGGATTAATAATAGATTTAAGAATGAAGAAAATTACAATTCCACCTAACAATAATGAAGCCCCTATTATATTGAGAGTTTTATAAAAAATAGGATTGGTAGCCTCTTCAATTTCTTTCGTAGGCATTATACCAGCTATTTTCCAACCTGTTTTTTTGTTTGTCTTAAAGCTTATGTTTCGATCCTCTCCATTAAGGCTATAAGTAATTACTCCATCTTCTTTCTTATATAGATCATCTGCTAATGATTTCTCTAATTTCTCACCTGGCTTACGTGTAGGATGAACAACTATAGTCTTATCTTGACTTACTATAGATACAAAGCCTTGTTTTCCTATTTTTATCATTTTAGAAGTTTTTACGATATCATCAATATTTAAGTCCACACCAATGACACCACTTTTATCAGCATTTTGCTTTGCAATTGCTATTACCATATTTCCTGTAGACTTTGATTTATAAGGAGACGAAACAATAATTTCTCCATTGGCTTTTACTGCATCCTTATACCAACTACTTTCTAACGGATTAAATCCTTCTGGTATTTTTCCAACAGGTGCTTGAATAAATTGATTATTACTGGATGTAGTATAAATTGTTTCTATCTCTGGATGTAACTGTATATATTGTTCAAATTTACTTTGTACATTTTGCAATTGGTCAGCATTATAATCACCTTGTTTAAGTATCTTTGCAAAATAAGTTACATCTACATGTTTATTTTCTAATTCATCATCAACTATCTTATTTAAAATACTCACATTATCTTTCGCAGCTTGTAGAATTGTATCATTAAGATCAGTTTTCGACTCATTATAAGATGTTATTCCCACAATAAGACTTGGTATAATTAATATTGCAATAAATGCCATAGACAACTTCGTTTTAAGCTTCATTTGTTCCAATCTTTCTTTTATTTTAAACACTCTCTACTTCTCCCTTTCATTCTAACAACTGATATAGTTTATTTAATCGTTTGCTCCTTTATTTTTTCTACATTCATTTATGGTATCATTCGATATGAAATCACCGTTATATCCTTTTACATGCATCTTCTTATATAACAATTTAATTTTTACAAGCGGAGTTTATCTATCCACCTTTCGAATATGTTATTTTTTTATAGTAAGCAATGTTAAGACTACAAATTATTCTAAATTACCTAGATGAAACATGGAATTCATTTAAATGATGATTTTTGACTTTAATTGGATCAAAATTTTAATCTAGAACGATTCAAATTTGATGAAATCCTTACCATAATAAACCTTCTAAAACTTAACTAAGTGAATTTATTCTTTGGATAATTATACTTAACAGGCTTTTAACCACTCTAACCGCTTCACTTCATTTACTACAGCTACTTTTGTATTATTGGATACCAAACCATAAATTCTAAATAGGAGAATAAAATAAATTGGAGGACTTCATTGTAACACGCATGCATAAGTTTTAAATATTAAAATTAAAAAATATATTTTTCATTATATTATCTTCATGAATTACTAATAATAGATTGCGAGCTTTTTTGGGCTAGCATCTAAATCAGGGTATTACTAAGATTCAAATGAATAACAGCACCAATCCATATGTATTTTGCGAAATAAACTGTTTTGAACTACCTCACTGCTGAATTACACTTGGATGAACCTTTATAGATTTTGCACGTCTCATCGCTCTATCATTTCCATCTAAATATCTTCTTACTACCATTACTTTTTCCTCTCGTGAAAATTTAACCATAAAAAAGTACACCCCAATTGTTGTTCGTATCTAACATTTGAGGTGTACATCAATTAAGGACAACTTGAATATCATTTATATGGACAATTAATTAGTACCTTTCTTTATTCCTCCACCATGTTTCAAATGCGCCAATTACTCTCAGCAAGACGGAACAAGAATTAAGCGAATATAAAGCGATTTATATCATAAAAGATTATTTTTCACTTCTTTATCAATCTTTACAAAAGACACCCAAGAATTAACAAAGATATTGTTTCGTCTGTTTAATCTCTTACAGAAAAACGGACGAAAATCCCATAGGTATAAGAAGAAAACATTCATTGATATCTTAGGCATCGTATATAATTTTTCTATGTCCCACAATTAGGTAGTGTAATCCAAAAAAATAAAGCCCGATAGGGTTTATTTAGTATGCAAATTTTTAAAGAACTTACACTGGATCTTTAGAAAAAAGAAAAAATCTTACATGAAATTAAACTTGTATAATGTTAGCTTGATGGGCATAGAGCACCACCCACATTTTAATTATTTTATGGACCAAGCAATTCTCAAAAAATGATAGCACAATTTTAATTATGATTTTGATTTTAATAATGCGTTCTGAGACACTACTCTTCTTCTAAAATAGCGTAATAATATTCATCCCACCATTCATTTCCATGGGGTATACACTTCTTGAAATAGCCTTCTCTCCTCATTCCAATTTTCTCCATCACTCGATATGATGGGATATTTTCTGGCTGACATGTAGCTATAATTCTATGTAATTTCATTTCCTTAAACCCATATTTCAATGTAGCTTGTGCTGCTTCAGAAGCATATCCTTTGTTGAAATATTTAGGATTGAATACCCAACCAATTTCATAAGTATGCTCGCCAAAATATTTATGAAAAACAATATGACCAATCAGAATATTTTCATCTATCAGTATCACAGGAAAGTTCTCAGCATTTTCACCCATATTTTTATTTACAAAGTTTCTTGTATCTTCTTCAGTAAAAACCCCTTCAGGTATGTATTTCATAACATTGCTATCTGATGTATACTCATGAACAGCTTCCCAATCCTTGAATTCAAATTTCCGTATTAGTAATCTTTCTGCTTCTATAAACATTTACTTTTCTCTCCTCAAAAAATCGTTACTTTATTTCAGATTCACATTTAATCTTTAAAAAAAGAACTTGCAGGAATCTCTACAAGTTTTTTTATATCAGGTGAATATATGGGACAAACAAACTATCTTATCGATTCATCATAGAAACTACAGGGGTAGTACTTTGACAACTATATTATATAACAAATATTAACATCCGCAGATTTTATTTTTGAAAATTATGTTAATTAAGAATGAAAGTATCCTTTTCCTTAACTATCCTAACTTCTATTCACTTAAATAAACTACTCAGTTTGATTTTTTAAAACTTCTTGAAAATGCGTAACAACAATTACACAATTAACTTCTTTATGCGCGAGTTCCTGGAACACTCAATAATTTTACTTGCTGTTGGTTCATCAGCAATAAATAAAACAACATAGCAAGATAGTGCCCTAGCAATTACTACACGTTGTCGGTGTTTGCCACTTAATTGAATTAAATTAAATGAACGTTGCTGAGTATAAAGAATATGTTTACTTTTACTCTAAAAATTCTCTTCTTTAACAAGGTTTTTTGATAAAAATACACAAAAACCCAAAATCATGGGACTTTTATTAAGTGAACTGCTCTATTTGAATTTTAGTTACATAAATTTGAAACTTTCGTGCATACTATGTTTACTCCTTAAATTCATAGATGTAATGTTCTTATGGCAGTTAGCTTTTGCTAACTGCTTTTTATTATTAAGTATGTTCCAAAATGATGAATTCCTAACTATTAGGTTAGCTCTTGCTATCTACAAAAGGAGTTTGATGTTTTACTTAAATACCCTAAAGATACTCTACTCATATATTTTCCATTAAAAAAGGAGAGATATATAATCTCCCCTTCTAATCCATAAACTATATCATTAGCGAGTGAATCCTCCACCAAGTTGTTGTTCAGCCATTGCCACTAGACGTTTTTTGATTTCACCACCAACAGATCGGTTTGAACGAGCTGTTGCGTCTGCACCAAGTTGTACACCAAACTCTTGTGCGATTTCATATTTCATTTGATTGATTGCACTTTCAGCACCATGAACTAATAATTCGTTACGGCTTCCACTATTATTGTTTGCCATCATTACGTATACTCGTTAATTTTCATGTCTATACTGTTTAGAGAAGGTATTCCATGCCATTCGGATTGACCTCCAGCACATGATAAGTTTATAGCCGTTCCTATAATTAGGAACGGTCTTATTTCATTCAACTATCCTTTTTTATTACAGTAACTGTTTTTTTTGATAAGCATTACTACACAGTTTCTTCTGTTCAAGATACATTTTCACTAAAATCATTCAAATTCTCTTCACTATTTAATACATATGTTTCATATAATAGTCTTTAATATTCATTCATACGATTAAACCATAGTCTTTTATTTTTATAACTTTTACACTTAATTCTAATACGCCCTTATTTGCATGATTAGAATGTGCAGCTTCATGCTGTCCAAAATGGCTTGTATTCCGCTCCATCTAAATAAATTAAAAGTTATAGCATGTATTTTTAGCTAGGGGTAACGATAACATTTCAGAAACCTCATGCTACGCAAATTTGGATAAGAAAAGTGTCTCTGTTACACCCTGTACCAGAGACAAACTATTTACTTTTTCTTGATAACCAAACTTTTCACAAAGAAAGAATTTAAACAATTTATAGAACTAATACTTGAGAAAAAATAGAAGCAGCCTATCGTGACAGACTCCTCCTGAAATACAACCCTTGTATACATATAGGAAATGAATTTATTTTACCAATAATGAATATTCACCATTTTTATCATCGAATTTATAAACATTCAAATAATATTTGCCTGGTTTCGCTTCGAATTTCCCCTTTATAGTATTTCCTTCATCTTCACCACAAGCTACGTAATTTTGCATGTCTGATTCATGATAAAGTACCCATGTCATCCCAATATTTTGTTCATTTACCACAGAAACATCTACTTCTTTTGGATCTGTAACATCAAACGTATAAACATCTGTTTGATCAGGAGTAACCAGATTTCCTTTTACAAGCGTATTAAACAGGAGTACCTTCTCCTCTTCATGGGATTCACCTGTTTGCGGATCTTGTTTTACAGTAACTTTTGTTTGTTCTTTGCTTTCTTTTCCTCTACGATCTTTCACAGTTAGTTCCACAGTGTATGTTCCTTTTTCTTCATATACATGGGTAGGATTTGCTTCTATACTTGTTGTACCATCTCCAAAGTTCCATAGATAAGAAATAACTTTTCCATTTTCACTTTTTGTACCATCGCTATGAAATTGAATCTCTTCATTTACTATCCCGCTGTATGGTCCATTCATATTTACTATAGTAGTTGTTTTTTTCTTTTCCTCTGTTGCAACACCATGAAAAACAATATCATATTCAAACTGGTTAGCTGCATTCACACGATAGTTTACAAAATAGGCTGTAACTGTTTTATAACCACTCCAACCTCTTTGGGATAACTGCTCCAAAGTTCGATTTACTTGTTTACTCATCGTTTTCCAATCTTCAGACTCACCTTTTGATGTACCACCTGTGTACTTGCCTTCCACGGTAAATGTATTAAAGAATTGCGACTCATATTTTGTAATTTTTGCATCTTTTATATTTGATACATCCACAATTTCGTTTTTCACTTCAGCTAACGGCTTTGGTGCGTGTTGAATTAAATAATCATTTGTTACTTGCGGTACATTATATTTATCTTGATTATCAATCAACTGCTGCATATACGCTTGATATTCTGCATTCAATTGTGTATTATTGCTCAATGATTCACGATATGAGTCATAATTTTTCACATCGTTTGCACGGATTAAATCTTGAAGCTTATCAAATGTTTCAAATTGATGATTATACAAATATGACTGTAGTGCAAAAGAATACTTATAAAAGTCCCATGATCCATATTTTGAGAACAAAGTTTGCTTTGCTGTATAACGGCTTGCTGGATCAGATGATAAGCCACTTATCATACTTTTACGCGGAACAACATTATTTGTACGTGTAGATCCTGCAAAAAATTCTGCATTCCCTTCTTGGAACCAAGTTAATCGTTCATTTTGATACATTTCTCCGCTTCCAAATAAACCAGGAACCTCATACCTTCCTTGTAAATAATGAGTGAATTCATGACGGAATAACTCTTCTAAACTATAAATACTCTGCTTTGGCGTACGCTCATATGTAAAGAAGGTCCCCTTCTCTTCAATATAAATTCCACCGTTGTTTGTTTCATATCCATATAATTGTCTATTTAATTGATATTCATCTGGATTATTATAAATTACTATTGTTAGTACATCATCAGCGTTACCCGGTTCTAGTGCTTTATCATTACCAATTACACGGTGATATTGCGCTTTTACTTCTTTGGCTGCCCAATATAATCTCTTAATTTTTTCTTCTGTTACTTTATCTCCCGTCTTGAAGACAATTGATCCGTCATCAAATGTATATGTTTTAGGTAAGTATTGTCGTTTCCCTTCTTCACGTATTTTCTGTAGATCTACTGCATTTCCACTATAATCTTTTCCACCATAGTTTGTTTTAATTTGTTCTACTGCTACAAAATAAGGTCCACTTAGACGAGGATACAAGCTCATTGCTTGTGTAATAACTTCCAATCCTTTGTATGGATTACTATGAAATTTCCCTAAACGACCTGCATAATAAATGCCATTATTAATTAGCCAACTATTTTCATTTGTTATATTCCCCACGAGAGCAATTCTATTAACCTCATTTATAAAGTTATCAATCTTTCCATACCACATTGTTTCATTAGGTTGCTTATTCGTATCTTGCAAATAAGACTGTATATCATAATCAATTCCTTTTACAATTTCATATACAGCTTGTCCTTTCGCATAATCGCTTACATACGTAGTAAGATTATCATTATATTGTTTTAAAACATTTACCGCATACTGTACTGTTTCAGTATCACTAGAGGCATTACCAATTAATTTTCCATACGCAGCTACTACTCTATCTTGCTCAGCTGTACCTAATGTAAAGTTTGGATTTTTCGCAATCGCTTTCAATGCTGGTAAACATTTTTCATGGAAGCTTCTCTCTTTTAAGTAACTTAATTCATTATTATAATATCCCACATAAAAAGCAGAACGTAATACTTCAACAAATGTTTCAATGCCCTTTGAGTTTTCTTTCGTAAACGTCCTTCCTCTTTGTCCTAATTCATTAATGATAACGTTCATGCGTTCTTTATTCTGATAAAATGCTTTCGTATCTTGATTGAATTGAAATAAATCCGTAATTTGATTCCAAGAAATTTTTGATAATGTATCAATGAGTTCGCTATTAGGCATTTTATTCAGTTCTGCCAGAGTGTAGCTTTGCTTTAATTGAATTTCATCACGTTCCATAACCAGAGTAGGACGTTGTGAAAAATCTCCTACTTTTAAACGCTCTTCAAAAATCAAAGTTTCGTCCGCTTTTGTAGCATGTACAATTTCATCTTTTGAAGTTTCTGTCCCCATTGGTTTCATCTGTAAGATATTATAGGGTGCTTTTTCTTCTGCTGATACGTGTGTCTGAATACTTCCAAATGATAATGCCATCGTACTAATCCCAATCATCATTTGAGTAAATTTTAAGTTCTTGTTCATTACATTTCCTCCATTTATATATTCCACCCAAAAATATAACACTTTATCTTAATAAATCATTATAATATGTATTATTTCATATTTTATTACATGAATCTCCTTATAAACTGATATTAAATAAAACAATATAGAATTTCTTTCTTTTTTCATCCTTACTCATGAATTGAGTATATCTTTTGTTTAAAATTTACGGGTTCATCGTAAAAAACCAAACTCTCTGGCAAGATTTCGTAAGATATTTGGCGATAAAAAGCTTTGAATTTCTTGAGCAAATAGTTGTAATTCATTGGATACAGAAATAGACATACAAAAACGCCATCCTTTCTTATAATTTCACAAAAAGAATAACGTATTTTTTTATAAAAAATACTCGTCAAATTGTAAAATAAAAAGGGCTATCTCAGTCCTTTTTGTTTTACAAATCCTCTTATCATATTCGGTATATCCCTCATAATAGTAACTAATATTAATACTTTTCATGAATATTTCATGACTATTTATTTCATCTACGAATGCATTTTGGAGTAAATACATAATTTCAATATCTTTAATTGGGCTGCGTTTCATTGACAGTAAATAATCTTCTTTATCAATTTTATTCCAGTCGACCACCTGATGAAGTTCATTTTTAAAGATTAAATCTAGCCATATTCTAGTCGCTCTACCGTTTCCTTCTCTAAAGGGTGGGCTATATTCATTTCAACTTAAAGAGAGTTTATGTTTTGACACAAGCTCTTTTTTATTGCTTTTCAAATATATTAAACAAGGTGAGTCTTTTTCAATTACAGCAATATAGAAAAAAAGTCTGGTTCTGATGTAAAAACTTCAAAATAACCCCAATTTATCTATAAAACTCGGACATACCAATGAAGAAGCATTCAAACGAATCCAGGCTGTTTAAATTTGATTATAAAACTATTTTTCTCTAGCAAAATAAAGCAAGGCTATGGTCGGAAAAGCGATTCCTATCCATAATGTTAGATTCCATCCTCCTAAGGCATATGCCCATCCTCCAATAAAGGATCCAACAGCACCTCCTAAAAAGAAAATAGCCATAAATAGCCCGTTTAATCGACTACGAATTTCTGGATTCAACGAGAAAATTAAACGTTGGCTAAGTACAAGGTTTGCAGATACCCCCATGTCTAACAGAATTGCAGCAATTACTAAAACAGCTATTCCACAGGGTGAGCTACTTTGAATAAAAAGTGGGAGTATTAAAGAAATAATAACAACAGTGAGAGCTATCCCAGTGGCGGGTCGTGTCCAGCCAAGATCAGCTAGACGACCACCTATTGGAGCGGCTATTGCACCTGTAATTCCGACAAGTGCATATAATGCTATGGCAGTCTGAGAAAAATGAAAAGCAGGACTAGATAATAATAACGGAATAGTGGTCCAGAATAAGCTGAAAGCCCCAAATACACAAGCATGATAAATGGCGCGACGGCGTAAAATTGGAGTAGTTCGTAGCAGTTGCCACATTGAATTAAGTAAGGCTATATAATTTGTTTTTGCCTTTGGTTTCCTGGTAGGGAGTACTTTCGATAATACAAATGCCAAAACAATAATTACAGTAGCAGATAAAGCAAATATTGCATTCCATCCCCACATATCGGCTACTAGACTAGATATCGGTCGCGCAAGCATAATACCTAACAACAGACCACTCATGACATTGCCAACTACGCGACCACGTGCATTCTCCGATGAAAGATATGATACAAGAGGTACGAGCACTTGCGCTGCGACTGACCCCAGTCCGATAAAGAATGAAGTAATTAACAACAAGATTGCGCTTTTTACCAAAACCATGGCGATGAGTGCAAATGCACTTAAAAATAACAACATAAGTATCAATTTTTTATTCTCAACAATATCCCCCAAAGGTACAAGAAATAGTAAGCCAATAACATATCCAATTTGAGTTAGCGTTACAATTAATCCAGCGCTACTATTAGAAAGCCCAATTTCATTACTAATTACCCCAATTAAAGGCTGTGCATAATAAAGATTAGCCACAATAATACCGCATGCAGTTGCTAAAAGAATGATTAAACCTGATGAAATATCCTTATTAATTGCTTTATTTTTAAAATTAGACATAACTATTTCCTCCCATACTTTTATTTCAAAATTACTAAATCGCCTTGGCAAGAACTACTGGGATGCCATTTTTTATTGTAATAAATTAAGTCTGAACTACTTTCCATTCTGCTTTTAAAAGGTCCAAGTTTATCTCTTTTTTACCCCCCTTTTCTAAATGTTTTTTAGCAATTTAATTTGTGATTTTTGGAACCTAAATATATCCATACCATTACAAGATGTTAGTTAATTAATAAACTAAACGTTCAGTTCATTAATTAACTAAAATATATACTAAACGTTCAGTTTTGTAAATAGGCTATTTTGTTTTTTGTTCATATTAAGTATACTAAACGTATAGTTTATGTTTTTGAAAGGAATGATTAATGTGCAAGGTAAAAGAGGTCGACCACGTAATATCGAAACCCAAAAGGCCATCCTTTCTGCGTCCTATGAGTTATTATTGGAAAGTGGCTTTAAAACAGTCACAGTCGATAAAATTGCAGACCGTGCTAAAGTCAGCAAAGCTACGATTTATAAATGGTGGCCAAATAAGGCTGCTGTGGTAATGGATGGTTTTCTTTCTGCTGCTGCTGCCAGATTGCCTGTACCTGACACAGGTTCAGCGTTGAATGATATTTTAACTCACGCCACAAGTTTAGCCAGTTTTTTAATCAGTCGAGAAGGAACCATTATCAATGAGTTAGTTGGCGAAGGGCAATTTGATTCGAAACTAGCAGAGGAATATCGTGCTCGATACTTCCAGCCACGTCGACAGCAAGCAAAGCAACTTCTGGAGAAGGGAATGAAAAGAGGAGAATTAAAAGAAAACCTCGATGTTGAATTAAGCATCGATCTCATTTACGGACCAATTTTTTATCGTTTGCTAGTAACCGGTGAAAAGTTGGATGATTCCTATGTACATGACTTGGTTATAAACGCATTCGAAGGGATACGTTTGAAGTAATTAACATATAAACAAAGTTTTAGATTTCCACTGTTTCCTATAATAATGTAACTTGCATTAACTTGAGAAATAAAGTATCTAATTTTTTAAAACTGTTGTATATGGGATTGTCCCCCGTATGCATCAGTTTTAAAACAGGCTTAATCTACAAGCTATTAACGCTTCTTTTTGATTTTTGGCAGGTTGTAATGTTTATTAGTTATTGATTTTTCATTTGAAAATAGATTAAAACCACATAAGAACCCTGAATTTGTATTGTATACAGTTTACCTATTCTAATTAGTTTTCATAAAATATCTTCTGTTTACACAAGAACGGATAGGTTTTAATCTCTTCTGAATCTAAGTTTTCATCAAATAAATGAATGGCTGTAATTTGTCTACAATCGTAGATATGATAATAATATGTACCAGACACCATGCACATTGTGCTTGTATAGATAGTATTGTCTAATATACCTTCTTCCGTGATTACTCCACCCTTAGGAACTTCGCAATTTGATAAGATATGAACAACGGCTGCTATTCCCTCTTCTTTTAAATCGTGACATATTTTAGATGTTGATGTCATTGGATTAAAGTAATAATTACTTAAAAAATTAATAAATAAAAACCCTCCACAACAAGGAGGGTTTAGTATTCTATAGAAGTAAATCTTTAAATGGTAGACTTAATATTTTATTGTATTGGTCCTAATAATCCCATAATTTCTTCAGCTTTTTGGTTTTCGATGCTATAGTAAATTTCTAACCCCTGACGATTTCCTCTTAGAACCTTCCCTCTCATTTTAGATAAGTGTTGGGAAACTGTTGATTGTGGGATTTTTAAAATTTCGGTCATTTGGGTTACGTTTAGTGTTTTATGTTTTGAAAGCTCATTAATCAGTTTTAAACGCATTGGATGTGCCATAAGTTTTAAAAGCTCCACATCCTCTTCTAAAATCGTGTTCTCTACATGCTGATTCGCAAATCTCGTCATAGTATCCGCTCTCCCTTATTTGTTTTCTTCTAACGTAACACAATTTCCGTATTACATAATATTATTATATTTGAATGTTTGTTGTTAAAAAATGATAATTAAAGTATACAACTATAGTTTGTGCTAGTAGTGGAGTTAACGTGTGGTTTGTATGAATTTTCCATTTACTATTAATCTAGTCTGTTTAAGCTAGTATAAAAGTTATGCATATAATTAAAAAGACAAACTCTCCAAGATGAGGAGTTTGTCCAAAAACATGATCTCTTTAGTTCAACAATATAGAATTCAGTTCCGATAAGAATTTTTATTTTTCCATATCCCACGTTTTTTGCATCAGTACTAACAATAGTGAATTAGAATAATGACTTAATACTTGCTAGAACAGTAAGTATCCCTATAATAATTACAAATACATTGCTCATTTTCCCTCTGTATTTTGCTAGTACTGGTACTTTACGAATCGCATACATCGGTAATAGACATAAGATAGCAGCGACTAACGGACCGCTAAGGGCATCAATGATTCCAAGAATACTTGGATTTGTATAAGCAACATACCAGCATGTTAGTACAACAAAAGTAAGAATCATTGTCTTAACTGTTTTTTCTCCTATATCTTTCCCACGTTTTTTACCGGACTTGATAATCATGTCACGCATTACCTCATACGCTCCTATATAATGGCCAAGGAAAGACTTTGTAATAGCCACAAACGCAATAATAGGAGCCGCAATAGTGATTACTGGCGAATTAAGCTCATTAGCAAGATATGATAGAATTGACAAATTCTGTTCTTTCGCCACCTTAAGATCATCTGGAGTCAAACTTAAAGTACTGCTCCAAACAAAGAACATAACAACAGCGAATGTCATAATATAACAAACTTTTTGTATTTGAGCACACTTGGCATCAGTAGCATCTATTCCATACGTAGCTCTCTGTTTCATAACGAATGACGAAATCATAGGTGAATGATTAAACGAGAATACGATGATTGGTAGTATCATCCAAATCGTTCCGAAATACCCTGTTCCAGTTGAAGCAGTAGAAACACTTGAAAAACTTAGCATTGAAGTATTCCATTGTGGAATTAAAGATATTGCAATAAAAAGTAGAGAAACAATGAAAGGATATACTAGCATGCTCATTATCTTTACAGTAATATCCTGACCAAAATTTAGTATAGTGATAAGACCGAGTACTAATACAAGTGATAAAATAGCCCTTGGAGGCTCCGGCATGTGCAATTGGTGTACAATAAAACTACTTGCAGTATTTGTAAGTGCAACCGAATACATCAGCACGATCGTATAAATTGAGACGAAATATACGATGTTAAAAATGATACTTGCTTTATTTCCGAAATATTCTCTTATTGTACCTGTAATCCCCTCGTCGGCAGAATTTGAAGCGTATATCATTTTAGCAAGCGCCCTATGTGAGTAATACATAACAGGATATGCCAGTATGGTAATTAACAGCAACGATAATAAACCACCTGAACCTGCATTAATAGGTAAGAAGAGTACTCCTGCTCCAATTGCTGTTCCAAATAGACTCAATGCCCAGGTAGTATCTTGTTTATGCCACTTTTTAGGGTCTAGATATTTCTTATTTTTTCCTGTAGTATTATCAGCTTGAAATTCTATGTTTTTTGCAGTATTCCCATTCATATAATAATTCCTCCTTGTTTCCTATTCTTACGTCTTTATTTAAGGTATAGGAATATAGACCGTTCTTTAAAAATAAATTTTTTATAAAGTGCGCCACATCGTATATCCTTCTTTTAAGTTGATCAAAATCAAAAAATTAACGAAACATCAACCTGACGAGTTTGTTACCACTTACAAAATGCTCCAATTATATAGTAGGATATATTATTGATAATTCCCCCAATATCCAGAAATCCTTAAGCGAACAATAGAGAATAGATTGTTAACTATTTCACAATATAGACGTTAACTGTTCATTGATTTGATTGTTTCTCCCCAAATATTTTATTTTTAATGGCAATCCCTGTAGATGTAGCCGCAATTCCACCTAAACCTGTCTCTCTTAATTCGCGAGGCATCTGTCTTCCAACTCTATACATCGCTTCAATAACTTCGTCAGCATTGATGATATTGTTTACGCCGGCTAATGCGATGTCCGCTGCTGCTAAAGCATTTGCCGTTCCAATGGCGTTTCTCTTTACACAAGGAATTTCTACCAAACCAGCGACCGGATCACAAACTAAACCGAGTAAATTTTGTAATGCAATCGAAAAAGCTTCAGAAGATTGCTGTGGTGTTCCACCTGCAGCTTCTACCGCAGCTGCAGCCGCCATTGCTGAGGCACTGCCTACTTCAGCTTGACATCCTCCATACGCTCCTGAAATACAAGCGTTGTTTGCTACTATCGTTCCAATTAACGCTGATGTGAATAGAAAATGTATCATATCTTCATGACTTAACTGCAACGTATCTTTAATACTAAATAGGACTCCCGGAATCGTCCCACTTGCACCTGCTGTTGGAGTTGCACAAATAGCTCCTAATGCAGCATTTACTTCATTAACGCCGATAGCACTTTGAATCCCTAACACCATCAAATCTCCAGAAAGAGTTTTCCTATTTTCTCGATAGTTTTTAATTTTTACTGCATCACCTCCGGTTAAACCGGTAGGAGAAAATACACCGTCGCCCTCGATACTTTTATTTATAGCATTTTGCATAGTTGCTAAATTTCGTTCCATTTTACTCCAAACTTCTTCATAAGAAGCTTTAGTTTGTTCGATTTCCTGTTCAATTGCTAATTTATAAATTGGCTTTTGTCTTTTATTAGCTGCATCCATAATTTCATTTATGGCCATATACATATTTTTTCGCTCCTTAATGTAACTAAAGAATAATAAGATTAGCTATATTGCTTAAATTCCCTAATTCCTCCTGAGCATTACCAGGCAATAGCGAATCTAAAGCGAATGCATATAAATATTTTGTTTTATCTTTCAAACTATGAAAGTTGTTAATTTCAACATCATATTGTTTAAAGATTCTGCGTAAGACAAATTCAAAGTCAGCTCTTTCTGAAATCGCAATAACAACTGGCAATGGCCCCTGCAGTTCTAAGCTAAATCCGTCAATTTCAACATGTTTGACTTCAATCAATCCACCACCGACCGAAATACCCATCGTTCTAATACTTCGACTGTCATCCTCTAAATATACATCTGCCGTATTTGGATGACCGGCAGGACTATCACCTAATTTTTCAATAAAGGTAATATCAATTCCTTTAGATTCTGCTATTTTAATAGCATCTGGCACTTTGGTGTCATCGGCAGCAAAGCCTAATATACCAGCAATTATTGCAAAATCAGTTCCGTGACCTTTATGGGTTTCAGCAAATGATTCATAATACTTTACCACAACTTTTTTTGGAAGACCTTGAAATAATTTATTAGCAACTGTTCCAATAGACAAAGCACCTGCAGTATGTGAACTTGAAGGACCTATCATTATGGGCCCAATCACATCAAAACAACTTTTGTATTTAACAACCTTTTTTTCTTTAATAGATGCTACATTTATATTCATATAAGCACCCCCATAATTTATTATTTTTAATTGCTGTTGAATCTAAGTTATTAGAATGATCAATTCAAAATAAGATCCATTTGATAGCGCTTTCTTTCTTGAGTTGAATAAACTTTCTATTTGATCCACAACCCTTCAACTTACTGGCAAGTTCTTTAGAATTTTTGAACCAAAACGAGGTTTGATATTTTCCCAGAGGTTATAAATTATCTCTCGACGCCCTCATTATAACTTGTATATTTATGAGTTCAATCTTTTTTTATTTTTAGAAAGATTGAATAGACAGAATTTTGAATGGGTAATAAATTACACTTAGTATGTAACAATTATGTCCTTTTTTTGAAGCTGTATTAGTTAATAGAAAAGCAAAAATAACACAGAGTTACTTTCATTAACACATTGATTATATTGGAAAATCATTATAATAATACTTATATTGTCCTATGTTGGAACATCTTATTTTGGACGTGAAAGCTGTTGTAATAAATGATTATTGAAGATAGAAAGTAATAAGTTAATAAAACATAAAAGCATTTTGTTTAATAATAAAACATCGTGAATATATATACATCATTCAGAAAAAAAGAACTTTTCTTTATGAATCCTAAAGTACTACTTTAGAACTATCTACTACTATAAAACAAGATGTTAGCTCTTCTATATAGGTTATATATTATTTATCCCAAAACTCTAATGAAATTGGATATTTAGAAGTGTTTTCTTCATAAATAGAAATTTCACTTGCTGTTTTAATAATTGAATAAATCATTACAACTCAACTATCTTATATGTTAGTTCCTCATCCATTGACTCTCTCCCCACCTATCCATTTTAGGTAAAATAAGAGGATAATATATAAAGAAATATCATCAACGTGCAATTTATAAAAGCAATCCAAAAAAGAAATTCAAAACACCTTTCTTTAATGATGAATGAAAGGTGTTTTGAATTTTAAAATATCATATAACATTTAGAATGATAAACTAATGAAAGAGATGCACTTACTTCTTCTGTGCCAGCAGATATCTCTTCTGTTAATGCAGAAACCTCTTGAATTTGACTTATTATTTTATCTATATCTCTCATAATAGATGAGAATGTTTGATCCACTTTGTGGGCCGCTTCTTTTCCTTCTTCTACCTCAACTACTGCAAATGGTCCGCAAGGTTATTAAGTGCGAGTCGTTCAAACTTAATGAGTTACCTCTTTTAAAATAGTAGAAATACTATCCTCTAACAGTTCCAATCCTTTACTTAAACCTTCTAAGTCTATTGTTAAAGAAGGTAACAACTTAATAACTTCATCACTAGGTCCAGATGTTTCAATAATTAGACCATTTTCAAATGCAACTGAGCAAATCTTTTTAGCTATTCCAAAAGTATTACACGCTATTCCCTGCATAAAGCCTCTCCCTCGAACTTCTCCTTGAAGCTGGGGGTATTTCAAACAAATCCCATTAAGAAAGCTAGTGACTTTTTCACTTTTCCATTTTAATGCATTAATAAACTCTATATCTTGCCAATAATTCAATGCTTCTGTAGCTGCTAAAAATGCTAGATTATTCCCTCGAAACGTTCCATTATGTTCTCCTGGTTCCCACTTATCATATTCTGGTTTAATTAGTGTAATAGCCATCGGAAGGCCAATGCCACTTATAGATTTTGACAAACAAATTATGTCTGGTTTAATGTTCGCAGGTTCAAAGCTAAAAAATGTACCCGTACGTCCGCAACCTGCTTGAATATCATCAACAATCAATAATATATTATATTTTTTACACAGTCTGTCAATTCCCTTTAACCATTGGGAGCTAGCGGTATTTAAACCACCCTCACCTTGAACTGTTTCTAGAATAATTGCAGCAGGTAAATCCACTCCACTTCCACTATCGCCTAATACTTTTTCTAAATATGATAAAGAATTAAGAGAATCTAAATAATTTTCATACGGCATGATAATACTATTATTTAGTGGTACTCCAGCACCCTTTCTCTTAAAATGATTACTCGTTATCGAAAGTGATCCTAAGCTCATTCCATGAAAAGCATTAGAAAAACTTATGATATTTGTTCGTCCAGTCACTTTTCGAGCAATTTTCAGTGCACTTTCAACAGAATTTGTACCTGTTGGACCAGGAAACATAATTTTATAGTCTAAATCACGTGGTTCCAAAATAATTTTGTTAAAGTGCTTTAAAAAATTCACTTTAGCACTTGTTCCCATATCAAGACTATGAATAATACCATCTTCTAAAAGATAATCTATTAATACCTGTTTCATTTTTTCATCATTATGTCCATAATTAAGAGCACCAGCACCTGAGAAAAAGTCAATATACTCTTTTCCATCTACATCCCATAATTTATACCCTTTAGACTTAGTAAAAATCGTTGGAAAGCTTCTACTATAACTTCGAACTTGGGATTCCAGTTCATTAAATATATCCATTTTTGAACTAACTACCATAAAAGAGCACCTCCTAATTTTTCTTTTTTGCTATACTCACAAAGAATAATGAAAAGTTATATAATTTCTATCCTAAATTTCATACTGAATGCGTATCTTTATAGCGATGAGCTGCTATTGCTGCTTGACCAAGAGAGATTCCCCCATCGTTGGTAGGTACTTGTTTGTGCGTGTAAACCTCGAATTTACAAGCCTTAAGTGACTTATAGGTTTCTACAAGTAAAAACTTATTTAAAAATACTCCCCCACTAAGAACTAGTTTATTAATTCCTGTTTCTTGACGAATTTGTTTACAGGTTTCTGTAATCATCTGAACCATTGTATAATGAAAACGGTAGCTTAATTCACCCTTGGTATACTTATTTTTAAGTATCAAAGATACCAACTCTTTAAACATAGGTTTTATATCAATTTTTCTAATTCCATTCGAAGCAACTATTTCATAAGATAATAAAGGATTGGAAGAATTATTGATATCAATCGCTTGCTCCAACTCAATAGCAGCCTGCCCTTCATATTGGACTGTTTCACGGACACCCAATAGTGCTGAAACAGCATCAAAAAGCCTTCCCATACTTGAAGTAAGAGGAGAATTAATTCCTTTTTGAATCATTTTTATAAGTACATCTAGTTCAAAATTATTTCGCTCTGAAATTATCTTTATTGGTAATTCTTTGACTTGTTCACCATATATTTGCGTCAATATTCCTAAAGCAATTCTATACGGTTCTTTAACAGCTTTATCACCGCCTGGCAGCTGAAAGTAATCGATATATGCCGCTCTTTGATAATTAAGAAAATCACCGATTAAAAACTCTCCACCCCAAATATTCCCATCATCACCATAACCCGTACCATCTAAAATAACTCCTAAAACAGGACCATCTAATTGATTATCAACCATACAAGAAGCCATGTGGGCATGATGATGCTGAACCTGTATAACTGGTAAAACTTTTTGATCAAATGCATATTTTGTACTATAAAAATCAGGATGAAGATCACTTGCAATTACAGAAGGACTGATTTCAAAGATTTTTTGTAAGTGAGCTATAGTATTTTTAAACGATTCATAAATTTTATAGTTTTTTAAATCACCAATATGATGACTAATAAAAGCTTTTTCGTCTTTAGTTAAACAAATCGTATTCTTTAATTCTGCTCCTAAAGCAAGTACATTAGGTGATCCTTCTTTAAAATCAATAGGGTTTGGTACATAACCTCTAGCGCGACGAATTATGTGTAATTTTGTTATTTCATCATCTAAATCAATTGCTCTAACAATAGAGTCATCTACTCTAGTAAATATCTCCCTATTGTGTACTAAATAATAATCTGCAATTCCTTTTAGCTGCTCAATTGCATCTCCATCTTTATATACAATTGGTTCATCAGAAACATTGGCGCTCGTAGCTATTAATGCAATAAAATTCCCTCTTAAAATGAGATGATGAAGTGGTGTATAGGCTAACATTACCCCATAGGTATTATTATTAGGTGCAACATCTGAAGAAATATACTCATTTTCCTTTTTGTTCAATAGCACAATTGGCCGTTCTTTAGATACTAATAAAGCTTCTTCATTTTTTGTTATTTCAGCAAAATTTTTCACATCATCTAATTGAGATGACATTAAAGCAAAAGGTTTTTCATCCCGTTTTTTTCTTTTTCTTAATTCTTTTACAGCTTCATGATTCATTGGATCTACAACTAAGTGATATCCACCTAACCCTTTAATGGCTAGTATTTTCCCCTTTTTTAACAAATCAATAGTTTTCTCTATTGGATTATCAGTGGGGACATTTGTACCATCTGCTGTTTTCAATTGAACTTGTGGTCCACATTTCCAGCAAGCATTTGGTTGTGCATGGAATCTCCGATCCAATATGTCTTTGTATTCTTTATCACACTCTTTGCACATAGGAAATTTTGCCATTGTAGTATACGGTCTATCATAAGGAATATCTTTTATTATTGAATATCTAGGTCCACAATTTGTACAATTAATAAATGGATAACGAAACCTTCTATTCGTTGGATCAAATAATTCTTCTAAACATTCATTACATACATAAGTATCAGGAGATATTAAAGTTTGCCTACTGCTATGTTTTTGGCTACTCAAAATATCAAAAGAGCTATAACGATTATTGGATTCTTGTTCCTCTATCAATTTAACCTCTTGCACATAAGCCAATTCTGGGGAATTAAATTCTATGTCATGAATAAAATGCGTAATATTATTTTGTTCCCCTTCTACTTCTATAAGCACTCCATTTGAATCATTTAACACCCATCCGTTTAGATGATACTTTTTTGCTATTCTATATACGAAAGGTCTAAAACCAACACCTTGCACAATGCCTTTAACTTGATACTTTTTTATAAACACATTTATTACCTTTTTCATAAATTGTCTCCTAACATAATCGAGGTAATTCTGCCCCATATAATAACTCAATGAGTTTTAATTCACCTGATTTTGCTTCCATTAGCACTTGTCTTTCTTGTGTTTGAGTAACTTTACCAATTACCGCAGCTTCTTTACCATATTTAGTATTTTGTAGTACTCTCACGACTTCTTCACTTACCTCTGGAGACACAAACATACAAACATTACCCTCATTAGCTAGATACATAGGATTAACACCTAACATGTCGGCAGCCATAATAGTTTCTGCTAACATCGGAATATCTTTTTCTTGTATTTTTATTCCAGTATTAATTGTTTCTGAAACTTCATTTAAAACTGTACCTAACCCGCCTCTTGTAATATCTCGCATACAATGTATAGAATCACCAAAATGGTTTTTTAACTCTGAAATCATATGATTTAATGGTGCACAATCACTATTTATTCTCTGTTCAAACCCTAATCCTTCTCTTATGGAAAGGATATGTATACTATGGTTTCCTAGTTGTCCTGTTATAATGATATCGTCACCTTCCTGAATAGAGTTTACCGAAAATGGTGATACCTCTCCTTCAAAAACTCCAATTCCAGTTGTATTAATAAAAATTTTGTCTACTTCACCTTTTTTAACAACTTTTGTATCTCCAGCAACAATATACACTCCAGCTTCTTTCGCGGTCTCTCTTATAGAATCTAATATTTCTTCCAAATCTTTAATTGGAAACCCCTCTTCTAGTACTAACGCCAATGATAGATAAAGTGGTTTTGCACCACTAACCGCTAAATCATTAACCGTTCCACAAACTGCTACTTTACCTATATTCCCCTCACCAAAAAAGATAGGATCAATAACAAAAGAATCTGTTGTCATCGCTAATCTTCTACTACTTACCTCAAGGATGGCACTATCCTCCATTTTTCCAAGGTGAACATCTTCTAGTTTTGCAGTAATAATTGAACTAATTAAATCATGACTCAATAGTCCTCCTGTTCCATGATCTAAAATTATATTTTCTAAATCTTTAGTTAATTTCATGTGTTAAAACTCCTTTTCATTTTTATTTTTGAAAAATAATATCACTTGCTACATAGAACAAGTGATATTACAACGTATTTACTTACGGAATTGCAACTCCATCAAAAGAAATATCTTCATTTTTAGAAATCGAATTGCAGATTTCTTCGATACTCATAATCTTTGCACAATATGAACCTAACCATTTTAAAGCTCGTTCTTTATCTTCAGCCTTCGCTGACACAACCGCATCTTCTGGTACGATTACATTATAACCACGGAAAAATCCATCCGCTGCAGTTGTTTGTACACAAATTTGAGTTTGCATACCTGTAATAATAATTGTATCTACACCTAAATTTTTTAAGGTTTCATCCAGATTTGTCTCAAAAAAACCACTATCCTTATTTTTCTCCATAATAATATCTTTTTCATGAAGAAACTCAGGTAAGATTTCTGCACCTTTAGATCCCTTTGTGACTGGTAAAAAATCACCATATCGTTCAGCTTTCGGATCATCTTCTAAGTTAATTAACTGCAGGTGAATAATAGAAACATCATTTTCTCTCATAGTATCTAAGAAAGACACCATTTTAGGCGTAAACTCCTCCACAGCTGCAATTCTATCCTCATTTTTATTAACCAAATCGTACTGTAAGTCATTTGTAAGCACTGCATATTTCATAATAATCCTACCTCCAATTAACTAAGAATTTAATTTTTCTAAAATACAATGTTCATTATTCCACCAAAAGTAAGAATATGTCAAATATTATTTTTTATCTAAATTTTCTAAATAATTTTCTGAAAATTAATACCTAATAGGACTCTATTTCCCATTAGGTATTAATTTTACGCTTTTTATTTAGAATAATCGCTCATATGTAATTATAGTTTTTCACTCTCTGTAAAAAATGATTTATGTTCTACTGGAGAAGAAAGCACTATTAAGGTTGTAGGCTTTCCATACTCTAAGCACAAATTGATATAGTCTTCGAGTGTATGTACAGATTCCGTCACTACCTTTGTTAGATAACTATACATACCAGCAATACGGTGACATTCAACCACATCTGAATGTTCCATTGCAAACTTTTTATATTTGTTGCAATCCCTTGGTTCCATCAAAACAAACGCAGTAATATGTTTTTTTAATCCTTTCGGATTAACAATCGTGCGATAACTTATAATTACCCCTTGTTCTTCAAGTCTTCTAACTCGCTCTGTGACAGAAGGGGAACTCAGACCTACCAGTTTTCCTATTTCAACCATACTTAAACGTGCATTTTCCTGAAGATGAGAAAGAATCTTTAAATCTGTATCATCCATTGCTGGGCCTCCCCTTGATTAATTAAGAAAACATTTAATAATTCTTAAATTTTTTAAGAAAATTATAATTAATACATAAATTATAGCATGTTATCCTTTTTTAAAACTTTATATAATTAATATCAATTAATGAAAGAGAGGCTGAGAATCTTGACACAACAATCATTGAAACGCTCAATTACTTGGGTACAGGGGACCGCATTAACCATAGGAGCTGTGTTAGGTTGTGGAATCCTAATTTTACCTTCAATTACTGCAAATAGCGCTGGACCAGCTTCAATTTTATCTTGGGTTATCATGTCTATATTAGCTTTTCCTATTGTAGCGACTCTAGCGCGTCTTGCTAAAATGATTCCTAGTGCTGGAGGAATTACAGCTTATGTTCAAATGGCATTTAATGCAAATACAAGTGCCATCCTAGGCTGGATTATGTTAGGTTCTATTCCTATTGGAGTACCTATTATTGCTTTAACAGGTGCCCATTATATTGGATATGTTTTTCCAATAAGCAATCTTAGTGTTATAGGAATTGCAGCATTAATTTTAATTACCTCTTTACTCTTACATATAAAAGGGATAGAACTATCATCAAAAGTTAGTGTGTTTGTAATTTGTATTATTTCACTTTTAATAGTTGTCGCTGTTATCGTTTCTATACCATATGTAAAATTAAGTTCTTTTACACCATTTGTACCAAACGGGTGGTCTTCTGTTGGCGCTTCTTCTGTAATTATCTTTTTCTCATTTGTAGGGTGGGAAATGATAACCCCATTAGCTGAAGAATTTAAAAGGCCAGCTAAAGATATTTCGATTAGTTTATTTTTAGGAGCAATTTGTATCTCCATTATGTACATTGCAATATCTTTTGTAACAATAGGGACCCACTCATATGGTGATAAGGACCAGATAGCTTCCCTTAGTATTCTAATATCAAAAGGATTAGGACCGATAGGTACATATATAACAACTATTTTAGCAATTTTCATTTCGTTTAGTGCTGTACATGCTAACATTGCAGGTTTTTCAAGGATGATTTACGCTCAAGCTAGAGAAGGACATTTCCCTTCCTTCTTTGCTAAGTTACATTCTCAATTTCAAACCCCAACTAGGGTATTACTAGTTTTAGGAGGAATTTTTAGTTGTATTTTAATTTTTTATGGTATGGCACGACCAAATTTAGAAATGCTTCTTAAAGGTCCTAGTGTAATATTTATTACCTCATATATTTTTACAATGCTAGCTGCTCTTAAATTATTAAAAGTGCGAGATATAGGTTGGTGGATGGCCTTCCTATCTCTAATTATATGTATTATTGTATACTCATTTAGTGGTTGGGCTATTTTCTATCCAGTTATCTTATCAATTATCGGTTGGATTTATATAGTTATGAATAAGAAGTATAGTACTATAACCAATCATCAAGTAAATACATCAAATGAAAATTAGTTTCTACTCCTATAAACTAATACCACAAATTATATACTGTTATTAACACTATCCAGGTTGGAATAAGTACAGTTTCAGCTAACTTATAATTAGATCCATGTAATTTAATAAAATATGAATGATTAATAGAAGTTATTTTTCATCTTTCAATTAACAACCCTTTTTTATAACGTACCTCTGCAAAGAAACGTTATAAAAAAGGGTGATTAATTATGCGCAGACCCTCTTTCCCCTTACTTCACATATACATAAGTTTCATTTGCAATTACAAAGTAGGTTTTATCCTTACTGTTGTGTATTTTATATTGTAGCGAACCTGCACCAAAACAGTATAAATATAGGTTCTCGTGCAGTTTTTTTAAACTATAATAAACTCCGGAAAACCAACTAAGGAGCATAATAGATGAGATATGTTAAAGAAAAGTAGTTTGAGAAAGATAATATGTCTGAAATTCTAAAGAAACGTGGTATTTCAATTTACCCAACGACCATTATGCACTAAATTCGTGAATACGAAAATTTTATCCGTTATTTTTGAAAAACAACAAAGCAAAAATACCTTTAGAAATGGATGAACCTTATATAAATGTCAACTAATCTATGTAGAAAAACGTTCACTTAATTTGCATAAAATTACTCAACTTCGGGAGCTAAGTGGTTCTTGAGGGATGATAAGAACACCTGTAGATACTTCAATGTAATTACATAATGGTGTGAGTTATATACTTACAATTTTTTGGTTAAACCATACACATAAAACAACTAACTCCTTTGCTCAATATCTTCTTTAGCTAGGTGTTCTAGAGCACAAGGAAATATATATCGTTGCAATTTTCTACTTAATTTAATGTCTAGTTTAGTGTACCACCTCCAATTACTGCGTTACTTTTCGGGTTCAATTCATTATATTTTCTACTTTATCTTTATACTCAACATATTCTTTCCCCTCCATCACTGCTAATTCATCATTTAAAACCATTCAACCCACATGTTTGCATTAACCACTCCACATATAGTGATATTTTTTATGCTACCTAGCCTTATTTCCCCTTCATTACTTCCTCTTCAAGTTAATTTCTATATGTAAGCATAGCAATTATCTTTGTACGATTGTTTTCATCAGATTCAAATTGCTCACTTGTTACGTCACAACGAATCGTATCACCGCTAAAAACAGGACGTAAAAATTCAAAATCCATCTTGCGAGCTAATACGTTAAAATCACCGCCTACTTTTGTAGGTAGTGTTGATGTTAACAGCCCTTGTACGACAAATCTCCCCTGCTCATCTGGTGTCACATGATGAACACCTTCATCTTTCGATACTTCCGTAAATAACGCAACATCTTCTTTTGTAAAAGTTCGTTCAAAGGTGATTTTTTCGCTTACTTGCAATTTCATTAGTCCCCCTCCTCAAAACCTCTTTTAAAATAAGAAAAACCGAAACTAAAATCATTTCGGTTTTTCAAACTAATGAAGTCTATATTTATTTTAAAGAATGTACAAACAACCCGCTGCGCAGTTTCGGTTCAAACCATGTTGATTTTGGCGGCATAACTTCTCCAGCGTCTGCGATTGCTAATAAAGATTCCATTGATGTCGGATATAACGAGAACGCCGCTTTATATGCACCGCTATTTACAAGACGTTCTAATTCTTCTAATCCGCGGATTCCTCCGACAAAGTCGATGCGTGAATCAGATCGCGGATCATGTATTTCAAGTACTTGGCTTAATAAATGATCTTGCAGAATAGATACCTCTAAACCTTTAACGAGATCGTTCGCATCAAACGTTTCCTCTTTCACAGTAAGCTTATACCACTTCTCGTTTACATACATTCCAAATGTTTTTGGTTCATTTGGTTTATACGGAGAAACAGGTGCTTCTTCTACATAAAAGTATTGCGTGATTTGTTTTAAAAACTGTTCTTCTGATAAGCCGTTTAAATCTTTCACAACCCGGTTATAGTCCCAAATGGATAATTCATCGTGAGGGAATAAAACTGATAGGAAGAAATTAAACTCCTCTTCTCCCGTGTAATTCGGATATTGTTTTCTTCGCATGAGCCCTACTTTTGCAGCTGACGCAGAGCGGTGATGTCCATCTGCAATATAAAGATTAGGAATATCTTCAAATACGTTTACTAAACTTGCAATTACTTCTTCATCAGCTATTTTCCAAGCAACATGCCTAACGCCATCTTCTGCTGTAAATGTATAGATTGGCGCATGTTCTTCTTTCCAGCTTGCGATGAAACGTTTCACTTCTTCTTTTGTACGATACGTTAAAAAGATAGGACCTGTATTTGCGTCACACACATCTACGTGGCGAATACGATCTAGTTCTTTTTCATGACGCGTTCTTTCATGTTTTTTAATTGTATCGTCTTCATACTCATCAATAGACGTACAAACGACAAGACCAGACTGCTTTCTACCTTGCATCGTCAGTTCATAAATATATAGTGCTGGCTCTTCATCTTGAATGAACACTTCTTCTCGTATCAATCGATTTAAATTTTCACCCGCTTTTTCATATACGCGATCATCGTACGGTGAAAGTGCTGGGTCTAAATCAATTTCTGCTTTATCAACGTGTAAGAAAGAAAATGGATTCCCTTTTACAACTTCTCTTGCCTCTTCACTATTTAAAACGTCATACGGTAAAGCTGCAACTTGTGCTGCTTTTTCTTCTACTGGGCGAATGGCCCGAAACGGTCGGATTTTTGCCAATTCCCTCTCTCCTTTACACAATCATTCGAACGGCTACAACACCTGTAATTTTGCTTATATTTTCCACAATATTCTCTTTTATTATATCATCAATTCCGTTATCAATATCAATCATTGTGTACGCCCAAGAATGTTTACTACGATTAATCATATCCGCAATATTAATATGATGCTCTGCTAAACATCCTGTAATTTGCCCTACCATGTTCGGAACGTTTTGATGCATAATCGTAATTCGTTTCTTTCCGATATACGGCAATTCTACGTTTGGATAGTTTACTGAATTACGAATATTTCCTGTCTCTAAATATTCACGTAATTGACGCGCTGCCATGACCGCACAATTTTCTTCCGATTCAGATGTAGATGCACCAAGGTGTGGCGTCGCTGTTACATTTTTCATCTTTATCACATTTTCATTCGGGAAGTCCGTTACGTAATGCGCAATAACCTCTTCTTCTAACGCTTTTTGAAGAACCTTTTCATCTACAAGTTCTCCTCTAGAGAAATTGAATAGACGCATACCTTTTTTCATCTTCTCTATAGCATGTTCACCAATAATCCCCTTCGTTTGATTTGTAAGAGGAATATGCAGTGTTATATAATCACATGTTGCAAAAATTTCATCTAAACTAAATGCTCTTTGCACATGTGTAGAAAGACGCCAAGCTGTTTCAACTGAAATGTAAGGATCATATCCTACAACATCCATCCCTAAAGCTAACGCATCGTTCGCAACTAAAGCACCAATTGCACCAAGTCCGATAACTCCTAGACGTTTTCCTGCAATTTCAGACCCAACAAATTGTTTTTTCCCTGATTCAACAAGCTGCGGTACTTCTTCACCCTCTAAATTTTTCGTCCAGCTTACGCCGTTAATAATGTTACGTGAAGACATAATAAGGCTGGCAATAATAAGTTCCTTTACTGCATTAGCATTTGCCCCTGGCGTATTAAATACGACAATCCCTTTTTCTGTACATCGCTCGACAGGAATATTATTTACACCAGCACCAGCTCTTGCAATCGCCTTTAAGTCTTTTGAAAATTCTTCTTGATGTAAAGAATAGCTGCGAAGTAAAATGCCGTCTGGATGATTGATTCTATCCCCTACTTCATAGCGCTCTCCCCTAAGTACTTGTAAACCTTTTTCTGCAATTTGATTTAACGTTTGAATACGAAACATATCCCCATCTCCCTATCTATTCTCAAGATCAAATTCCTTCATATAATTTACTAATTGTTGCACACCTTCTACTGGCATCGCATTATAAATACTTGCGCGCATACCACCGACTGAGCGATGTCCTTTTAGCGTAACAAAACCACGCTCTTTCGCTTTTTGTAAAAATTGATTGTTAAGCTCTTCTGACGGCGTTGTAAACGGAATGTTCATAAGTGATCGATACGTAGGATCAACTGGTGAAGTAAACAATTTTGATTCATCTAAGAAATTGTAAAGAAGTGAAGATTTCATTTTATTTTGTTCTTCCATCGCAGATACGCCGCCTTGCTCTTTCAACCACTCTAATACAAGTTTCGTTACGTAAATACTAAAGGATGGCGGTGTATTATATAAGGAGTTATTTTTGCTGTAAGTTTCATAGTTTAACATTGTAGGACAAGAGCGATCTGCCCCTCCAATTAAATCTCTTTTTATAATTGTAATCGTTAAGCCCGCTGGTCCTAGATTTTTTTGCGCTCCCGCATATATAAGACCAAACTTCGAAACATCATATCGTTCTGATAAAATATTTGAGGACATATCCGCAACGAGCGGTACTTTATCTAAATGTGGAATGTCCACATATTTCGTACCCTCAATTGTATTGTTCGTTGTTATATGTACATAATCTAGTTTTTCATCGCCTAGTAAACCATCCAGTTTAGGAATTGTAGTAAACTTCTCATTTTCAGAAGAAGCAATCACTTGTACTTCTCCTACCTTTTCGGCTTCTTGCAGTGCTTTTTTAGACCATGAGCCAGTCAGTACATATCCTGCTTTTTTATACGCATTCATTAAATTCAGTGGTATCATAGAGAATTGTAATGACGCACCACCTTGTAAAAATAAAACATCATATTCATCAGGAATATTCATTAATTCACGAAGTAAGCTACTCGCTTCATCTATAATACTTTGAAAATAAGAAGATCGATGACTCATTTCCATAATAGACATGCCTGTCCCGTTATAATTTACAAGCTCCTTTTGCACTTTCTCTAAAACTGGCAAAGGGAGTATAGATGGTCCAGCTGAAAAATTATATACCCTCTCCATCATCCTAATAACCTCCCTATTTCTCATTTTTATTAATTTTTAAACTTTCTGAATTATAACCTAGAATATAATATACGGTCAATTTGTTTTCTAGTATTACGGCGTAAGAAGCAATGGAATCGCTTGCATATGCAAACTATTTTTATAAACATACAAAAAAGTGTTAAGTACATAATCGTACTTAACACTCTAGTAATAAAAGAATAATAGCTAATTGTCCGTAAAGAACCGATCAAAAATTTGATAAATTGCAGAAAGACCAATGAGCCAATAAATAGTGTCCACAAGCGCCGGCATAGAACCAAACCATTTCTCAACTACATTGTAATCTAACGCTACAAATAACCAATTCAAACCGCCAAGAATCACCAAAATTACTGTAAGGTAAGACAAAAATTTCATTATGATTGCCCCCTAGGTGATAAGATGGTGAAAGGCCTTTCACTAGAAATATATGTGGTAAACTTCAAAACTTACCTATTTTATAAAAATTATTTTCGATACCAGCCGTTAATAACTGCCTCTGCTTCTTTACTATGTATTTGATACGCATGCGTACTATTATTAGAACCAATAAACCAAATTGAAAAACCTTTAAAATATGGTTTCGGTTCTAACACATCACGGTAAGCGCGCCATCCGTTTAATTGTACGTCTTTTGAAAACACATTAGAAACATCTGGATTCCACGGATTTTGTAGTCCAAGTTCACGTGCCGGAACGTTAAACCCACCAAAATAAACCGGTTTCCCTGTTGCTTTATGTAATTGTTCCAATTGCTGAACAACATTCTGCCCACGATTATACACTGTCGTCGCAAATAAACTTTGCTTCACTTCTTCATATGATGGGTTTCTTTTTCCAGAAACTTCAAACCAACTATCGATACTAACGATATCTACCTTCTTTAAATACGGACGATTTATTTTCTCTACAAACTTCGCTTCATAAGAAGGATCCCAACTCGCTGTTAACCACCAATTCATTTGATACAAAACATTTCCTTTATACTGCTGACGGACGAAATCAATCGTATCGCTCCAATATCCTTCTGCATATTCCATATTTACGAAATTAGAAGCAATCTTGAGCCCGTACACATTGTATTTACTTGTAATCGAATTAAAAATATCTTGTAGAATAACCGTTTTCCAATTCCAGAAGAAATCATTAATATTACTTGGATTCCATTCCGTTTCCCCAACATTTCCTTGCTGAATATATGGGAACGGTTCCACAATAACTTGAATATTACGCTTTAATAATTCTTGAATTAAAATAATAGCCTGTTGCTTTTGCGCTTGATTAATTACCATGTTCGTAGAAGTCACGTTCGGAATATCTACCTGAATCGGTACATTTACTGTATTTAAATTCAAGCGCTCTACATCAGCTAACACTTTCGCCACATTTCCAACTTCCCATACCGTTACATTTCCTGATTTGATTTTTCCAGATTGAACAGTATTTACATCTGCCTGTACATTTCCTTGAAAACAAAAAGAAAACAGCATAATAAACACTCCTAAAAAACTTATTAAACTCTTATTTTTCTTCACAACTTTCCCCCTATAATTTTTGGCTTTCTTGATTATTTTATACAACGTTTCATATATATTCCACAAAAAATCCAATAAATTTTTATCGATAAAAATGCTATTCATCCTTTATTCATACCTTATTCATACTAACCTCCTAAAAATAGTAAGATAAATAAAAAAAGAGCGTATTTTCGCTCCTTTTTTATCTTTTTACGATTGAAATTATTGAACTTTTTCTGATAATCTAACAACATCTATCTTTTCGTATAAACAAATTTTTATACTCATAAATGTATCAAAAAATTTTTATCTACATTCGATTTTGTATTAATTTTATATTTAATTAATTATTTACCTTTATAGTTAATAATTTCTTTGTTCTTCTTTCAAAAATCACACCATCATACAAATAAATTCTTGACTGTGTACAAAGTAATAATTACTTCATGAATATCATACCTATAATTAATTCTTTTAGTTAAAAAATAAAGAAGGGAGAGAGATACGTATATTATCCAAGTGTTCATTAAATCGGAATTTAACGAACACATGAATAAAGAAAGTTAACCTCCCCTCCTTTCTTTAATGTACAAGGACATGAAAATGGATACTTTTTAGACAAGAAAGTATCCATTTTTATTTTAGATACTAGAATAGGAATACGAGCGAATTAATAAGAAAAAAGTTACTACATAATATTTCTATAATAGGGTATCAATTAAAGATGCATGCTTTATTCCATAATAGAGCATTTAAATCCTAACTTCTCAATTGTATCTACACTTTCTTATCTGCCAACGAAACATTTGATACAATTATCAATCCATTTCCCTTTTAGGCTCTACCAACATGATGTGGGATTCCTTTTCAGTGAAAGGTTTATGCTCAACGCCTCTCGGGACAATAAACATCTCGCCCTTAGAAATTTTCACCTGTCCATCACGAAAATCGATGAACATCTCCCCTTCAAGCACAATAAATAGCTTATCCGTATTAGGATGCTCATGCCATATAAAATCTCCATTAGCTTTAAAAAGCTGAATTTGATCATCATTCATTTCACCAATCACTCGTGGATACCAATAATCGTTAATTTTAGATAACTCGTCATTTAGTTTAATAGGTTGGTAATGGATAATAATTCCTCCTCTTTTTTAACTTCCACTATATTACAGTAATCTCAGTAAAAAAGTCGTCATTACGCTTAAAAGAAAATGCTCAGGCCAGAACTTTTCATTCAGGTAGTACAAAGGAGTGATTTCAATGAAAGTTCTTTCAATCCAATGTTTCCTTTAACTCTCCATAAGTATAGAACAGTGATTTTCAAATAAGAATGGACCCCTGTTGACATTAGTATGGATTATTGATGAACTTCTCGCGATATTTAGTAGGCGAAATGCCAACTCGCTTCTTGAATACTCTACTAAAATAAAAAGGGTCTGCGATTCCAACAGCCTGCGCAATTTGTTGTACAGGCACACCACTTGTACATAACATTTTTTGAGCCATCTTTATACGATAGTTCAATAAATATTCTGCTGGCCCCATACCTGCATGCTTTCTAAACACGTAAGAAAGACGATTTCGATTAACATTATTTTGTTCTGTAAGTGTATGTATTGTAATATCCTCATAATAGTTTTTATGAACGTAACTGGATATTCGTTTGAATAAAGTATGCGACTCATAGTTATTCTCTCTATTGACAACACTTAATAAAGCTTCATTCAACGCTTCGCGAAACAGCATTTCGGTCTGAAACATCGAAATGCCTCCACGCTGATTATACACATCCCAAAGACGCATAAGTAATTCGACAAGACGAGGAGATTGTCCTGTTAATAATTCAAAATGCTGATGAGTAAAGCCAGAGTCTTCTCGTTCTGAATTGCTTATCCGATATAAAACAAGAATATATTCCCAGTTTATTTCACCAAGCATTTTATGGGCTAATGTCATTTTTGCACCCCCATGTATAACTTTTCCTGGGGAAAGGGTATACAGCGTACCATTAAATTGAAATTGCGTCTCCCCTGTAAGTGGAAATACAAATCCTGGGAAAGAATCTGTAGACTCAGCACAAGGCACACCTGGATTTTTAGCATAACGATATACTCCCTCTACTCGGAAAGGAGTATTGGCAAGATACTCTGCTAACTCATTCACGTCCAACTTCACAATACACGCCTCATTTCAATAATAGTTTTCTTGTAATTCGCGAGATTAATTGGTGTACATTCTGGGCAACGCTAAACTAAAAATAGTACATACGACTTAACAAGATCTGATTATTAACCTATAAATATATTGTTTTTCATTTATTGACAAAAGTATCCTCCCTATATTATTGATAATGATTTTCATTGTAGTTTGGTAAAAAAACATTTGTCAAGTTGGATGGCCTAGAAAAATGACGAAACAAGGGGTACAGAGGGACGGTTCTGTTGCAAATAATACCTGGTCTTTGTTAACTAATTCCCCTCAAAACTGGAATAATCATGTTAATAGTTGTAATGGCTTTATCAGTTACAGCACTTGCATCATGTGGAAATAATCGTAATCCTGAAGAAGTTGCTACAGCGTATTTCGAAGATGCAAAAGAAGGAAATGTTAAAGATTTTGGCGTGTTATTCACTCCTGAAGCGAAGAAAATCGTTGCTTTTGTGGGCGGAAATGCAGACCTAATGAAATCGGTTAGCAAGGATCTTAAAAGCTATAAAATTCGAAAAGTCGAAGAGAAAAATGAAATTGCTACAGTAACTGTTGATGCTGTATATAAAGGTAATCCTAAAAAAGTAATCGTAATTGAACTAGAGAAAACGGATGATGGTTGGAAAATTAGTAAATCATAAAAAAACGGTCTAGAATTCTAGGCTGTTTTTTTAGTTCCCTCAATCTTCTTCGAAATCACGTAGACTAGCAAGCAATTCTGTAAATGTTGAGCAAACAGGATATATTGCTTCCTCTATGTTTTCTTCTTCATGATCCCAAAATACTACTGTTGGTGATTCAGTGCTATTTCGAATATGGAAACAGCCTACTATCAAATTAAATGATAGTAGGCTGGCTGTTAAAATTATTTAAGAGCTAGGTTATGTTCTAAATGATAAGCTTTCATTATCAAAAAGATTATTACTAGTCCCCTCCGCAAACAAAAACATCCTATCACTTCGGCTCTAAATTTAACACCTTCCCCTCTATTCCATCCGTATTCAATGTAGTCGTATGATACGTTCCATTTACCCAATCATCTATTTGATCATGATACCAATCGCTTCTAAAATGTCCCGATTGTCCTGGCCCTACGATATGATAACCGTTTGACATATCTTTCGTATCAATAACAAATCGCCAAGACGCTCCGTGATTGACAATACCGTTATCTCCGTAACTCGCTGCTTGAACGGTAACTTGACTTCCGCCAATTGGAACTGTTTTCTCACGATTAAATGCAAGTAGTGCTAATATACTAGATGATTTTGAGATGGGATGTGTAAAAGCAAGTTGATGGTAATCGCCCCACTTCCACTCCGCAACATCAGGTCCATACTCCTTCTGTAATTTCTTCATTACATTCTCGTACGAAGTATGCACAACTTTCGTGAAGCCTCCGTACTTCGTAAACCAAGCGCTATTTTCTCCTGCTACTTGTTTTCGAATTAATTCATCAACAACTTGTGACTTCCCTTCAAATAATCCCATCACATCTTTCGGTATTTCTTTTGAAAATAACGTATTTGAAATCTCTTTCATTAACAAATGGAATATTAATGGTGCCGCTTCATCTTTACTATCGTAAAAATTCCACTTTGTTAATTGTTTTATGCCTTCTTTCTCTACTTCATTTAAAGATGCTTTATTTAACTCTTTTAAAAATATAGGAGTAAACTCTTTCCCATATAAATTTTTTTGATCCATCTGTAACTCTTCTAAATCTTTTACCGTATACTTTTCCTTCTCTTGTAAAAACTCTTGAATACGCATTTGCCTATATGGCTGCGCCCACGTATTACTAATATGGTACGGATAATTATCATCAACAATTTTATTATTCGCAGTTGAAATAAACCCTTGTTTTGGATTGATTACTTTTGGAAGTTGATCAAACGGGATATACCCTTCCCATTCATATTCATCTGTCCATCCTGGCACTGGTAAACTACCATCACCTTTTTTACGCACTGGTATATTTCCATTCGCTTTATAAGCAATAGTGCCGTCGTTTGATGCAAATACAAAGTTTTGAGTCGGTATATGAAAATCTTGAAGAGCCGTTTCAAACTCATTCCAATCTTTCGCCTTATTCATATTTAATACAGCCTTTAATTCAGCGGAAGGCTCCAGAGCAGTCCATTTCAAAGCGAATACTGTTTTCGTTTTCTCTTTCCCTTTATCTGCAAACTCTGAAATGACTGGACCATGCCTCGTAACCGTAACATTATACGGTATTGTCTTTCCGCCTTTTACTCTAATAGATTCATCTACAACAGTAGCTTTTTCCCACTTATCGTTATACAGAAATTCATTTTCATTATTAGGATTTCGCTTCTCAATATATAAATCTTGCACATCAGGACCTGTATTCGTAACGCCCCATGCTATTTTGTCATTGTGTCCTATTATAACACCTGGCACGCCAGCGAAAATAACACCACTCACATTCAAATCTTTCATTTCAAGTTTCGATTGATACCAAATAGAAGGCGTCGCAAGAGATAAATGAGGGTCATCTGCTAAAATAGGCTTACCAGACGCACTCTTCTCACCGCTTATAACCCAGTTATTGCTACCATTAAACTCTGGTGGAATAATCGCTTTTGCAAAACTTTGTGCTACATCCACATTTGTATTTTTCAATTCAGCTAGCAATCTAGGCGCATCTTTCGGATATGTAGGAAATAGTTCATTTGCTTGCTCTTTCGGTAGATTTTTCAGCGCCCAATATCGAAACGCCTGTCCATGCCAATGTCCGCCTAAATCAAACGCCATATACTTTCCAATTGTTAAAGTATCAACAATCGACCATTCAGCGGGCTCATAACCTAATATAATAAACTCGACCGGCAATTTCTTTTCCTCTTTCGCCTCACGTATAAAAGCATTCACCCCATCAGCAAATGACTGCAGGGCATATTTTGCTTCTCCATCATATTGACTAACAGATGCTTCGGCTGCTCGCCGTAAACCGAGCGTTCGAAACAACTTATCTCGATCAACAGCTGCTTCTCCTACAACTTCACTCAACATACCAGAAGCTTGCCTTCTACTTAAATCCATTTGAAACAAACGATCTTGCGCTTGTACATACCCTTGCGAAAAATATAAATCATGTGCATTTTCCGCTTTAATATGCGGTACCCCTTTACTATCTCGCTTTACCATAACAGCACGTTGTAAATCCTCTAGCTTTATCGTTCCATCTATCTTTGGCACAGACCTAAGCGTATATATGTTCAAAAAAATCGCTGTACAAATAACTAACAAAAGAACGATACTACTAGACCAAATAAAAATTCTCTTACCCCTAGTTCGTTTCTTCTTTACGACGACTTCCATATAACCCCCTCCTTTCTCAAACTATTCGCTTCTATTTTGAAAGAACCTTTTAGAATAGGAAAAATCCATCTTTTCTTATGCTATGGATCATGTAAACAGACTTCTCCTTCCTTTCTTCCACTGAAATCTCCCCGTCCTTTCTTACACCAATTCCTCAAAATCCCCTTCACATAAGCAAAAGTTCGCTTATTATGTTCAAACGCAATTTTAAGCGCCTCTAATACTTTCTCTCCTGAAAGTCTTTGTATCCAATTCTTCAATTCCTTCACGATATATGGGGATAAACTGCTAATATGTTGTTCATAAGACTTGTAAACTTCACTATATGGAACGGTCTCTTCTATACTTTCTACCTCTTCTTTCTCTTCAAAAACTACTTCCGAACTACTAGTATCCTCTTCTTCTGGCATACCAAAATGCTGCAACAACAATGGAATCTTCCATTCTTCTTCCAGACATTTACGTAAAAACATATGTATGAACTCTTTATTTTTTACAGTCTTTAGCTCACGCAACACACACTTTTCTACATTTGTATTTAAAATAGGGTTATAGTGTAGCCAATTTATGATGTATAACTCTTTCGTGTCCACATCATATAAAATCTTCCCGTATTCCACAAATCTACTTAACAACTTCTCAACAGTCTCCATACTGTAGCCTGTTTCAAGCTCTGCCACTCGCTTCGGTAATACGTAAATTCCACATTGCTTCGTTTTCGTACCAGTTAACAAATATATGTAAAAATAACGCTCCTCTGGCGTTAAATCTAATATGAATTCATCTTGCCAAAAGTTCACCTGCACATTACGGTACACCGCCATATATTTACCTCCCCTTGTATTCATATAAAGTCAGATTTCAACTCTTCAATATACATATAGGGATAAGGGCTTAGTTTTTGCATTTTAATTCCAAATTTTTTTAACTACTACAACGACGGTTTTATTTTTTCGCGCTTTTTGTTCTTGTAGTTGTTTTTGTTTTGTATTGTTTTTTCTTAGTAATTTATTACTTGGTAGGTGCTTATGAGGGGCTTGGAAAGGGCTTAATAGTGGCTAATATAAAAAGGAGCTGTTCCAAATTCTCATTTTGGATAGCTCCTTTATCATTCTTTCTATTTTTGACTTGCATCTAACATCTTCACTAAAAAGGCAGCTGCTTCACCACGAGTTGTTGTCCCTTTAGGATTAAACTCATTATTTCCAACACCTGTAACTACCTTTAAGCTATATAACCGCTGAACTGGCTGTTGGTATGTAATCAAATGTTGATCTGTAAATGGTAATGCGACTAATTTACCTGTAACACCTTTATACTGTAATGCGTTGTCAATCATGATAGATGCTTCTTCACGTGTGATAGATGCGTTAGGATCAAAAATCCCTCCGCCACGACCGTTAATAATTCCTGCACTTGCACTACGTTTAATACCGCTATGAAGTGATGGATGCGCTTTGTTAATATCTACAAATGACTTATTTCCTTCTGGTAGCTTTAGAGCATTTGAGATTAATGTCGCAAACTCAGCTCTCGTTACATTACGATAAGGCGCAAATACACCATTTCCTTCACCGTGCATAATTCCGAGGCTGTTCAGCTTACGAATATGCCCTTCAAACCATCCACCTGTAATATCATCTTTTGGTTTTTGCACTTCTTTATTTGGCACATTATAGTTTATCTTAATCCAACTTGGGTTATAGAAAATCCACTCATCATTACCTATTTTATACCAACCATTTTTAACTGCTAACACTTTGTAACGATCTCCGTTTGAAGCTTTACGAACAATATGATGCTCAAGGCCTACGCCACTACGTACGTTTATACCGTCACCATTCACTACAAGCTCCATATTAGGTTCAGCTGGATTATATTCATTTGAATCAAATAGCTCATTTCTTTCTTGTAAAGGCGAATCAATTTGTGCGTTAACATTTGCATACCATTGAATACCTTGTACGAAGCCAGTCCAATTTCCACGAGAAATTAAAATATCAGGACAGTTTTTTCCACTCCATTGTTGATGCCTATAAATGTGATCCGCACTAATACCTTCTTTGTTCATTAAATAACCTGCAAGTCTTTTTGCATTCTCTAACGCTTTATTGTAATCTCCATCTTGGTTAACTGAAATTTCGATACCGATAGACTCTCTATTTCCTGAGCCATCACCATCTCCTGCATGCCAACCATTTTCATTTGTTGGTAAGTGCTGATAGATTTGTTTGTCGTCTACAGTAAAATGCCATGAAGCTGTTCGGAACGTACCTTCCGTTGCTTGTTTATACAAATATTTCGCATGATTTTCAGCATTCGCACCACGGGCTGTGTTTGCAGTCTCGTGAATTGTAATGTAGCGTGCTTTCATCGGATTAGCAGGGCGAATATCAGGATTTCCTGCTGGAACAATCCACTCTACAAATGGAGTACCTGCAAGTGTTCCATATTTCTTTGTAGTCATCGATGCACTATACTGAATAACTCTTGGCTTTTCAACCGGCTTCATTTCACGAGTAGAGCCATCATTTCGACCGTCTACATGTTCAAATGCCTTTTCAATGTTTGAAATAGCTTCATCTTCTGCTACTTGACCTTTTTTAGCTTCTTTCATTTTATGTAACTCTTCTGTTTCATCATGTTTATGCTTATATTCTTCTAGAAGTATTTTCTCGTTTTCTGATACCTCTGCTTCGTTAATTTGCATGTGATCAGGAGTTTCTAGAGTGAAATTAGAATAACTTAACCCGCTTGTTCCACGTTCCCCTTGTGCAATACTAAGCTGGTCAGTATGAGATTTGTTTATCTCTTCTGCTGATATTGATAAAGGTGCACTCCCTAAAATTACCAAACTTGTGGATAGTGCGATTACTCGTTTTTTAATATTCATTGCTGTAATCGATACCTACACAGTTCGTATAAGTATCTCGACCTCCCTTAATTTTTCATTATTGAAATACTATGAATCTACTATGTATAAAAATATGTTTATTCCGCCTTTTTATAAACACTTCATTTTATCCCCAGCAGGTGAATGATAGTTTCTATAAAATCCCTTAACAGACATTATTTTATAACCAATTGCAATCGCCGTCAAAAGCACTTATCCCCTTACACCCTACTACTTCTCAAAAAATAGATTAGGATACCTTTTACTGATTTTTTTCAATAAGAAGGAACTTTATGATGTTTCATAACTACTATGTATCTATTAATTAGATCCTGATTTAATGTAATTTCCCTATTTAAAAATACTAGCTTTTTCAATTTTCCGCTATAATATAGTTGTCATCTTTTTACATTGAAAGGAGTTTTTATATGGAAGAAATCGCTCATATTTTACTCACTAATATTGATACATTAAATGAAGAAGACCAAAAAATTGTAAAGAAACTAGTTAATAAGTTAAAATCTTTTGCTCATGCACCACTAAATAAAAATCACTGCTTACGTATGAAACCTTTTATTGAATCTGAAGGAATAACTAGACTCGTTGCCAATACAGTACACTCTTACCAATTAGATTTAATGCCAAACAATCAATTTGCTATGTATGATGTGATTGGCTATTACTACAGCATAGCATTATTAACATGTTGTGTAGTATTTGAAAAAGGCGATTTCAAACACATCTACTCTGTATTAGAAAATGAAGTTACAAAAGAAAACGAAAAGAATGTTCTAGTATCAGAGCGTGGCGGGGAAAATTACTACGTTATGGCACGCATACTTAAATTTTTCAAGAAAGATGCTAAAGACATAGAAAGTTTATTTTCACAATTAATTATTCTAGATTAATTGTGAAATATCACTACATACGAAACAAGGAGGATGAGGATGAGTATGCTACAAATAGAAAATATGGAAGATGATGAAGTTTTCCAATTTCTAGCTGGCACTTTCCATCAAGATACTTTCTACGAAGAAGCACTTAAAGAATTATTAGAAGAGGCACACAAGGAATATTTACAAGACTCTATTGTTTTTCTATCTAAATTTCTAAAAAGTGATTATAGCATTGAAGAAAAGCAAGTGTACATTCGATATTCAGCAGATGGGATATATTTTGAAGGGCTAGAAATTACACCGGTAGAATGGCTTGAAAACATAGTTGAAATATTAAAACAAACCGTACAAGTTTATTAGATTATATATTAAAGGGGATGACCTAATTGTTAAATACGATCGTTTATGATAAAGCGAAGTACCATTATCAAGGTGATTTTCCTGAGGACTTACCAATTGATCAAGCTTTTGTACATACTGGTATGTTTTTAGGATGGATACTTGAACATAATTTATTTAGTGAAGAATTTGAAGAAGAGTCTCAAGACGAAATTAATCAGTTTAAACTTAAACAAATGACTGGCACAGAAATTTATATGAACTTGGATGGCGTTTTAGCAGACGACATGTTAAATGATGAGGGCAACCAATTCGCAAAGTACTACTTTAATCATGACGAGGACTGGAAATATATAAATGATTACAGTGATGTTTTTATAGACGAAGGCGAAACTCTCTACCACGTGCAAGATACTTGGGAAAACTATTTCAAATTAAAAAACGTTATTGATAATAGCTATAATTTTTGGAAAGACAACTTACAAAATAAATAATTATAACAAGTCGATTTCTTATTTTAATAAGGAATCGACTTTCTTAATATCTAATTTGCTGATTAACACCTCACCCAAAGATCATTTTACTATCGATACTATTATCGATACCGAATTATCTATAACGGAACGTTCTGGGCGTGATTTCATTAACACTGTTAATCCAATTAAGGAAGTGACTAATGTTTGCGCTACTGCTTTAGCGTTCAAATCACTTTGTAGTTCTCCTGATCGAATTCCTTTCATAATTAATTCTTGAAAAACAACTGCAAGATACATTTGATGTTCTCTAGTCAGTACTTCAAACTTTTGATTATGAGGAGCAAGTTCGACCATTGTGTTAATACAAAAACAACCTTTACTGAACTCTTTTTTATATTCCTCTTTTACCATATTTTCAAAAAACGTCCGAATTGCTTCTTTTACAGATTGTTCGTTTTGAAGTTTTGTTCGTATATTAGCCGCATGTAAATTTGTGTATCTCCTTAATGCTGCTTCAAATAACCCCTCTTTATCACCAAAGGCTGAATATAAACTCGGCTTTTGTATTCCCATTTTAGCAGTTAAATCGCTTAATGAGGTAGCTGCGTATCCCTTCTCCCAAAAAAGTTGCATAGCAGCATCCAAAGCTTTTTCTTCATCAAATTCACGTAGTCGTGCCATTTAAAACCATCTCCTTTCTACATCTAGTTATTAAGATTACACACCACCATTTATGTACCAATCAGTATATTATATATCGTATTAGATTATAAACGATGTGTCAAAAAAGTCGTATTAAAATCAAAAGAAACTTGACATAAATATTTCTTCAAGATTATATTTTACTTATAAAATAACATACCGTTCGGTATGTTATTTTCAATAATACAAAAAGGAGCTGATTTTATGAATAGTAAAGAAAAAATGATGACCACTCTAAAACATAATCATACTCAGCTACATTCATCTGCTAGTGCAATCATGTCCCGCTATATGACTCTATTATTCTCCATTGCTTGCGGGATGGCTGTAGCAAACATATACTTTGCTCATCCACTACTTGATTCATTGTCAAATGAATTTAAGATTAGTCATTCGACTATCGGTATTGTGATTACTATTACTCAAGTTTGTTATGCACTCGGTTTACTTTTATTAGTTCCACTCGGTGATTTATTAAACCAAAAGAAAATAATAATTCTCCAAATGCTTTTATCTGTTTTTGCTTTAATTATAATCGGGTGCGCTCCCTCAAGCACCGTACTTTTTATAGGTATGGCCTTAGTAGGAATTCTTGCAACTGTTACGCAAACACTCGTCGCATATGCATCAATTTTAGCTAATCCAACTGAACGTGGACGCATAGTAGGTTTCGTTACAAGTGGCGTTGTAATAGGTATTCTCCTTGCCCGTACATTTGCAGGCACATTAACAGATTTAGCTGGATGGCGATCCGTTTATCTCACCTCCGCTATTCTTTTACTCTTCGTAACTGTTTTGTTACACCGGAACTTACCAACTCTTGAACATAAAAAAGTGACAACTATGTCTTACCGAAAGTTAATACACTCTGTTCTCTTATTATTTGTGGAAGAACGACTTTTACGCATTCGCGGCATATTAGCATTGCTTATTTTTACTTCATTCAGTATTTTATGGACTTCTTTAGTATTGCCTCTAAGTGCTACACCACATAACCTTTCGCATACAGCTATTGGCGCATTCGGCCTTGCTGGAGTTGCAGGTGCATTAGCTGCTACTAAAGCTGGACAATTAGCTGATAAAGGATTCGGACAAAGAACAACTGGCATAGCCTTATCATTATTAGTACTTTCATGGCTCCTAATTAAATCTATTAACCATTCTCTATTATTACTAATTTTCGGCATTATCCTTTTAGATTTAGCGGTGCAAGCTGTACATGTCACCAATCAAAGTATGCTTTTCACAGTGCGTCCTGAAGCGAGAAGTCGACTCACTGCCAGTTACATGATTTTTTACTCTATCGGTAGTGCAACAGGTGCAATTCTTTCAACAAATATGTATGCAAAATATGGTTGGGATGGAGTATGCATATTAGGTGTATCTGTTAGTGCTTGTGCTCTTTTATTTTGGATAATAACCTTACGGCGATCATAACAGCTAAAAGAAGAATAATTCATTTATGTTTCATACGTGTTTTTCTACAAGACTATAGAATAGCATTTACTTTTCAACACAAATCAACGGCATTTTCATATAAAAAATGCCGTTGATTCTAAATTTTCACATATGCGATTCATCATTTTATAATAATAAATCCTATACTAGCGAAGTACATCTATTACAAATTCCCTTTAACATTTTCGACAATCTCGTTTATTGTATTCCGATCAAACTTATCACTAATTTCGTATGGCTCACGATCTCCTACTAATTGTACACCTACAATATCATTGCGGTCTTTACCATATTGCACTTCAATAATAGACCCACGCTCTATTTGTTTCCAAACGAGACCTGCTTCAGCTTTTTCAGTAGTTCCGCAACCCACAATAATACCAATTGGCATAACTGCAGTTAATACTACTCTAGTAATTTTCTTTATCATTTATAACCAACCTCACATGTTTAACTTTAAATTCCATTTATCCCCTTACCAAATAATAACATGCTAATACCGAGAAAGAGCCGAAGGTAAAATATTATTTTCATCCCAACAATCTATGTAAAAAGCTATACTTCTGTATTTCCTTCCCGTCTACTTTCATATAGTACCCTTACAATTATAGATAGCTAGACTTTCAAAATCACTAACTGAATTATCGATAAATTATAGAAAGTAGACATCCTACTCACATAAGATTTAAAATTAGGAAGTATGGAAAACATGATAAAAAATTTAAACTAGATGATCGCAATTAAAATGATTTTTATATGAAGGAAGGAAGTGCACAGCTATGGATTTAAAAACAGTTATGCAAGAGCTTGAATCCCTCGGTAAGGAAAGAACGAAAAAAATATACATATCTAACGGTGCGCACGAACCAGTTTTCGGCGTAGCTACAGGCGCTATGAAACCAATCGCTAAAAAAATAAAATTAAATCAAGAGTTAGCTGAAGAACTGTATGCGACAGGCAACTACGATGCTATGTACTTTGCAGGCATTATTGCGGATCCGAAAGCTATGAGTGAGTCTGATTTTGATCGCTGGATAGACGGAGCATATTTTTATATGTTGTCCGATTATGTGGTAGCAGTAACTTTATCAGAATCAAATATTGCACAAGATGTTGCTGATAAATGGATTGCAAGTGGAGACGAGCTACGAATGTCAGCGGGCTGGAGTTGCTACTGCTGGCTTTTAGGAAATCGCAAAGACAATGAGTTTTCTGAAAGCAAAATTTCCACTATGCTTGAAATGGTAAAAAATACGATCCATGATTCACCAGAACGAACAAAATCCGCTATGAATAATTTTCTAAACACTGTAGCAATTTCATATGTGCCACTACACGAAAAGGCAGTCGAGATTGCAAAAGAAGTTGGTATAGTTGAAGTAAAACGCGATAATAAAAAAAGCAGTTTGCTACATGCTTCCGAAAGTATTCAGAAAGAACTTGATAGAGGCAGACTTGGTTTCAAACGTAAGTATGTAAGATGTTAAAAAAGAAAAAGGTGGTATCAATCTTTCTTGATTGATACCACCTTTTTCTTTGACTACTGAACTCTCTTCTTAGAAAACATTCATTTACCTATGGACAACTTATATGTTAGAAATTTCTTCTTTTAATTTATAAACTCTATCTCTTTTCTCATCGCTTTTGACAAAAATAAGCTTTCCTTCTTTAACAAAATCTTCTAATACTAAGCATACTTGTCCATATGCTTTCGGCTTATTCGTTGTGAATCTTTCATCTGATATTTTGCCGGATCGTATTAATTGTTCACATAGCTCAAGTGCACTTATTTCTTCAGAATCCACTAATTCCAATATATCTTTTTGTAATGGCAATAAAGGTACTGGTATATCAGCTACCTCAACCTTTTCTGGTTTGTTTTCTTCTTCAAATAAATCTTCAAATGAAATTTGATTCATTACTTCTTTTCCTTTCTAACGATTGATTTGTATAACATGAACTGAATCCTATAGCGTAGTTATTATTATGTAGTACTTACCTTATTTCGTAAATATGAAACTCATGTACATCGTTTCATATAATATACTTCGATTATACCAAATATACGTTCTGTTTCCTATCGTAGATTGGAAAACAGAACGTTTTACTGTATATACCCTTATTAAATAGAGCTGAATATCCATTATCCAAATATTACATTTTCAGTTATATTATCAAAAATTTATCCACATTACGGAAATAAATGACAAATAATTATAATTTACATGTTATAATTACGATGCATGCATTTAGTTGTATTAAATGTGTAATACGTATATGTAATAAAGTTAATTTAAACTGGGGAGGCTTTCGCAAATGGGAAAGAAAACAAGCAAAGCTAAAAAATTTTTCGGATTCATAATCACCGCAGCATTAGCAACTACAACTATGGTAGGTACAGTAAATGCTCAAACAACTACGAATAGCTATAAGGTAGCTAGCAATGCGAACGTTGTATTTACAGATGTACCAAAGGACCACTGGTCAAAAGATGCTATTGATTACTTAGCGGCAGCAGGGATTTATAAGGGGTATGGAAATGGGAAATTTGGTTTTGGGGACAACATCACTAGAGGACAGGTAGCTTCTTTAGTCAATCGACATTTAGGGTTAATCGCAGACGATAAACAAGGAAATATGTTTAGTGATATTACAAATCATATGTTTGAAAAAGATATTAAAGCCATTGCGCAAGCTGGAATTATGACAGGTGATGGAACAGGTACATTTCGTCCTGATGATGTATTAACTCGATATGAGATGGCAGTAATATTACAAAAAGCATTTCATTTAGAATCAAAAGAACAAGGAAAATTTAAAGACGTGCCAAAAGGTCATTGGGCTTATGAAGCTGTAAATACACTGCGTAGTAACCGTATAGCACAAGGTGACGAGGCAGGTAATTTTAACGGAAACACATTTGTGAAGCGTGAGCAATATGCACAATTCTTCTATAATGCAATAGCAAAAAATAGAGATTATAATTTCAACATCAATTCAAAAGAAGAAATGAAACAAATGTTAACAACAGCTTTACAGAATGGAACATTTGGTCCATTTAAATTAGATGTATTAGGTAAAGATCTATCTGACGTAAAAAAAGAATATGGAGTGCCTGATGTTTTGAAAAAAGCACCATGTACAGAATGTGATGCACCTAATATAGCGGTATACGGCGATTATAATATTGACATGTACCCTTCAGACGCTAGATATATATCGGTAAAAATGGATATCACTATTAACGAATTAAAAGAGTGGTTTGGTGAACCAGATGGAATCGGAGAAGATATGACTAGTGAAGGCTTCATATATAATCGAGGAAGCTATTCTCTTTATTTCAGCTTCTCTGATGGCTATATTCAACGCGCTGAAATATCTAAAAGTGAACATCATTAATATGTTACAAGCAATATAAAATATATAAAGCATAAAAAAATCCTTCAAGAACATGCCTTTTCTTGAGGGATTTTTTTTGTTCCTATCTATTTAACATAATACAAAGCTATAAAACTCCCACTGATTAAACTTTATTCTTCTTGGTGCTCCGCTTCCCATTCACTTAAATACGTTGCATATTCTAATTCATCTGGATTATCATGTAACATAGAAATAAACTCTAATTTATTTCCATCACAATCTAGAAAATATACGCTTGCAGCTGGCATCCACCTTTGGACAATTGGTTCTCGATTTCCTTTTCCCTGACTCCCCACTACCTCTATTCCACGCTTCTCTAACCACAATTTAGCATTCTTTAAAAAATCGAAATCTACACGAAAAGCGAAGTGTTTCGTCTCAAACTCTTCATTAGTATGTACTTCCCATAATCCGAGCATTTGTTTTTTATTTTCTCCTACCCAAAAGAACACAACTCGTCTTTTTAATAGTTTCTTTGCTAATGTTAAACCTAACTTATTTTGATAGAAATGTATCGCCTTTTCTAAATTTCTTACATGTAAATGAGTTTCAAATATGCTTTGTATCATGATATGTACGCCTCCCTCTCCTACATTCTGATTTTTAAAAATATGTTTTGTTTTTATCATACAAATTAATACATTTTTAAGCATCCTACTTTTGTATATTTTTTCTTTCCTACAAAGGTATAGGTATCAGCTTTAACTAATGTCCCAACGCCGGAATTCAATACAATGAAACTAGTGAGCTTTTATTCCCCGACACTAATCATGATTTTATGTAAAATTGGCCCTCACCTACTTTTCTCCCATTAGAAGCCTTGCTCCACAAATAGCAGGATAAAAATTCTATTTACATCCATAAATTTTTATAATGTAATAAGATTGACATCTTAATAATAGAGGAGGAACCATTCTGGATAAAACCAAAGTTATGACTTATTTTAGTGCAACGGGTGATATATTCCCTGTTGAAGCAATTACTGACGCCTTAAGTATCGAGCCTACAAGAACTTACAAAAAAGGTGATGTTGTTGCAAAACGTGATAATCCGAATCTTGTATCCACCAAAATCATATATAGAAAAGAGACGGATTGGACTTTAAGCACTGGATACCAAGAATCATACGATATAAATAATCAGTTGCATGTTATTCTAAAATCCCTTGAAGGAAAAACAGAACAATTAAAACATCTCAAGAAGAAATATAGTTTAGAGTTTCTTTTTATGGTAGTGATTCAAGTGGAGAATAACGAATCACCCGCAATGTATTTACAAAAAGATATACTTGATTTCGCTAGTTCGATTCAAGCAGAAATTCATTTTGATCTATATATGTATTAAAAACAAAAACGCTATTGATATTGGAATCAACAGCGTTTTTTTATGTGACTATATATTTTATCTTACTTGTACCTGAAAGCAAATTCTTTTTATATAACTTATTACTTCAATTTCCCCTCAAAAACAATTTTTCTACCGCACGGTTCAACTTCTGTTTTGCCGTCTTTCTTCACTTCATGAAAGATTGGCTCTTCCATGCGACGAGACGGTGCGTAGCCTTCTTGTTCCATACGTGCTAAGCAGTCTGTAATTGTTTCATTTTCGAGTACTTCAAATTTCTTTTTATTAGGTTGTTTTGTCATGCCCTAACCTACTTTCTATTTTTCTTGATGCGAATTGATTCTTCATGTAGATCATATATAACATCGCGAGAATCCCTATTATAATCATAACCGCAATAAAAAAGCTTGTATACTGTATTTTTTCTATAAATACGCCTCCTAATACAGGTCCCAGTATACTTCCTAAACTAAAGGCGATTCCAGATAATATATTACCTGCTGGTAATAAGTGTCTCGGTAATAAATCTGTCATAAATCCAAGCCCTAATGAGAAGCACGATCCAATGACCATACCCGCCAACAACATGCAGGCAAAGACGATCCAGTAATATTGATCAAATACGGCTGCCAGTAGAAAAATGCCCGTACTTATGCTGAACGTCCACGTTAATATACGGTCCCTTCCGTATTTGTCACTTAATATACCGAGCGGAATTTGTGTAATAATGCCCCCAACTGCAAATGCTGGTAATAAGAAGGATACTTCTGAAACAGACCATCCTTTTCGAAGCGCGTATACTGGTAAGTTACTGTTTAACATTGCTTCCAGTACGCCATATGCAAGTGGTCCAAGTAACGCAATCCATCCTAATCCAACAACTTGTTTATAACGAGAAAATGATGATTCACTCTTCACTTCTCTTTCATCTTGTGCTGGGAATGCATTTTTTGTTGGTAATAGTAACAGCCACCCTATTAGACAAAGTACAGTAGATATCATAAACGGCGTTGCAAGACCGTACTGAACTGTGCTTGCTAAATACGGACCGACGGCAAAACCAATTCCGAAGAATACACCGTATATCGATACTTGTCTCCCTATTTTACTCGGGTCTGATGTTGTCGTGATCCATGTTTGTGTTCCGACATGAAGCATATGATCTCCGACTCCAACTAAAAATCTAAGGATAAACCATACCCAAAACGAAAATGTTTGTGTAAAAAAGAATAATGAAATAATAACGAGAAACCCACCAATAACGATAATTGGCTTCATTCCAAACTTTTGCATCGGTTTTTCAAGAAACGGTGAGATCACTAATATCCCAATGTATAGTGCCGTCGCATGAATACCGTTAATACTTGAACTAACCCCTTCTTGTTCAAAGATCATTGCAATGGCCGGTAAAATCATCCCTTGTGACAAACCCGAGATTGCTACAATCCCAACCATAATCCAAAATGTAAAACGCATTGACATTCCCTTTCCCTCTCCTTCTCACGCTGTCCACTTTTCATTATAAACTGTTTCTTCAAATGCGTGTACGAATATTCGCAGTAAAAAAGAAGCTAAAACAATGAATCTTTTAGCTTCCTATCCTTCCCAAACTTGTGCTTTCACATTGTAATGAAAGTGCTTGAAATATGGATTTTCATAAAATGATGGTCCATATAAGTGGTGATGTGCATGAGCTATTGATGGCTGCTGCATTTGTAAAGGAACTATAGCTCATGAAACTTGCATATACATCGGATCTATCATTATTTTTGTATATAAGTGATGATTATATGGCGAATGCGCAATTAAGAGCGGATGATGCACTGATAATCTCCCCTTTTACCTACAATGTTATAGTATATGCAACACCGTTCATTTCGGGGATTATTTCTGTTCTAACCAACCCTCTACATGTTTTATAAATACATCTAAACAATCAATAAACGGAGAATGACCACAATCTTCTAACAATTTTAATTCTGCATTCGGCAAATGTTTTGCTAATTCTTCACCGACTACTTGCGGTACGACATAATCTCTATCACCTTGTATGACGAGTGTCGGAGCTTTAATACGATGAATTTGCTTATTTCCCTCTACAACCCCATTATGTTCATCCGAAATATTAAATGTAATGAGCGCATAATTCACATCTACGAAATTACGTTGCGTTAACATATCATCTAAATACTTTTCATAACGATCCGGTTCAGGTTGATTATGTGTATATATTAATAAGTTCCATACTGTACGGTAATATAATTTATTCATATTTTTTATCGCATCTAGCACTGGTGCAATTTGTACGGGGTCTTGCGCGATTTCTTCTTTCGTTTTTAATAGACTCGTTACGATCGGTTGCCCATTAATATCTTTTTTAAAGATTGGATAGCCCTTCATTCCTACTGATTCTACTAAAATTAACTTTTCGACAAACGTTGGATGATTCGCTGTAAATTGCATCGCAACACCACCGCCCATTGACCAGCCCATTAATGAAAACTTCTCTAGTTTTAATTGATCGATAAATAGTTTTACATCTCTTGCAAAGTCTTGTAATGAATCTATCGATTGATTATATGTTGATTGACCAAATCCTCTTAAATCAAGAGCGTAAATATGGTATTGATCTTGCAGTTTTTCAATAACTAAGTCCCAATGTTGTGACGATGTCATGTTCCCGTGAATGAGTACAAGAATCTCTGTATTTTGCCTTCCAACTTCCTGATACGCAATCGTTTCTCCGTTCGATAGTGAAACAAACTCCATTGTTGCAGGCTTAATCATCACAAGTTCCCCCATTCTTTTCAATAGAAAGAAAATTCTTTACTTACTTAAAGAATAACATGCAGAATATATGTTCTCAACAAAAAGCTATACGAATTTTTTACATAAATCAATATGTCTATTACTAGACAATTATTATAAAAAAGTATATAGTTAGCTAGGTAACTAATTTGAAAGGATCAAAATACATGGACGAAAAACAACATTTTTTCCACATTGTCAGCCAGACTTCTCGCAAGTTTACGAAGAAATTTAATGAACGCGTATCTCCCACTGGATTATTTAGTGCGCAATGGGCTGTTATTTTCCGTATTAATCAAACTGGTTCTTGTACCCAAACAGAATTATGTCAGTATTTAAATGTTGAGTCACCAACGATGACTCGTACGTTAACACGTATGGAAACGATGGGATGGATTATTCGTACAGAAGGAAAAGATCGCCGTGAGAAGCTCATTTCTTTATCAGAAACAGCGATAAAAATGATCCCGGTATGGCAAGAAGAAGTTGATACTTTCGAAGAAAAGACGCTAGAAGGTATTAACGAAGATGATTTACATCAAGCTTTTCAAGTGTTACAACAAATTATTAAAAACTTAGATTAAATTGGAGGGATGACGATGCAAAGTGAAAAACTTTGGACGAAGGATTTCCTCGGAACTTGTTTTAGTAGTCTATTTCTCTTTTTAACATTTTACATGCTTATGACTACTCTACCTGTCTATGTAATAGACGGTCTAAAAGGAAAACCTGAGGAAATTGGTTTAGTTGCAACTGTTTTTCTTATTTCTTCTGTTTTATGTAGACCATTCACAGGAAAATGGCTCGATGATTTAGGAAGAAAGAAAATATTATTTATTTCACTTTCACTATTTTTAGCCGCTACCGTTATGTATTTCGGTGCGCAAAGTTTATTTTTATTACTAGCCCTTCGCTTCTTACATGGTATTGGGTTTGGGATGGCGACAACAGCAACTGGTACGATTGTAACTGATGTTGCGCCAGCTCATAGACGCGGTGAAGCACTTGCATATTTCGGCGTATTCATGAGTCTGCCGATGGTAATTGGTCCTTTTTTAGGTTTAACAATTATTTCTCATTTTTCATTTACTGTATTATTTATCGTTTGTTCCGTATTTTCATTGCTTGCATTTTTATTAGGACTACTTGTAAATATTCCGCATGAAGCACCAGTAAGCAAACAAAAACGAGAAAAAATGAAATGGAAAGACTTAATTGAACCATCCTCTATTCCGATTGCTCTTACAGGATTTGTTTTAGCCTTTTCTTATAGTGGTATTTTATCCTTTATTCCTATCTATGCGAAAGAGCTCGGTTTAGCTGATATTGCAAGTTATTTCTTTATTGTATATGCACTTGTTGTTGTAATTTCTCGTCCATTTACAGGAAAGATTTTTGACCGCTACGGTGAAAACGTACTTGTTTATCCAGCTATTATTATTTTCACAATTGGGATGTTCGCATTAAGTCAAGCGCAAACTCCGTTTTGGTTCCTAAGCGCAGGTGTATTAATCGGTTTAGGTTATGGAACATTAATTCCAAGCTTCCAAACAATTGCAATTTCTGCCGCTCCAAACCACCGACGTGGTTCTGCAACAGCTACGTACTTCTCATTCTTTGATAGTGGTATTGGATTTGGTTCTTTCATTTTAGGTATCGTCGCAGCGAAATCAAGTTACCATAATATGTATTTTATCGCAGCTATTATCGTTGCGTTCACTTTACTTCTCTATTATGGATTACACGGACGAAAACAAAAATTCAAGAAACAACGTACAGACGGACAAATTTCCGCTTAACGTTAATAAGGAAAGTAAACTTCTCTGTTTACTTTCCTTATTTTGTATTTCTTTCAATAGAAGCGTATACTTATAATAGAAATAATAAGGAGGGACCCCTATGAAACTAAAAAAATCTCCCCTACTCTTACTCATAATTACATTCATATTTGTAATTACAGGGCTCGGTTTTACATACTTCAAACACAATAAAACAATCCCATCAAAAAATAACGTGACGAAGAAAAATTGGTTAGATGATCCTTACTTACGTTGGTCGTACACACATATGAAAGAATTCACTTTAATTAATGACGTAAAAAACAATCCTGACCAAATTGCTTACTTCCCTTCCGCATTGCAAAACTTAGACGATTTTGCTGTGGAGCGTAGGTTTGGAAATACAACTCCTCTAAAAAAACTTTTAGACGATAACAAAACAGATGCGTTTGTCGTTGTACATAATGGGCAACTTGTATATGAACAATATTTCAATGGATATAACGAGAGTGAACCGCATGGTATGGCTTCATTAGCAAAGGTCTTTACGGGGGCAATGATACAATCTCTCGCTGAAGAAAATCGTATTGACTTAGAGAAAACAGCTGACACTTATATAAAAGAATTAAACAATACACCGTTCGGTAAAGCTACACTTCAGCAATTAATGGACATGCAAGTTTCTGTAGAATACCCTACTCACGGATATGAACATCCAGCGTTAGAAAATCAAGATGCACAACTATATTTAGCGAGCAATATTTTACCTCGAGGTAAAAACTACGACGGTCCAATGAAAATTTATGATATGTTACGAGAGGCAGAAGAAACCGCACCGCCCGGTTCCGGTTTTTCTTACGATAACGGATCAGCGGAAACGCTCGCTTGGGTTATTCGAACTATCACTGGTAAATCATTAGCGGAAAATGTTAGCGAACGAATATGGTCTCAAATTGGTATGGAAGAAAACGCATATTACGTAACAGATGAAACAAAAGTAGAACAAGCAAGCGCTGGTTTAAATGCAACTGCTAGAGATATGGCGAGATTCGGGCAATTACTATTAAATAACGGGGAATATAACGGAAAACAACTCCTCCCTTCCTCTATTACAGAAAGTATAAAAAATGTCCAAAAAGGTGAACTTGCAATTGGCACTGGTGCTTCTATTTCTTATCATAATCAATGGTGGATTCCGCACAATGAACAAGGTGCTTTCGAAGTGTTAGGTAGTTACGGACAAACACTTTATATCGATCCGAAAGCAAATATGGTAATTGTCCACTTCTCTTCTAACGCTACGCCAAGTAATGAAATACATTCAGTTTACTCCAACATGTATATTGATATTGCACATCATTTAGAGAAGCTTCCACAATAGTGGAAGCTTCTTCTTATTGCGTTGTTTTATTTGAAACCACTACCCTCATCACGGTTATTCATAATGAAACTTTTTATTAGCAATCCAATAATACGTTACGAAGAGTGTCAATAAAATCCACACTATAGTTAGTAATCCAGTAATTATTGCGTTTGAATTTACTACCCCCGTGACTAACGTTTCCATTGCATACTTACTCATACCGGCTGGATTAAGCTGATCCAGTATTGGATTCAAACCGACGATTACTCTGCAGGCTAAAAGGAAAACAATTGAAATTAATGCAATAATACCTTGACTGTGAAAAATAGCACTTATCATTGTTGTGAAAGATACGATAAAAAGAACCCAAATTAGATAAAATAGTAATCCAGTAATTAGGTGTGCAAATGGAACGGCAGTAAAAAGAAAATTTACATATAGATAAGAAGCTACGTATCCAATTGTTACACTAAACGCTACCATTAAATAGTTTGACACTATTTTCCCACCTACATATGAAGTAACAGTAACGGGTCTTGTTAAAATAAAGGCCAACATACCATTAGCTTTATCTGTTTGAATTGCACCCATCATAGAAATCACTAGAATCATAAGTCCAAGCTGATCAAACTGGGATCCCAAAGTAGTCGCTAATACTTCGCCCCCTTTTTGCGCTGCCATACTCAGATCAATTGTAATTCCCTGGCCTCCACCTAACGCTTCTAGAATTGATGGCAAATAATGAGTTACTATCGGCTGTGTTGCACCTAAAAATATAAAAACAATTGGTAGCCAAATAATCTTAAAATCACGTAACATTTGAACATATTCTTTTTTTATCAATACCATTGAGTTATTCATTTTTGCACCACCAATTTCAAGAAAATTTCTTCTAAAGTATCGTTGCTCATTTTAAATTTAACGATGTCCACTTTATGTTCGAGTGCATTTTGCAGTAACATATTTTTGTTTATTTCGATACTTTCAACCTTCACTTTGATTTTAAGCCCAACCACTTCTACATTCTTCACATACGGTAATTTCTTTACAACTTCAATCCAATTTTGATCTTTAGCTGTTATTTCAATAATTAATTTATTTTCACGATTACGGTGTAAAAGCTCCGTAATCGTTGTGTCTTCTATTTTTGTTCCATCTTTTATAATGACAAATCGTTCACAGATTTCTTCTGCATCGCTTAAGATGTGGGTTGATAATAAAATGGTTGTATCTTTTTTTATTTCTTCAATCAGATTCAATACTTCCCGCCGGCCGATCGGATCTAATGCGGATACTGGTTCATCCATGACAATAAGCGAAGGTTTATGCAATAATGCTTGTGCAATACCAAGTCGTTGTTTCATTCCACCAGAAAATGTACTAACCTTTGCATTTTCTTCTTCCTTTAGTCCAACTTTCTCCAACATTTTTGGAATCGACTTTGACAATTCTTCTTTTTTCAACCCCGAAAGTTGGCCCATAAACGTAAGCGTTTCTCTCGCTGTCATCCAATGAAAAAAATTAGGATATTGAGGTAGATAACCAATTTCACTTTTCATTTTTGATATTTTTATCCCATTCAATAAAACTTCACCAGCAGTTGGATTAGTAATATCCGAAATTACTTTTATTAATGTGGATTTCCCTGCTCCGTTTGGTCCAATTAATCCGACGCATTCCCCCGCTTGCAGTTCCATCGAGAAATTATTGACAGCAATTTTTCCTTTAAATGATTTTGTTACATTTTTAATCTCTAATTTCATAATTTCTCACTGTCCTTTCTCCCTATAACAAAGTACAAGATAGGTCCCAATATATTAACGAAAAGAATAATTAACGTCCATACAAGTACATTTTTTCTTGTTTTCCTATGTCGATATAAATCAATGAATGCAATTAAAACTAAAAGTGCTCCCACTGCAATAACTGGCAATATAATGGGTAGAAAAGCCATAATATCAATGTCTTTAAGATCATTCAATCCATAATGTATTTTCATTGTCATCACTCCTTTTAAATCTCATTATCATTATTGATAATGATAAAATAAAAACGGATGGATTGCAATCATTATTCTCATTATTTATAATGAGAATAAAAAAACAATACATAAGGTGATATAATGAGTAATAAAGTTGAAATTTTAATGCATCCGGTAAGAATGAAAATTTGCCAAGTGTTAATGAGAAATAAAGAAGATGGGCTAACACCATTAGAAATGGTAAAAATCATTAAAAATGTACCACAAGCAACACTATATAGACAGCTACAAACTATGGTTGATTCTGGTATCGTCCATGTAATTAAAGAAAAAAAGGTAAAATCTGTTTCTGAAAAATATTACGCAATCAATGAAGAAGATGCAAAAATTGAAGAAAGTGAATGGAAAGGATTATCTGATGATGAAAAGTTAAACTACATTTCCTATTATCAGTTATCACTTATGACACAATATCAAAGTTACCTTAAGAAATTAGAGGAACAAAACAATCAAGAAGATACTGCTACTTTTTCTGTAGTAGAATTAAAGCTAGATGAGGAACGCTTTGGAAAATTTCAAAACGAACTTAACGAATTAATGATTAAATACTACAATAGCCAAAGTAAAAATAATGAAATAGAGGCTCCGGTTCGGACCATCGCTATTACAATTATTCCAGAAACGTGAACTCACTCAATATACATAATACAAGCCGATGTTTCCTTACCATAGGAATCATCGGCTATCTTCATTTCAAAAATTATTTTGACTACTACTGTATGGCTAGCGAAAAAACTTATCTAGAAGCTGAAATGTTGTTGCATCTAGAATTCGAATGTGCTTAAAGATCCAATCTTTCTTATATTACATGAATTCTTTTCTTTCTTTTCTCATGTTAGTCTCATACCATCCACACTCTCTCCAAACACTTTTTAAAAAGAAGCATGGATAAACTAATAAATATAAATTAGGGATCCACCAAGAAATATCAAAATCTAAACGGATTGTCCAAAATGCTAGAGCCTGTAACCCTGAGCAAAAAGTTAAAATTAATGATAAAAATGCAAAGTGGCTCCAAATATGTTTTTGTTTAGAATACAAATACAAACTTAAAAGTCCCGTTAACGAGATTAACAAATCCAAGGGTAAAAAAGACCAGTTCCATGCTACTAAAATTGGGTCTTCATAATCTTTAAACAAATATTCTTGCGGAATCATATGAAAAATTGTTATGAGCCAATATACAACAAATCCAAGATCAGTAATAAGGAAAAAATACTTTAATCGATTCAATGTATACGTTCCTCCACTATTTCTTTTTTCTTCGCTTCATGTGCAGCACTATTAAAATTTAAAATTACGACTCCAATTAATATAAAAAGAATTGCTAGTATCTTAATTATATTGATACTTTCCCCAAAATAAATAAAACCAATTGTTGTAATCGTTACAATTCCCATACCTGACCAAACCGCATATGCAACGGACATTTCCATCCCTTTTAATGCAAATGAAAGAAATGTAAAACTTACTACATAAAATACAAAAATAAGAATGCTTGGTACTAGTTTCGTTAATCCATCAGATAATTTCATCGCAGTTGTACCCGCTACTTCAAATAAAATTGCTAAACTTAAATAAATCCACTGCACTATTTTCCCACCTTTTATTTCGAATTAGAAATGCCATATAGTAACATGTCCATAATCGATTCAAGCATACTTCCCAATGTATAATCACTCTTTTCAATAAACATAGGATCATATATGCGATTCAGTGCCCCCAAATACACTTCAATAAAAAACGGAATTTGAATTTTTCTTATGCTTCCTTCTCTCATTCCCTCTTCTATTAAACCGATTACAGTAGACCAGCCTTCACGTAAAAACTGATCTAATTTTAACCATTGGTAATAATGATGTTTTTTTAGTTCTACTAATAAACGTGCATCCATAAATTGAAATTGTTGTGGAATGCAAATTAAAATGAGCCTTATTTTTTCAACTGTTTGTAACGTATCATCTTCAGCGATATTTTTTTCCTTTTCTTGAATATTTTCTATTACATTACGAATAACTTCATCTACTATTTCATCTTTTGAAGAGAAGTGCTCATAGATTGTCCTCTTACTGACAGCTAATTGTTTTGCTAAATCACTAATTGTAAATGTAAACCCCTTCGTTTGAATTTGATGAATGGTTTCTGTTACTATTCTTTGTTTCATAATTCGCCCCCTAAACCTTTGGTACCAATTTAGTTTTTTTGGTACCATTTCATTTTACAATATTTAACACAATATATACAACTAACATTGCGAATTTTCTTATTTTTAACTCAAAACAGGTAAAACATAAGAGCGTTGAGAATCATACCTGCATATTTAACAATCAAGTGAATGTATAAAATAACACTTATACATAAAGATTTAAATAAAGTTAAATGCAATTGTATAAGGCTATGTTTGTATATATTCTTTTTTAGCTTGATGGGGCCGGATAGAAAATATTAGTCACTGAGCACTAATATTTTTTGTTTCATATGATTCCTATAACAATTACAAAGCTGAAGAATCATTGTTGGAGCTGTTTACTTCTGCTAAAAAGACACCCTATAGGAGTGTCTTTTCTACTCTTTTTAAAGAATTTATATCAACCTCATAAGTATTCCCATATGGTCTAAGCGATGGAATCTCTTCCTTTGGCCCATAAAATAATAGTTTCAAATCATCATCTTTATACTGAACTACGAAGAAGTCATCAAATTGGTCGAATGTGTTTTGATTGATCGTAATAAAACCTTTTTCTTGGGCAGTTGTTTTAACACTTATTCTTCTCCCTTCTTTGATGACATCATATCCATGCTGATTCGTCACTTTGGATAGCTCACCATTCATATAAAGAACACAAAAAAATTCACCTAAACGACCTATAAGATGTCTTAATTCAGTCGCCTTACAACCAAGAACATTCATTTCAAATCGTAACATTTCAAAGTATGCCTCATATAATTTTTTAATTTGTGAGATTCCTATTTTATCCTTATCCTTATAAAAAAGAAGTTTCCCATTATCCCACTCACCTACAACAGATTCACAACCTGTCCCTTCGAAGGAGTTTAAGCCTTGCATGAATGACTATAATGACTATTTGATTGAGCAATCGATATGTTGTGCCGAAACGTCAATATATTAAAAAAAGGATCTCTCTTTATCAAGAGAGATCCTTTTTTTACTTCTTCTTCTTTTCTGTCGGTTAGCTTTGTTTAGCGAAATTAGATGAATCATCGAAATTCGGTTGCTTTTTACCAGCATTATTACTTCTACCTTTTCCCATATGTAATGCACCTCCTCTCGTCCTTACTATTCCCAATAAAAAAATCCTCTTGCATCCAAGAGGATTTTTTGTTGTGCTATTATTAATAATGCCTAACTGTTACCGCAGTACTTCCAACACGGTCCTATCCTAACTTTTAACCATGGTGTTGATCGTGGCCATCAAGCCTATGATTATCTATCCGTCTTGGCGTTTTCCTTTAAACGTACCCTAGTCTTCGATTGCTTGATAGGCCGTAGTCCAGAAGTCTTGGATAAGATGCGATGGGGCCGGAGTGGACATCCCAACCTGGGTGAACAGAATTCCAATAAACTGTTTATCTGGATCAGCGTAAGCTGAAGTACCGGTTCCACCATCCCAGCCGAATTGACCAATAGACGCGTAGTCTCCAAGATAGGTACGCACCGCCATCCCAAAGCCCCAGCCGCCTTGGATCCCTTGTCCGAACGACAAATGGACGTTATTTTTGGCCAAATCGTCTCGGTATACTTGTTGTTCCGGAGTAAGACGGTTGGTGGTCATCAGCTGGACTGCGGGCCTAGACAGGATCCGTTTAGTACCGTGCATCCCTTTATTCAAAAGCATCTGCAAATACGCGTGATAATCGTCGACGGTTCCAAGCAGTCCACCACCGCCTGCTTGGAATGCTGGAGGTTTGCTATAACGTCCATCCGCCCCCTCATCCCACACGATGAATTCACCTGTCTGCGGATTGGGGTTGAAGGCTGGTGGAAGCCGATCAATCTTGAGCTGAGGTACGTAGAATCCAGTGTCCTTCATTCCTAGCGGATCGAATATGCGTTCGTGCAAGAACGACTCGAACGTCTGACCCGTGACCCTGGCAACAAGAACGCCGATTACTTCTATACTGATATGATACTGCCACCGCTCTCCGGGCTGATAGCTTAGCGGAAGTCCACCTAGGCGACGCATAAACTCATCTGGATCAGGCATATCCTGCCCTGGCGTGTCGAATATCCCACTCTCAAAGAACGCGCTCATGATTGGAGAACCCATCAACGTGAGATCCACCCCGAGCCCGAATGTGGAGGTCAACAAGTCTCGTACAGTGATAGGACGCCGTGCTGGGACGGTCTCTTCTAGCGGGCCATCGGGCTGTTTCAACACTTGCCGGTCGGCGAGTTCCGGTAGCCATTTGTCTACTGGGTCGTCTAAATGCAGTTTGCACTCATCGAGCAGAACCATTACTGGTGAAACTGCGATTGGCTTGCTAGTGGACGCCAATCGAAAAATCGTGTCCCGACGCATTGGTACACCACCATCATGCCTCATTGTTCCAAGCGCTTCGACATGCGTCTCACCGTTTCGGCTGACTAAGGCGACGAGCCCAGGAATCTTTCCAGAATCGACATGCCACGCCAATATATTGCGCATTTTGCGCAATCCTGTTTCAGAAAAGCCCTTATTGTTTTGTCCCATTTTGTTCTCCTTTAGTTTAGATTGAGATTTCTAATACATATTGACAATCAATTATTAGTTCTTCAAATAGAAAAATTCCCCTTTTTAATAATTTCGACAAAATGCACTTATATACATGGAGGCACCATGCATCACTATCAACCTAAGATAGGCTACATTTATGGGGATTTAATAATGGGGAATGCAATCATTAATAACATTGATACAGCCATAAAAAAATATGATTACAAGATTTGCGAATTGATTATGATACATCTAAAAACACCAATATTCTTTCAAACAAGTAAAAAAGCGCCCTATAACCAGGGCGCTTTACTCCAACCTAATGACTAATATTAGCAGTTGGGTATAATGTTGTTCCTCCAATTGAAACCTTTATTTCATTTGTTAATGGAACATTTTGTTCATTAATAATGGTTCTCCACCATTCCCATGCAAGACCTGTACATTCTCTTGCTACGATTTTTATATTTTTTGAATTTGGTGGAAGAGGGATAACTGTAGAGTAATGAGCCGTTTTGTCTCTGCCACTACCTTCCCATGTTTTATGTGTTAATACTTCTTTACCATTTTGATCAAATGTGAATTCATCCCAAGATACATCAAATTGAGCAACGTAAGCACCGTAATGATCAAGTGTCATTTTTGCACTTGAATATTCTGTAGTTGTCGTCTCAATATAATCTGTATTGTTATGAACAGCAGCAGTTGCATTATCTTTTAAGAAAGTGCTTGTATATGAAATTGGATATGCTGGATTTTTAAGACTTAATTCAGCATTATCTTTAATGATATTTCGGATTTCATTGAAATCTTTTGTAACAACCTTGTTATGCTCTTTCGCATCTCCGCCTAATACTACAGCAGTAAAGGTACTTTCTTCAAAAATATCTTTGTACTCTCCACTCGTTTCAACGCTGTTATTCTTAAGTAAAGCTTTAAAAGCAGCTTGTACATCTTTGCTCTTAGATGTTGTTTCTAATTTTACATAAACCGTTCTACCATAAGCTACATTTGAAACCATAACAGGTGGAGCCGAATTACTTACTCCTTTACGAGTTAACTCACCAAAAGTAACACTATTATCAAAGAGATCAGATGGATTGTTAGGTAGTTCAGCACTTACAGTATAAAATATTTGTTTATATGCGGCCACCATCACTTTCTTTTCTCCATTTGCAACCGCATTAAAGTCAATATTTAGACTGTTATCAAGATATTTAGCGTTAACATTAAGAGCACTTGCGATTTGTGATTTACTATAAACCATAGATTCTGTATACTGCATTCTTGCAGGTAACGTATGTGTTGTAGAATACTTTTCATTCCAAGTAGATACTAAATCGTCTACTGCTCCAGCCACATTACCATATGTCGGATTTTGGACAGTGATTGTATTTTCTTTTCTCATGCCAGGTAAGTCTATACTAATATTCAAAGGTTTTCTCTTAGCCACTAATAAACTCGGTTGATTGTCTGCAAAAGCTTTATTAGCAAGTTGTACAGCTCCTGGATACGTGCGATTTGCTACAGAATCAATAATTGAAATATCGACTGGTGATGTTGTAAGTGATTTTTTCTCGCGTTCCACTACTACAAATTTACCATTTGAATTGATACTTTCTTTCGGAACAAAACTCGCTATCTTATCACCATTTACAGCTAAAACCTCTTGATTATTATATTTAAGGCTTGCTATACCAGTATCAATGCTACTAGCATTTTTAGTTATATCAGTTGCATTACCCGCTTGTGTTTCTGCGAAAGAAATAGATGAATAATTAAGAGTGCATAGACTAACTAATAAACATGTAAAGAACTTTCTTCTCTTGGTATTTTTCTTAATGTTCAGAAAAATCACCCCATTCTTTTTTAGTAAAGATATAATAACGATGGATACATGATAGCTAACGAATAAACTTACATAAACGCTTTTAAAAGTTCTTGGACTAAAGGAATTACTCCACCTAAAAATTTTAAAACTGCCATTGCGATTTCCATATTACTTCCTCCTCTTTGCTGTATTAAGATGTGTTGAATATTTATGCTTTCATTATAATAAGCTTTTGCATTTGCATCAATTCATTTTTATATGCAATATTTCATATTGAGGAAAAGCAACTTTTTCTGTCAGATGATGATGGTACTACTCTTCTTGACAATATTTCAATCCCTCTAAAAATATCAGAATTTTCTAATTATAAAAGGTTATGAACGAATCAACCTCGAATAATTGTAATACATATACATAAGGAGGTTGATCTATTTTGTTTCGTTCTTTTACAAATGGTTGCGTCGTCTTGGTGCAACGTTTCTTGCCAGAACCGTTTATTTTATCATGTTTATTAACTGTTTTTGTTATCTTCTTCGGCATGTTTGCAACTCACCAAACACCAGTCGAGATGATCACTCATTGGGGTGATGGCATTTGGGGGCTTCTCGCCTTTTCTATGCAAATGGCACTTGTACTCGTGACAGGATCGGCTTTAGCAAACGCACCTCTTATTAAAAAAGGATTAACGAACGCGGCAAGACTACCGAAAACGAATGGACAAGGTATTATTGCCATTTCAATCGTAAGTTTACTAGGGGCATACATAAACTGGGGATTTGGTATTGTTGTATCTGTTTTATATGCAAAGGAAGTAGCGAGGCAGCTTGAAGGATTAGATTATAGACTAGCCATTGCTTCTTCTTACTCTGGATTTCTCATTTGGCATGCGGGGCTTTCTGCTTCTATTCCTCTTACGTTAGCAACAGGCGGCGAAACGTTAATCAAAACGACAGCTGGAAGTATTAAAGAAGCGATTCCTATAACTGAAACGTTATTCTCACCATACGCTCTCGTTCCAGTTATTATCTTTTTAGTTACGATGCCTCTCATTAATAAGGCGATGCATCCAGATGCAAAACATACAATAACAGTAGATCCTAGCGTATTCCATGAGGAAGCTGCCGCTCAAGAGGTAGGAAAAAATACGTTCGCTGAAAAAATGGAAAATAGTATCATCATTACACTTTGCGTTGGATTGTTAGGTCTCATTTATATTTTCAATTACTTTTATACGAAAGGTTTTAACCTTACTCTCGATATCGTGATTTTTATGTTATTAATTGCTGGTCTTATTTTTCACCGCACTCCAATTCAATATATTCGTGCTTTTTCAGATTCTACGAAAAGTGCTTCTGGCATTTTACTTCAGTTTCCGTTTTACGCAGGAATTATGGGGATGATGATTGGAGCAAATAGTGAAGGACTTTCACTTGGAGGAGCTATTTCTAATTTCTTTATTAGCATTTCAAACGAAACGACTTTCCCCCTCTTTACTTTTTTAAGTGCTGGCATCGTTAATATTTTCGTTCCATCAGGAGGTGGTCAATGGGCAGTGCAAGCACCAATTATGATTCCAGCTGGTGCTGAACTTGGTGTACCTGCTGCAAAAACAGCAATGGCAATTGCGTGGGGCGATGCTTGGACGAATTTAATTCAACCTTTCTGGGCATTACCGGCATTAGCGATAGCCGGTTTAGGCGCTCGTGATATTATGGGATTTTGCGTTGTCAACTTACTATATGCAGGATTTGTCATAAGTCTATGTTTCCTATTTATTTAAACGAAAAGCTAGTTTTATACTAGCTTTTTTACATAATAAATTATTTATTTCCCATGCAATTTATAATACCTCTCCACTCTATATCCGTAAGATGTAATGCCTCACATGCAAAAAAGTCTTCACATACTTTTTCAATCAGATGTGGATTTTCCCTCAAGAAATTCCACTGTAATACTTTAGGAAGAAAATGTATTTCATATTCTTTACTTCCCCGTACTACTTCATCAACTTCTCTCTCACAAATTCCTCTTATTAAATAATCATTCCTTAACTCTATTTGAATTTGCTGAAATGTTGCGCTACATTTTTTCAATTGAAGTAAACATGTAATATACGTTCGTAAAAGTTCGTTATCATACCCACAACATTTTATAATACATTCCATTTCATTCATAATGTACGAGCCTTTTCTTCTATTTGTAATAACCACTTTTCCCGCTTCTCTCGTTTACTCGTTTTCACAGATTGAAAAACTGACCGTTTTATATCGCGAATTCCGCAAAAACGTAAAATACCTCTCTTCATCATAATCCAATCTGCTGATCTATATAATAGTGCGACGTACCATAATGGTGAGTCTAATGTATTAATTACCCACGCCTTCTTACCTTTCAATAACCCTTTTGGCAGGGCACCTTCATATTTATAAGCAAATCCAGCTACGAATATGCGATCAATAAACCCTTTTAAAATAGCCGGCATCCCCCACCACCATATTGGATAAATGAAGAGAAGAGTATCCGCTTCTTCCACTAACGTTCTATACCGAGCTGTTTCTTCTTCATTTACTAAATCACGCCTTTTCTTCTCTTCATTAAAAACAAGGACTGGATCAAATTGTTCTTTGTATAAATCAAGTACAGTAACTGAATGATTTGTTTCCTGTAGTCCTTTTTGTACATGATCTAAAATCGCCTTGTTAAAACTTGAAGGACTAGGATGAGCGTATACAATTAGTACATTCACTGCCAAACAACTCCCTCTATAAGTTAAAGTTTCCCCTTCTTTAACATCTTCTCTACAATTTGCACGTTTTTCGAACTTTGCAACAAACGATTTAATACTGTGATTAACTCTTCCTTTTCTAAATCTTTCAGTTTCTCTTTCACCTTACTCTCACCAGCATCTTGAATATCATAAACAACTGCCGCCATATGCTTGCAAAGATTCTCATACGGACACTCGCAGCTACTTTCTGTAAAATCTTCAAGATCAATAATCACTTCATAGTTTCCTGCATTTCCAGTAACGAAAGCAAATACTTTTTTGTCTTGTATTTCAACATCTTCTACATGTCCTTCTTCATAATATTCATAACCTTTATCCATAATGTATTTAGGAATCCATTTCGTTATATCATTTAATAAGTAAGCGTACATAATAGCACCTCTTCCTTTAATTCCCTTTTGACTTCCACAACCCCTGCATGTTATTCTAATAACTGTCAAATAGCAAGTCTATGTGACAAAACGACTGACACCTATTCGGCGGAGGTGTCTCTTTTCATTTGCAGCCGATATGAAGTGCCTCTTTCAGGCACATTCAATCTTTGACACTACACACTCAACACCATTCCCTGTATCAGGCTGCTTAAGCAGTCTTTTACTCTACATACTTCAAAAAAAAGAGAGCTTAGCTCCCTTTTCTCGCCTTATAAAATACCCCTTTTTCAGTATAGAGATATTCATCAGCTAATGTAATTTTCCCATCCAGTTTCAGTTCATCTAATAGCCTTGATAAATAAAATTGATGTAACATCTTTTTCGTGAATTTTCCTTCATGATGCGAAACGATATGTTCTTGAATATCTAACAATGATATTGGCTTATCTTGCTCTATCATATATTCATAAACTGTACTACGCAGTTTTACGTATTTTTCGAGTGTCACAGTAATGCGCAACCCCTTTCTTCTTAATATAAATTTTCGTAATCGGTTTTTTTGCAACAAAAAAACCTCTCCGATAAGAAGAAGTTACGTATATATCTTCGTCTTATCTCCCAGAACAAATATGTTCTGCTGGAATTAGCACCTGCATCGCGGTTGCTGGGTTTCATCGGGCCAGTCCCTCCACCTCTCTGGATAAGAAAATATTCACTTAAAACCTACTATACGTAATTTCACTTTAATTGTCAAACAAATATAACAAATTATATTTTTTTCCTTACTGTTCATACTATATATATATGAGTATTCAAGGAGGAGTATGAAATGCATCAAAATGCTCGCGGATATGTACAAGATTCTTTTCAATCGTTACAAGAAGCAAAACATTGTTTAGAAGAAGCACTACAGACTGTTGAAAAAGATTTTAATCGTGCTCGTATTGAGCAATCCCTTTATGCGATCGAACAAGCTATTCAACGCTGCGATTACACCGTTCACATTTTAGAACAAGATTGAAAAAACTTCCCATCAATTGATGGGAAGTTTTTTCAAATGGCATACTTCATAATTATTGCCGTTATGATTAAAAAATATACAGAATTAACAATTTCTAAAATCCCTACTTTTATAATTGAAATTTTTTTGCCATACAATATAATTGCTCGAATGACACTTGGTATAAAAATAAGAGAACACCACGGATTGATAGCAAATACGATGATCGTTAACACGATATGATAACCCCAAGATATAAAACGATACTTCGGATTATTTTTCTCACGAATCATCGTTTTCACATAAAACGTACTTCCTAAAAAATATAAAAATGAAATAAGCGCAATAAATACTGCTGTTTTATCTAGAAGCTTCATTGAAAAATAATAACTAACTAAACCACCTATACAGAAAACAATAATTGCACTAATGTCATTTAGTAATGCTCTTTCATTCTTTTGACGAGCGTAATACATATTTACTATAAATAAGGGAATCATTACCACTACGAATAAAAGAATGCGCCATTCATATAATAGAGAAATCATCCCAAATACGAAAGCGATGATAAAATATACAATTGAAGCATGTAAATACTCTTTTTTTCGTTTTTGTTTTATGTACATAAGAAATGGATACGTAGCTAAATAGATAAAGAACCAAGCTAAAAACAATGGGATATGATACATAGTAGGTTTCCCAAGAATAACACTTAATAGAAATGGTATAACAAGCATGGCCCATGCACCATGTTGCTTCGGAATAACTAACTTCATTAACTATACACCTCCCTTTTGAAAATAGTTCTCACCTATTATTATACAAATAATTTTATATAATAGCCGACGTATATTGAATCGATTTTTTGACAAATAAAAAATGCTCCTTACAATATGTAAGAAGCATGAAAGAGGCAAACGAATATGTAAGTCGCGACCCTACCTTATATGAGTATGCTTTTCTATGCCATGTTATGCTTATCTAATATGCCGTATTTCCTTTTAAATCTTGTAAGAATCGTAATCCAAGAAGTACTAAATAATAGTAAGAACATAACATTCGAAATCGCATGGCTCAAATCGAAATAAAAACTTGCTATATAATATGAAATGACAGCTTCCCACGTTGCTTCACGTATAAAACCAAGAAGCCCCCAGAAATTCATGATCCAGCCAAATAAAAAGCCCACGAAGAACCCATATAATAGTCTCCCCCATAACTTTTTCATTAAAAATGTATTGCGAAGTAAGCCTGCTATAAAACCAATCATACCCCATGAAAACATTTGCCACGGTGTCCACGGACCTTGTCCTAAAAAAATGTTAGATACGATGGCCGCTGTTGCCCCGATCATAAATCCAGTCTCGCTTCCAAACACAATTGCAGAAACGATAATTACAAAAGAAGTCGGTTGTACACTCGGTAAAATAGAAAATGGTACGCGGCTAACTGCTGCAATTGCCGCTAATACGGCAACGAGAACAATTTCACGTGAAACAAATGCCTTCCTTTCAAAACGGATATAGAAAGGTAACATAATAACAACTAATAAAAACAAACTACTTAACAGGTAATAACCGTCCATGATAAGTGTAGTAAAGAGTAATGTGCCTATTATTACTGCAAAAATACATATTATGAATGCAACATATCGTTTGGACACGCTTCGTACACATCCTCCCACGTTAATGCATATGGCAATTCTTTACGAATGAATCGGTTAATAGATGTTGTATAAAAGAAGTTACCACTAAAAAATTCTTTCGGTGCATCATTCATAATAACTGCTCCGTCAAATAACATCATACATTGATCCACGTATTTCGCTGCAAACTCAATATCATGCGTTGCCATTACAATTGTTGTCCCTTCTTTTTGCAACTTTCTAAATAGCTCTCCTACTCTTTCTTTCTTCCATGGATCTAGTCCTTTTGTCGGTTCGTCCAGTAATAATAACGCCGGCTTTGATAATAACGTTGTACATAATGCAAGTAGTTGTTGCTCTCCTCCGCTACAATCATGCGGATGGCGTTCTTTAAGCGAGTACAACCAAAACTGTTTTAGCGTATCTTCTGCAATTTCTTTTCCTTGTTCTCCGTATAATTCACGTGCACGTTCATACACCTCATCCCACACTGTATCAAATGTAAAATGATAATACGGATGCTGCGATACATACCCGATCCTTTTAAATCGTTCTTTCGAATCAATTTTATGTATCACTTTCCCATTCCACTTTACTTTCCCTCTTCTCGCTTTTTGTAATCCAGCTAAAATCGTTAACAGTGTAGACTTACCCGTACCATTTTTCCCAACAAGAGCCACCCATTTCCCTTTTTCAATCGAAACTGTTAAATCTCGTAAAATAAGCGTACTGTTTTTTTCATATTGAAAAGAAATATGCTCTGCATGTAAAATGACTTCTTGCTTTTCACTTTGTGCTACTGGCTCGTTTACATATGACATCACTGAAAAATCATTCATCTTCATTTGTGCTTCTCGCACTGTAAACGGAATATCTTTCGCATTCCACTCTAAAAACAATCTTGGAATTTGCGGAATAAACGGACGAAACTTTTCAACTTCCCACATATTCGCTATAACCATTTTAGGACTACCATCATACACGATTCGGCCGTTATTCATACAAATAACGCGCGTTGCGAGCGGAATTACTTCATCTAAACGATGTTCACTTAAAACGATCGTAATGCCAAGTTCTTCATTAATACGTTTTAACAATCCTAAAAACTCTTTCGCAGCAATTGGATCTAACTGCGCTGTTGGTTCATCTAGTAATAATAATTTCGGCTGCATAACTAATACTGCCGCTAAATTGACAAGTTGCTTCTGCCCACCAGATAACGTATGAACAGATTGATGCAATAAATCTTGAAACCCTAAGAAACTAATAAGTTCAGCTATTCTCTTTTGAATAATATGAGATGGTAACCCGATATTTTCTAAAGAAAATGCTAATTCTTGAATTACTGTATCCATTACGAGCTGGTTTTCTGGATTTTGAAATACCATGCCAATTTCTTGGGCAGATAACAAATCCGGTACATTTTCTAATAAAGTACCATCATAATATGTATCTCCAGTACGCTTACCGATTGGAAGTAATTCCTTTTTAAAATGTTTTAATAAAGTCGTCTTCCCAGAACCAGAACCGCCAGCAAGTGTAATAAACTCTCCTTTTTGAATAGAAAGAGAAATATGCTGTAACGCTTTTTCGTTTTCATCAGCATATACAAATGATAAATTGTTTATTTCTGCATGCGCCACCATATCCATTCCCTTCCTTCCATTATGATTGGTAAACTAATAAACATCGTTAATACGACAAACATCATCCCATCGTATTGCTGAAAGAAAATAGATTCGACTTTCGGATAAATGATTAACTTTCCTCCGCCATACGTACTACATATAATAGCAATTATAAATAGAATACTTAAATAGCTGAGCGTATACCAATCGCGTCTTTCCATTCTATACCGAATATATGTCGTACGCTTCGTTACACCAAATCCACGAGCTTGCATAGAATCTGCCGTTTGCAGTGCATCTTCCAATGAACAAATTAATAATACTTGCAGCAATTGCATACCACTTTTCACGCGTTCAACAATGGAACCTGCATCTACTTGTACACCTTTCGTTTTTTGGACGAGTGTTATTTTCTGTAATCGTCTCATAAACAAAGGAACAAATCTCACTGTAATCATCGTTAACAATGCTACTTTCGGTGAAATTCTAGAAAATAAATATAAAAATTTATGGCTTGAAATAATATCATTATACGAAGCAAACATAAACATAATCGCAACTAATAATAACCCCATTACTAGTCCAAACATAATTGCCTCAAGCTTAATACGACTATCACCTAACCAAAATAATGTAGTTCGGCCTCTATGCGTGAATAACGAATTAAATAAAATGACCATAAAAAAGAAAACGATTGTACTCGGTAACATCTTTCTTATCTTTTCGCTATTCCCTTGCATCACATTTAAAATAATAATTAATAGTATTGCTCCAATTAAAAAAAGAGGATGAAGACACATCATACATAGTATCATCACCCCAATATAATAGAAAAAATTCACAAAAGGATGTAAAGAAGAAAAACTTATTTTCATAGTCCTTTACCGAATCCCTTTCTTATTTTAATACAAACACCCACTCAATCTTATCTCCTGGCTTTACTTTTACTACACCTGCACTATAGTTTGGAAAAGCACCGTTCACACGATATTTCCAGCCACTAGTATTAGTAATATCTTTCTCATATAAATCATTAATACCTTTTACATAAATATCACCTTTAGAGCCCATCACATCAAGCTCTAATCCTGTGTTCTTTAGCACATTATAGACCGTGTCACCTTCTTGTACATCAACCTTTTTCGCGCCTAATATGTATCCTTCATGTCCTTTTACGGAAATAGTAACTTGTTTTGCTTTAGGTTCTGGTACTGGATCTGGTTTTTTCGGTTCAGGAGTTGGTACTGTTGGAGTCGGTATCGTTTTCTCCTCTTTATTCGGATCAACTTTTTGCTCCTGCTTCGGTGTTTCTTTCGGCTGATTTACAACCTTCGCTTCTTCTTTTACTTCTTGTACTTTCGGTTGCTGTTGTTTTTCTTCTTGTGCTTTTTGCTGTTCTGGTTGCTTATTTACAGCTGGTTGTTCTTTCGGTTGTTCTTTCGGTTGTTCCTGTTGTTTCTCTTCTTTCTTTACTTCTGGCTGCGCCTGCGGCTTTTCTTCTACTTTTTGTTCTTGTTTCTCTTTCTGCTCTTCTTGCTTATTTTGCTCTTGTTCAGCTTGTTTTTCCTCCGGTTTTTCTTCCGGTTTCGCTTCATCTTTTTGCTCTTCTTGTTTTGCTACTTCTTCTTGCTTTGGTTCTACTTTCTTCTCAGGCTTTACAGCTACCTCTTCACATCCGGCAAGTAGTCCAAGTGAAAGCAGTAAAGAAATAATCCATTTCATCTTACTCATATGTTGTCTCTCACCTTTCATAATAAAATTAGGAGCAAATGATTGCTCCTAATTTTTGTTAAGCTGCTTTACGTCTCCATAATACATATGCAGAAGCAATACATAATACACCCATACCTACTTCTGTAGCTGCACTATGAGAAGATGTTCCTGTTTTCGGTAGCATGCTACCGTTTCCAGACTTTTTATTTTTAACCGGTTCATTATCGACAACAACTTTTAAATTGTCACCTTTTGTTTCTTTTTGTACTTGTTTTTGTTCTTCCGGTTCTTCTGTAACTTCTTTATCTACTACATTATTCTCCGGTTCAACAATCTTTTCTGGCTGTTCAATTGGTTTCGGTTTAATTACTTCATCAATGACTACATTCGACCAATCATAAATAGATTTCCCAAGTTCTTTAAACTGAATTAAAGCTAATAATGCTTGCTCTGTCGCCATTCCGCTACCATTTTGATCACCTGGTAACCATTTAAATTCACCATTTGGAAGTTGATATGATAATAGATTTTGCACTGCCTTATGTAGACGGTTTTGATCTACATCTTTCACAAGTGATAATCCAATAATTGCTTGTGCAGCACTATTAGAATTTTCTTGTCCATCAGCAGAGAAACCACCATTTTCTAGTTGTTCATTATATAAGTATGCAACAGCTTTTTGCACAGCTGGTTTCACATCTGCTCGGTCTTGATAAGGAGCTAACGCTGATAAAACCATACCTGTTACATCAACACTACTAGCACTATCTTTACTGCTTGCACTATCGTAAGTCCAGCCGCCATCCGTATGTTGCGCGTTTATAAGTGCCTCTACTAAAGCAACTCGATTCCATTTTGAATTTACTGGAACTTCATATTTCTTCGTATCAAATGCAAGTAAAGCAAATGTATAACCTGTAACAGAATTTACTTTATCTGATTCGTACAATTTTTGAACTAAATTATGTTCGCCTACCATTTTCGGGTCTGCATTCATTGCATTCATCATAATAATCGTTCTAGCTAAATCTGTCGCTGAAAAACGATTAATGCGCTTTTCTACTTTTTCAGTTACTGCCTTAACATAATTTAATTTTGCCTCAATTGGCACATTCTTTCCAGAACGAGAAAGGCCTAATGCTACCCAATCACTTTCAATTCCATCTTTTAACATCTTTTCAGATGTCTTAGAGATTGCTTCATTTACTTGTGCTGCTGGCACTTGAATGTTCTCTTGTTTTGGTTGTTCTGGTTTTTCTGGTTTTGGATCATCCGTCTCTGGTTCTTCTGGCTTTTCTTGTTTTGGATCATCTGTTTTTGGTTCTTCTGGCTTTTCTTGTTTTGGATCATCTGTTTTTGGTTCTTCTGGTTTTTCTTGTTTTGGATCATCTGTCTTTGGTTCTTCTACCGTTTTACAAGTACCAAATTTATCTAATGTTTGTTGTAATGTTTCTTGACTCATATTGCTCCAGTCTGAAACAAAGCGAAAAACAACAACATCTCCAGATTTTAATTTATAACTATCCGCTCCAACTTCTGCAGATTTATCATTTACATCATACAGCCAGCCACTTGTAGCCCCGGCCATTAGCCCATCAATGCCTTTTACATACGTTCCAAACGACATCGTTTCAGCTTCTACTTTGTCCCCCATGACTTTTTGCAGCAAACTTAAAGCTGTTTCCCCATCTTTAATTTGCTCTTCTTTCGGACATAACATAATGCCTTTTTGTGATTCACCAATAATTGCAAGTTTTGCTGTATTTCCTTCAGCAAACGTAATATGTACTGTATTCGCAAAAGAAACAAATACAAGTGTAACTGCCATTAACGACGTAAGCAGCCATTTTTTAAAGATTGCCATCCCAAAATTTCCTCCCTTACTACTATTCACACAAAAAAAGGCCCTTCAAGGGCGTGCAATTGACACTCTTTTTTTGTAAGTGTCGAACAAACTGTGCAACACCTCCTACCCGCATCATTCGCGGCTATATTTGTATAGGAAAAATAATTTTGTTCATGAACGTATCATTGTGATAACATTCACTTTTCTAGGCACAACTTACTTCCATTTAAGTTATCGTAAAACGATAAACCTATACATTCTGTTAATTTTAAATTTCTGTATTATTTTACTATTGACAAAGAATTTTGTCCATGATTTATCGGATTTATTTTCTAAGAATAGTAACTTACTAACCTTTAACGATGCAAACTCTTTTCACTAATAATGACGCCATCTTCATCCACATACACATATTCATTCGGCTTCCATTCTACTCCTCCAAATTGCAATGAAATATCACGCTCTCCTTTTCCTTCTTTTACACTTCTATTTGGCATCGTCCCTAACGCTAAAATACCAATATTAATGTTTTTTAGTTCACTAGAGTCACGAACATATCCATTTACAATAATACCTGCCAGCTTTCTTTCCTCCGCAATAGCTGCCAAATTATCACCAAGTAACGCACAATTCGTAGATGCTCCGCCATCAACAACTAATACCGTTCCTTCTGGTAATGTTTGCAATCCTTCTTTCACTAACACATTATCATCCTTCACTTTTACCGTTGCAATTTTTCCGTAAAATTTTTCTTTCTTCCCAAAAGACCGAAAAGACTGGCGACATATTTGTAATTCATTCTCAAACTCATCACATAGATCCGTAGTTTTCCACATCTTTTTTCCCTCTTTTCCTTTTCCTTTTACTTTTACTTTCTATTTAACATATTCTTGGATTATTTTCGTTTCCCTGTCTAATGTTGCAATAATTTGTATGTGCGGGAATAGGACAGAAAAACTATTGCCATAGGGAGCCACCTTTATTATAATCTATTCCACAGGTAAATTTCAGAATATTAAAAATTAACCAAGTGAAAAAGGAGGAATTTTATGCAATTACAAACCGAGGCAAAAAAACAGCCTAGTAAACGAAAATTTAAAATGCCTGACGCGTACGTACTACTATTTTTTATTGCCTTACTTTGTGCAATAGCTACATATTTCGTTCCTGCTGGAGAATTTAAAAGAGTGACAAACGGGACTGTTACAACGACAATACCAGGAAGTTACCATTCTGTTCCGCAATCACCGGTAGGGTTTGTTTCTTTTTTTACCGCTATTGAAAAAGGAATGACACTTGCTGCTCCTATCATCTTCTTAATTTTATTTACAGGCGGTGCCATTGCAATTCTTGAAAAAACAGGTGCCCTTGACGGTCTAATCTATCATGTTATTAACAAATTTCGGAATCAGCAATTACTTTTCATTTGTATAGTCGCAGCCCTCTTTTCTATTCTCGGAACGACTGGCATTATCGTTAACTCAGTTATCGGCTTTATCCCGATTGGCATCATCGTTGCACGCACATTAAAATGGGACGCTATCGTTGGTGTAGCAATTATTTATTTAGGCACTTATGCTGGTTTTAATGCTACTATTTTATCCCCTTCACCTTTAGGTATTTCACAAAAAATCGCAGAACTTCCGATGTTTTCGGGAATTGGTTTACGCACAGCAATCTATATATCTTTTTTACTTGCTACCATTCTATATATTAATTGGTATATAAAACGCTTGAAAAAATCGAATAAAGGAAGCATTCTCGGCGATAACTGGTTTCCAAGTAATGCTCTTTCAAGCGGGAAAGAAACAGAGAAAACAGAAGTTCCTTGGACAATACGTCATAAACTAATTTTACTCGTTTCAGCTTTATCGTTAATTGCATTTTTAATCGGCGCATTTCGTCTACATTGGACAGACGCAGAAATGACCGCTACTTTTATTTTCATAGCAATTACAGCGGGAATAATAGGTGGCATGAAAGCAAACGATATCGCTTCTACTTTTCTAGCAGGCTGCCAAAATCTCATATACGGTGCTTTGATCGTCGGAATGGCTCGTTGTATTTCAGTCATTTTAGAACAAGGTAAATTACTTGATACAATCGTTAACCAACTCGCACAGTCTCTCGAAGGACAAAGCCCAGCATTTGGCGTTATCGGTATGTATGTAAGTAGTGCCGCATTACATTTCCTTATTTCATCCGGAACAGGTGAATCTGTTATTTTCATTCCAATATTAGCTCCATTAGCTGATTTCATGCACATTACACGCCAAGTTACAGTACAAGCTGTTATGCTCGGCGAAGGTGTAGTGAACTGCTTAAATCCAACTTCCGGTGTTTTAATGGGTGTTCTCGCTGCGAGCGGCATTTCTTACGGAAAATGGATTCGATTTATGGCTCCTCTTGCGTTCATTTGGTTTATCATTGGACTTATTTTTCTTATTGTTGGCGTGAATATTGAGTGGGGACCTTATTAAATACTTAACTTGATAAAATATCTATCCTATTCTCCTCTCCAATCCTATAAAAATCATTTATTCCAGTATAGATATAAAAAGGGATTGATCATAATGATCAATCCCTTCTATCCAAATAGAATGCCTTTAAAAATCTAGTTCCAAATTTTATTTACCCATTCCGGATGATCAATAAAAGGATTACGATTATGTTGATATTTCGTAAAAATCACTTCATTACGCTTTCGTTCTAAATCATCTACCGGGTCTTGTTCATTCCATTTTAGTAAAACGGATAGTTTGCCCATGTATGGATCTTTATTGTTATTCACCTTTTCATTTAATTCTAAGTTTATTTCGCTGTTGTCACCTTCGTAACGAACAGCCATGTAAAATAGCATTCTAGCGATATCTCCTTTTACACTATCACGAGGTTCCCAAGAATCACTATCGTATTTACATTCTGTCGCTTCCGAATGATTCACACCACCATTATCAAAATCCAGATTTCCACGTGAGCTATTTACAGATACATCCGTCGCTCTTAAATGATGCAAATCTGTTCCAGGTCCTGCAGTCGTTCCAAAATCACCGTGAGATTTTGCCCAAACATGCTCTCGATTCCAGTTATCAACTCCTGAACCATTCGTAAGTTTCCCTTGCGAACGCCCAGTATATAAGAGTATCACATTGTTTTTATTATTTGGATCTTCATCAGTATCCCTTAGCGCTTCCCAAACCGCACTGTATGATAACTTTGTATGATCATCAATAATATTATGAAGTTCCTTCTTTAATTCTAAACCCGTCTTTCCTATTGCATTATTATAATATGTATCGTCATAGCTTTTTACAGTAATCTCTTGTGGTGATGCAGAAGCTACTTCACCGTGTATGATATCTGTGAATGATAGAGATGCAGAACCTAAAATAAAAAATGAAGATAGTGTAACCATAGCAATCTTTGTATTTCGAAACTTCATATACCCATTTCCCCTTTAAAATATAATTTGAAGCTATTCACTAAAAAATGCTTTCTAACCCCCCGAAAACTTTTAGAAGCCCATACCCCTTTTCTTTTTATTTAATACAGGACTCTATTGAGTCTGTATCACTTCTAAACTTTTTGTTTATTCACATTCCAAACAATTTCACTTTTAACAAGGAATACCCTTCTCTTATAAAGATTATTAAAATATTCTTTACAATTTAAAAGTAGTTTAATATTAACTTATAAATTGTAATTTATTTATGCAATAATACATATTTGATAATTTGTTCAAATGCATTTAAAGAAAACTGTGCACAAATATATAGAATTTAATATAGAAATTAAAAATCGGATGCTAATACGAATTCTTTTCTCTACAAATAAAAAAGGAATGTGTTTCACACATCCCTTTTTTTCATTCCCATTTGTAAAAAGATCCTATATCCCTTCAAATCTCACTATTTATTTCGTTATCTCACCAAACTGCGCTCTCGTCACTTTCGCTAAGTCATCCACTTTAAGCTCAATTTGTATACCAATTTTCCCGCCGCTTACTATCATCGTTTCAAGCGATTGAGCATTTTCATCAATACATGTAGAAAATAATTTCTTCATTCCGACTGGTGAACAACCACCGCGAATATACCCTGACACTTTCGTAATATCTTTTACAGCAATCATTTCAATTTTCTTTTCACCGACTGCTTTTGCCGCTGCTTTTAAATTCAGTTCTTCATCTACCGGGATGATAAAAACATGATGATTTTTACTATTCCCTTGAGCAATTAACGTTTTATATACTTCTCTCACTTCTCGTCCAATTTTCTCGGCTACTGATACGCCATCAATTTTCCCATCGTCTGGATCATATGACATCATCGAATATTCAATTTTTTCTTTATCTAATATTCGCATCGCATTTGTTTTATCTTTTTTCATGAGCTTCTCCTTAAAAAGTTATTTCATAACATTAAGTTTTCTTTTATTATACACCCTTTTCTGTTTCTCCTGCATAACTTCACATTTTTGTAGATATATGTATGCATCATCCTACTAAGATTTTATTTCTCATTAAATTCAAACTCACATAAAGAAAACCGAAATGGAGCCTTCAAATGAAAGGCTCCATTTCGGTTTTCTATTTAACGTCCAAACTCTTTATTAAATATTTTATCCCTACCTGTAATGACCTCTGGACCTACTGCATTAATAGCTGTTACTAAAATATGTTCTCCTCCAATAGGTCCACCGACCCTCGTTTCAAATCCAAAAGTCCCACCAGCATGCCCCCAATACGATTGCCCTTCTGGTGTTTTCTCTTCATAAACTCCCAGTCCAACCTTACCTATAGGTGAATCTACTGTTGTAAACATCTGATTCATTAGCTCTTGATTTAAGAGCTGCCCACCTAACAGTGCACTGAAGAATGTAGTCAAATCTTTCACTGTTGAAACCATATCTCCAGCTGCATTTGCCCATGACTGATTAATTTCTGTCAAATCATATAAACGACCTGATCTATCCATATTATATCCATTAGCATGCTTACCCGGTATGTGCGAACTTGCTTCCATTACGAATGTCTCTTTTAACCCGAGGGGTTCAATGAATCTTTTTCTAATTTGCTCCGCATACGTATCTCCTGTTACCTTCCGAATAATTTCCCCGGCTATAACAGTATTTGTGTTCGAATAGTCCCAGCCCTCCCCTGGTGCAAATACAGGCGGCTTTGCAAGTGCTAAACTTATAAGCTCATCGGTACTATAATAACGAAATGGGTTTTGAGGCAATGTAATATCTCTCATATCTAAATCTGTATATGCTGCAATCCCACTTGTATGGTTTAATAACTGACGAATTGTGATTTTACTCCCATCATATCCGTTACCCTGCACAACTCCCGGCAACCATTTCTCAACTGTATCCTCAAGGTTTAATTGTTTTTCTTCAGCCAATTGCAGTACAACAGAAGCAGTGAATGTCTTCGTTATGCTTCCTATACGGAACGAAAAATTCGGTTCTACAGGGCGTGGCATCTCGTAACTAGCTGTTCCGGTAGCGTACGACCAACGCTTTCCATCCTTTAATCCACCAGCTATAACACTTGGAATTTTTTTATTCGTTACTACTTGATCCATTACACTTTGCACTTCTTCTCGATGTTTACTTTTCTTTTCCTTATCAGTAGGTTCCTTTTTTGATTTTGCCGCAAATTCTGAAGCTAAAATATTATTAATCTGTTTCTCTGCCCCTAATACATTAATATTTATCGAAATAACATGTTGACCATCTTTCGTTCCACCAGCAAAGTTAGTAAAACCAGGAATACCACCACCATGTCCCCATACTTCAGTACCATCTGGTAATTTTGTTGCGTGAATACCAAGCCCGTACTTTCCTAATGGGGTATCTACTGTGTTAGTCACCATCTCCTTCTGCATTTCCGGTGTCAGTAATTTCCCACCTAATAAGGCACGGAAAAACGTTGTCATATCTTCTCCTGTCGAAATCATTTCACCACTAGCATTAGCAAACGATGGATTAAACAAAGTAATATCTACTAATTTATCTCCCGTATTTAAATAGCCACGTGCATTTTTTTTCGGAATGTCCATTGAGCTTCCAGGAAGAACTGTTTCTTTTAAACTAAGAGGTTCCATAATTCGTTTCTTTATTTGCTCAGCATACGATTCTCCGGTTACCTTCTGAATAATTAATCCTATAATAACCATGTTTGTATTCGAGTATGACCAGCCTTTTACTGGTTCTAATTGTAGGGCACGAGAAATTAATTGTTCCGCTGTATAATTCTCGCTTGGATTCTCTATTAAATTCTCTTTAAGATCTGGAGTCAAGTAATCAGCAATTCCGCTTGTATGATTTAATAGTTGGCGAATCGTAATTTTGCTGCCATCATAGCCTTTCCCTTTTATAAGTCCCGGCAACCATTTCTCTACCGTATCATCAAGACTTAACTTCTTTTCACCCGCAAGCTGCAATACTACTGTAGCTACAAAGGTCTTCGTTGTGCTCCCAATTCTAAAAGCAGAATCAGCATCTACTTTATGATTTCTCTCAATATTACCTTCACCAGAAGCATACGCCCAACTTGCCTCTCCATTTTTCACAGTAACAATAACTCCCGGAACATTCTTTGCATCGGCAGCTTTATCGATAACTTGTTCAATTGATGTCCTTTTGTTTACCGCATTTACGTCTTCGTAAGAAGGTATCGCTAACGCTCCAACCAATATTGCCCCTGTTAAAGTAAGGGCTGTTCCTTTTTTTAAGATAAATGACTTCATTATGCATCGCTCCTATTATTTTATATTTTTCTGTTGCCTCACTCCCTCACCTTAACTTCAATATCGTTAAATAACATAGTGACAAAACGCTTTAATTTACTTATTACGCTTTATGCAACTATGTCATATAAAACATGTGACAAACTGTCAACTGCTTCATATGACATACTTTGTTGACTGTCTTTCTATTGACGATTTCAGAGATATGTTACATGATGAATCTGAATCATTGATAATTAATCTTAAAATACAAGTAGGTGCTTAATTTATGTTCTCATTCACAAAAAAATGGATTTGGTATGACTGGATATTTGTGCTCATACGAACATTTTGGCTAACTGTTATCATCAGCGCTAATTTTATGTTTCCAACATCCATCCATACATCAAGTATGATTGTACTTTCTCTCACTTTTGTCGTTTACCTTGTACCATTAATTATTCGATATAAGAAAACACAATGGTACCCTGCATTCGATATTCTCACTGCAGGTTGTTTTTATCTTTACTTAGCATCCGTAGCTCCAAATTTACTTTGGTCTTTCATTTTACTCGTAATCATTATTGGACTATGTAGTAATCAAAAAAATTATATATGGAGCGGTATTTTTTGTGGATTTGTTTTTCCACTATTGAATGCTTGGATTGCCAACCGACCGCCATATGAACTAATCGTTAGTTGTAGTCTCGGTTTTGCCATTGGCATTTCTTTTAATATATTAATTCAGTATCATAAGCAATCTCGAATCATTGAAGAGCAAAAACTACTATTAGAACAACATATTAAAAGGATTGAAGAGCTTACTTTAATAGAAGAGCGTAATCGACTGTCACATGAACTACATGACACAATTGGTCATACACTTACTTCTCTCATCGCTGGTGTCACATCACTAAAATCATCAGTACCTGATTCACAGTTTGAACGAATTGATTCGCTTATCAGCATTGCTCAGCACTGTCTAAATGACATTCGAAAGCATCTACACGAACTATCTCATAATCCACTTAGTAATTCATTAAGTGAATCACTACAACAATTAACAGAAGAATTTATGAAATCTACAGGTACAACCGTTACATTTCGTGTGATTGGAAACGAGACTCTTGTAATGCAAAAAGTGAATTTTTGCCTATATCGTTGTCTTCAAGAGTCGTTAACAAATGCTGTTCGGCACGGTAAAGCTAGCAACATATCTGTTCAACTACATTTCGACGAACAACAACTTCGATTGCACATTGAAGATAACGGTATTGGAATGAAAGAAATTCAATTTGGCTTTGGACTCAATGGAATGAAAGAGCGACTTGAACAAGTTCAGGGGACATTATCGCTTCATTCTAATGTTGAACAAGGAACATTCATTGTTTGTAATATTCCATTGCAAACAAAATTCATACATGACATAATTCGCTTATTGGTCGTTGATGATCAGGCTCTTATTACAAATAGTTTAGAGCAAATTTTAGAACACCAAACTGATTTTATTGTTGCTGGTAAGGCGTATGATGGATCTGAGGCATTAAAATTATGTGAACAATTACAACCTGACATTGTACTAATGGACATTCAGATGCCAGAAATGAATGGTATTGAGGCTTTACTAGAAATGAAGCGACGTTGGCCTAATATAAAGATTGTTCTTATGACAACATTTGAAGATTCCTTACAAGCAGCAACTGCACTCGAACATGGAGCTGAAGGTTACATGTTGAAGTCTATTCATCCACAAGAAATGAAGGAAGCCTTGAAACTTATTTATAACGGTGGAACTTGGATTGACCAATCGGTTGCTACTCGTATTTTTGAAGAAATGAAACTTCAACGTGAGCAATTAGCGAAAATCAAATTAACTAAACAAACTTCTCCATATGGACTTACAAAACGGGAAATGGAAATTTTAGAACATCTATCAAACGGATTACGCTATAAATCCATTGCTGCTAAGCTATTTTTATCTGAAGGAACAATCCGTAATTACTGCTCAAATCTCTATTCAAAGCTAGGTGTTAACAATCGTGAAGAAGCGATAAAAAAGGCACGAACAGAAAACATCTTGTAGGCAATGTGAAATGAATACATTCCGCTTCAAAACTAAAAATATTGATAATTCAAAAATCACCTGATATAATTTGGAAAAACTTATTGTTAAGGAGAGATTTCTAATGCAAAATTTTAATACTTCTTTCCAACTTCATCATCATACGTAACGCCGTGTATCCGAAGAAAAATTTTTCTTCGTGGGTACAGGGCTTTTCCTGTTGACCCACGAAGCGTTCATAAAGCTATGTGGGTATTTTTATACCCGCATAGCTTTTTTTAATTTAAAAAGGAGTGATTACAATGGAAATGAAAAATGTAAAAGGAACGAAAGATTATTTACCAGAGGAACAAATGCTGCGAAATAAAATTAAAAGAGCTTGTGAAGACACATTTGAACGATACGGATGTAAACCGTTAGAAACACCAACGTTAAATATGTATGAACTTATGTCTTACAAGTACGGCGGCGGTGATGAAATTTTAAAAGAAATATATACGCTTCAAGATCAAGGAAAACGTGAGCTTGCGTTACGATATGATTTAACCATCCCATTCGCAAAAGTTGTGGCGATGAATCCGAATATTCGCCTCCCTTTTAAACGTTATGAAATCGGGAAAGTATTTCGAGATGGCCCTATTAAACAGGGGAGATTTCGTGAGTTTATTCAATGCGATGTTGATATTGTCGGTGTTGGGTCGGTCATGGCAGAAGCGGAACTTATGAGTATGGCGTTCGAACTGTTCCGAACGTTAAACTTAGAAGTAACAATCCAATATAACAACCGAAAATTATTAAACGGTATTCTCCAGTATAGTAACATCCCTACTGAGTTAACGAGTGACGTAATTTTATCATTAGACAAAATCGAAAAGATTGGGATTGACGGTGTACGAAAAGATGTATTAGAGCGCGGTATTTCTGAAGAAATGGCTGATACGATATGTAATACCGTATTATCTTGTCTAAAGCTTACAATTGCTGACTTTAAAGAAGCTTTCAATAACCAACTCGTTACCGACGGAGTAAATGAATTACAACAATTACAGCAATATTTAATCGCCCTTGGAATAAATGAAAATGCTATATTCAATCCATTTTTAGCGCGCGGCCTTACAATGTATACAGGTACTGTATATGAAATTTTTTTAAAAGATGGCTCGATTACATCTAGCATCGGTAGCGGGGGTCGATACGATAACATTATCGGAGCATTCCGTGGTGATAATATGAACTATCCAACAGTCGGTATTTCATTCGGTTTAGACGTTATTTATACAGCACTCTCACAGAAAGAAACTATATCATCTACAGCGGATATATTTATCATCCCACTCGGGACCGAATTACAATGCTTACAAATTGCCCAGCAATTACGTTCTACCTCTTCCTTAAAAGTTGAACTTGAACTAGCAGGACGCAAATTAAAACGTGCTCTTAATTATGCCAATAAAGAAAATATCCCTTATGTGCTTATTATTGGTGAAGAGGAACTTCGTACAGAAACTGTTGTGCTACGGAATATGAAGGAAGGTAGTGAGGTGAAGGTTCCCCTTTCTTTTTTAAGTAGTTATTTATAGTACGAACCACCCTCGTTTGGGTGGTTTTTCTATTTTATAGATAACCAACAATTAGTTTACATAACATTATTATAATCTATTAAAAACTACAAAAATACAATATCCAATTATCTATTATTTTTGGTAATATATAGCTATTAATGATTTTAGGAGGATTAACTTTGAAAACCTACATACAAGCACTAAAGTGGACTACAGGGATCTATCATCTTTTATTACTTCCTTGTTATTATGTATTTCCAAGTCTTGTTAACCTATATCGGATACCTTTACTACTATTGATTGCTTTACATATCCTTACTATTTTATTAGCTAAAAAAGAAGGCATGAATACGTCCCCTCATTATATAGGTATTATCGTTACGCTAGTTGCCTTTTTCCCTTATATAGTTATCGTTCTACATATGATAACAGCCTTTTTCCTTTTATTAGATGCGGCTTCTATGAATGCAAAAGAAGTGTATGATTCATAGCTGGATAAAATAAAACTTTAATCAGTAGAGTTTTGAATTAGGTTAGCAAATTGCAAAATCATCTCACACACCAAGCTTATTGTTAACACCCAAAAAGGATTTACTTTTTAAGTAAATCCTTTTTAAATTACTTTCCCTACTCAAGACTAATAAAAGAATATTCTGTTTTATTTTTATAAAATTCTAAATATTTACAATACAACTTAATTATCATACATTTTAGTTATGTAAAAAACTAAGTTTAAAGGAGATGAATTCATGCTTAAAAAATTGATAGTAGGTGCAGTGGTAGCCATTTCATCATTAACTGGGGGATTGGCATCAGTATCAGCCAGTACCGAAAAGGATTATTCGATTACCTCTTTTGAATATGTAACTGTAGATGAAAAGACTGTAGATTCGTTTAACAAATTGGGTGCTCCATCTAAAGAAGACATAAAAATAACTTTAGTTCTACCGAAACAAAATCAAAATGGAAACTGGTTATCTTATGGATTTTCGAGCAAAGAAAGTTTAGAATCTTTTATTGAAAAAGATAAACAAAGATTGAATAATACAATCACTCCCCTTGGGGTTGGCGGGAGCGGACCTAATAGTACAGACTTCTATGAACATGCAAATAAAGGTGGCGAGTATTTTTCTCATAGCAGCGGTTTTAAAAATTTGCCTCCTAGTTGGCAAAATAGAATTTCTTCCGTAAGTACAGCATCCCCTACTGCTAGCTATTCGACAACGCTATGGGAACGTACTTCAACTGAAGGATATGGAAAAGGTGTTGTTTTTAAACACGCTGATTGGTATGGTAAAACTGTAAACTTGAATGACTTCGCAATTTCAGCAGTTGATATTAAAAAGTAAAAAACATGGAAATAAAAGGTGTCTTCACATATGGAAAACACCTTTTATTTCTACAACTCTTAACTATTATTTTTCGTATTCCTACTCTCCAAAACTTTCTCCATATTATGAGTGGCCCACTCTATCATTAATAGAATCATTGGACGTAGTGATTCACCGAGCTCAGTTAATGAATATTCTACTTTTGGCGGCACTTCACGGTATACTTCACGATGTATGATGCCATCTGCTTCAAGTTCTCTAAGCTGAAGCGTTAACATTCTTTGTGTGATATTAGGTTTTAATCTTTTTAATTCATTAAACCGCTTCGTACCATCTAATAAATGATACAAAATTACCCCTTTCCATTTCCCTCCAATGACCTCGACCATCGCTTCCACTGGACAAGAATATTTATTTAAAAATGGGTAATTTATATTATTTTCGTTTGAACAATCCATAATAAATCCCTTCCCTTACCAATAGTATCTTTTTTGATACTATACCACATAAATGTGCGTACTTGTTTCTATGTTACTTTAAAAATATAATTTACTTACAAAATACATTAATGAAAAGAGGTACTTTTATGACAAATACAAAAGAAATTACAAAAGAGAAAATTATGGAGGCTTTTCATTTCAGACATGCATGTAAAGAGTTCGATCCTATGCACAAAATTTCAGAAGAGGATTTTAAATTTATTTTAGAAACAGGCAGATTATCTCCTTCTTCTTTTGGATATGAACCTTGGAAATTTATTGTCGTACAAAATAAAGAAGTAAGAGAGAAACTACAACCGTATTCATGGGGTGCTGGTGGGCAACTCGCAACAGCAAGTCACTTTGTCATTGTTCTTTCAAGAAACATTAAAGATATGCATTATGATGCAGAGTATATTAAATATATGATGAACGATATTGTTGGATTACCTGAAGACACGCAAAAAATTAGATATGAATTCTTCAAAAAGTTTCAGGAATCAGATTTCAACTTGTTACAATCCGATCGTGCTGTATTTGATTGGGCATCAAAGCAAACCTATATTGCTTTAGGTAATATGATGACGAGTGCAGCTCAAATTGGCATTGATTCTTGTCCAATAGAAGGATTCGATAAAGAGAAAGTAGATTCTTTACTTCGTCAAGAAGGCATTATAAAAGACGATAATCTTGAAGTGTCTGTTATGGTTGCCTTTGGTTACCGTAAAGAAGATCCAAAGCGTGATAAAACAAGACAGACTATGGATACAATTGTTGAATGGATTTAATAATATAGCACGCAATAAATAATGCTCCTCATTGCTGGATACTCATACGAAAGAAGTAGAATTTGATTTTTCTTATGTATGAAATTGATTTTTCATGGAAAGATATATTAGTATGTATGCAGTTTAAATACTCTATTTATTAGAGTCGAACAGGAGGAGAATGAATATGTCTGATATTGAAGTTGGCGAAGTGTTTACTCTTAGCGATGAGAATGATGAGGATCAGGAAGTAGAAGTACTTGGAGCGATGGATGTCGAAGGCGCTGAATATATTGCGGTTGCCTTTGTAGAAGACATTCAAACAGAATCTGAGGATGACATTGATATTTTCTTTTTAAAAGTAGAAGAAGATAATGAGTTTTCATACATTGAAAACGATGAAGAATTTGATAAAGTATCTGCTGCTTTTGATAAAATTTTAGATGAGCAAGAGCAAGAATAATATGAATGAAAAACACGAGGGCGGATGCATATCCGCCCTCTTTTTATTCATTACTCATCCAGAGATTCATGCAGCAATTCCAGTACATCTTTCATCGCAAAAGGACCGTCTTTTTTCACATGCTCAGCAAATTCAGCAACGAGACGTAATGTTCTTACACTTTCAATCGGATGCTCTCCTGACGCACTTTCAGCAGAAAGCATAACAGCATTTGTCCCGTCTAGTACAGCTTGAAACACATCCGTCACCTCAGCCCTTGTTGGAATAGAATGATCTACCATAGATTGCAGCATTTGTGTCGCAGTAATTACATATGTATTCGTTCGATTACATTCCTGAATCATCATTTTCTGCAAGAGCGGAATAAATTGGAACGGCAACTCTACTCCTAAATCTCCCCTTGCAATCATAATTCCGTCTGCTTCTTTACATATATCTTGAAAATTCTCGATTGCTTCCATCGTTTCTATTTTTGCAATTAAATTAGGAGCAGTTGCTTTATGCTCTTTTATAAAATCCCTTATTTCTTTTATATGGCTAGGTTTTCTCACAAAAGAACATGCAATAAAATCAACACCCTCTTCTAAAAGAAACTGAATATCTTTTTTATCTTTCTCTGTAATAGCTGGTAAACTAACGATTGCCCCTGGTAAGTTCACCCCTTTATGAGATGAGATATTACCACCTGTTTTCACCTTTGTTTCTATTTTATCCGTACTTACCTTTTCAACGATTAACTCAACTTCTCCATCATTCATTAAAATTCTACTGCCAACTTTCACATCATTCGTGATTCCTTCATAATCAACACTTGCTTCCCTATTACTCCCTGTAACTGGTTGCGTATGTAACATAAAAGAATTTTCCGCCTGAAGTGTAATTTGTTCTCCTTTTACTTCACCTAACCTTATTTTAGGACCTTGTACATCGCCTAAAATTTTAATAGAATCGTCTAACGATTTAACTAAACGAATGATATCTTTATGACTTTCATGCGTACCATGTGATAAATTCAACCGAACTATTTTCATACCATTGCTTATTAACTGCGCTAGCATTTCTTTATTATTACTTGCTGGCCCAATTGTACAAACTCGATCAATTGTCATATTTCCACCATCCTTTTTCGTTAGGATTCCCATAAACTTTAATTACACTCTCAACATAAAAAAGCCTACTCCCACAAGTAGGCTTTTGAAACTACGAAAGTTTCGTTAATAACTGATTTAAATCTTTTTTCGTTTTCGTCGTTAATGACTTCATTTTAGTAATATCTATCTTTTCTTTCTCCGCTCCTACAATTAATGGATACATACTTTGTCCAATTGTTTTATATTCAGCTGGGTGTGATGTTTCTAACTCTTTCTCGATTACATCCCACTTTGCATTAATTTGTTTTCCAAGTTTATTTACTGTTTCTAATTTCGGATTAGCAGCTAACTGCTTATCTAAGCTATCAACTAATGCAGCAACTTCTTTAACACTCGTTTTCACAGCTACACTTTTCTTCGGATCTTTCGTTGTTTTTCCGTCTGAATTTGTACTTGTACTTTGATCTGTTGTTTTCCCGCTAGTCGTTTGATCATTTGTTTTTCCTGTCGTCTCTTTTTCTTTTGTTTTTACATTCTCGTTTTGAGTTGACGTTTTACCGTTACTTTCTGTTCCTGATGATTCTTTCGTACTTTTTGCATCTTTATCTGTTTTTTCGTTTGAAGAAGTATTTGTTTCTTTGTCAGTATCTTTTGTTGTTTTTGACGCTTCATCTGCACTTGTCGTTTTTGATTCTCCTTCATTTTGCGCTGTTACTTGCTCCTTCTTTTCTGTCTCTTTATCTGCTGAAGGACTACAAGCTGCCATAGTAAGCATTGTACCAATTGTTATCGACGCGATAGCGACCTTTTTCATTTTCATATAAATCCCCCTATGTTTACTTTATTTATCCTCCCCTTTACGATTCGATTTCCTCTTAAAAAATCCCTTTTCATACGAATTACCATCTTTCCGACAGTAATCTTCATAATAATACGTACAAAAACTGATAAACCAATTTGAATATTCGAGTTTCTTCTACTTCATTTTTCTTCTCTGTAGTAAAAGAAAAAGAGTATATTGTCACATGAAGAATTACTATCTTCATATGACGATATACTCCCCTATCAAATTTTTATCTTTCTTGACATTTTATTTATACAAAAAAAATAAAATTTTCTTTCATTTTTTGTTTCTTAACATTTGTTAACATAATATATTTATGAGTAACCACCATTCGAATGAATGACTTGCCCAGTAATCCATTTTGCCTCTTCACTTACTAAAAAAGATATTAAGCGCGCAGCATCCACTGGTTCTCCTACTTTACCTTGCGGGAACTTCCATACTAAATGATGCTTCAGCTCCTCTGTAATCCATCCTGTATTCGTCGGTCCTGGATCAACAGCATTCACTGTAATCCCCTTCTCCATCGCAACTGGTGCTACTGATTTTGTAAATGCTTCAATTGCTCCTTTCGTTGCTGCGTATGCTAGTTCATCAGGCATTGGCCCTAGTGACTGTCCTGAAGTAAGATTAATAATACTTCCACTCGTCTTCAGTGCATAGTGTTCTATAAATAATGAACTTAATAACATAGTAGCCCGAACATTTACCGTATAATGTTTATCTAACTGTTCTACATTTAATTCTCCAATTCTCGTATGAGTAGCATACGCTGCATTATTAATTAAAATAGATGGATCACCTAACCGTTCTGATACCATATAAAACAAACGATTTGGCGAATACGACTGCGATAAGTTGATTTCTGCCATTTCACATCGAACACCGTAACTTTCAATCTCCTCTTTCAACAAAAAGGGCTCTTTGTCATTCATTCCCCACGGCATCGCTTTATCATACTGAGACCAGTACGTGAAAAAAATGTCTATCCCTTTTTGAGCAAGCACCTTGCATACAGCTGCACCAATTCCATTCAGACGAGTTGCCCCTGTTACAATTGCTATTTTCTTCACCTTTTCTCCTCCATCTATGGATAAATCCTCTGCACGAATACAGAGGATCTATCTTTTTATTCAATATTTGACAATATACGTTCTGCACCTAATTTTAAAATTTTAATAAAGATATAATTTACAATCGTAAACATTACAAATAAAACGATAAACATAACCCACAGTCCTACTTGAAGGAAGAAGTATAATAGACTTACTCCCGCTACAATAATTAAAGCTATTAAAATATTAGCTAAAAAATTCCACAAAGTTGTATAACGGCTCTTAAATAATTTCTGCTCTGTATCCCAATGAATATCTGCAGTTTGTGCATCCCAGCGTGTGCCAATTAAATTAATTAGCAATAAACCGTTCGCACTTAATAAGAACCAAAGAACCATAAATACTGGAGAAATCCCCGCTACAACTGCCATCGTAATACCGAATACTGCTAAAATAATCACATTAATTAACCAAGCAGTTATCGCTTTCGCTAAAAAGATATCTGAAGCTTTTACTGGTAAATAACGATTCACAAACCATGAACTTCCATCACGTGAAAATGACGTTGTTGCAATAACGTTACTTCCCATTAAAAATAGAGATGCACAAAGGCCTACACCAATTGCAAGCCCTGCTGATTTTGGGTTATCAATATATCCCGTGATCCATTTTAAATTCCCATCTTGCACGAATAAAACAAAGAACAACATAATCGGCATAACAAAAGTTTGTACAATGCAATTTAAGAAAAATTGTGGTGTACGGAATAACGTTTTAAATTCTTTTTTCACATACGCTTTTAAATGTGAACTTTGTACCGTAGATTTCTGTAAGCCTTCTGCTGAAATGACCTCTTTTTTTGCTGTACTCGTTGAAAGTCCAATAACCCCTTTTAAATATGTACGCTCTGCAATGTAATAAAACAACACAAAAAATACAAATGAAATAAGTGCAAAGATTATTACGTCTAAAGGTCCCTTCCAATTTGCATTTTCTACTAACGCCACTGCTCCAAAATATGTAGTTGGAAAATAATTCGTCATTTGTACTAAAAGAGAGGATTGATTATTCGCAAGATAACTCGCAATTGCATCTTCAGAAAACGCACTTTTATTTTTCCACTGCATAAATACGTTAATTCCTACAATAAATAGTATACTTACGATTCCGATAAATATATTGCCTCGATCTTTATTTTTCGCTATATTTGTATATCTCATGATTACTGTCATAAGTAACGAAGCTAATACTAACGGCACAATCGGGAAGAGTAAGTAAATCAAAATCATGTATATGTAATATGTAATAAATGCGCCACTTTTTAACCCGTACGTAATAAAGATTGGTAATAAAATGAATGAACTCATTACGTATTGTGTAATTAATACTGTTAAAAATTTTGCCGAAATAATTTGCGCTGGTTTTAATGGTAATGGTAGTAACATTTCAATGTCATTGCTGTAATAAAATACAGTTAAAATGTTCGTAATACTCATTAAAAACACCCATATACTCGCAATCGCAAGTCCCATTGCGATAATCATTCCTGGGTCTTGCCCTAATTGTTTCGTTCCCTCATACATTGCGTGCGTTATAGAACCAAACATTAAAAAGCCAACAAATAAAATAGCTGCAAATGAAAATACATACGCCCAGCGCTTCTTCTTATCTGTTATGAAATCTGCATAATTTAATTTCAATAATACTTTCGTTAACGTCCAAATTTTACTCATTGCCCGTCATCTCCAAGAACATTTTTTCAAGTGATTCATTGGATTTAAAATGATCTCTCATTTCATTTAAATTTCCTTTAAACTGCAAATTCCCCTTATTAATAATCGCAACGCGGTCACATATTTTTTCTGCTACTTCTAATACGTGTGTAGAGAAAAATACAATCTTTCCTTTATCCGCATGCTCTCTCATCATTTCTTTTAAAATATATGCAGATTTCGGATCAAGCCCTGTTAACGGTTCATCTAAAATCCATACATCTGGCTCATGCACGAGCACACCAATAATAACAATCTTTTGTCTCATACCGTGTGAATAACTTTGAATTTGATCAGATAACACATTATAAAGATCAAATTTCTTTGCTAAAGACTCGATTCGTTCTTGGCGTACTTCTTTCGGCACTTCATACATATCTGCCATAAAGTTTAAATATTCAATTCCCTTTAATCGTAAAAACATATCTGGGCTATCTGGAACATAACCAAACGTCCTTTTCGCTTCCATCGGATTTTTCATAATATCTTTACCGTTAATCGTAATCGTTCCTTTGTCCACCCCATGAATACCAGTAATCATCTTAATTGTCGTTGATTTACCGGCACCATTCGGTCCTAAAAATCCAAAGATTTCTCCGCTAGGCACAGATAAACTTAAATCTTTTACTGCATAGGTAGACCCATTATAACTTTTTGACACATTCGTAATCTCAATCATTCCATCCAATCCTTTCCTTAATTACCAAATAACTATATTGATATTATAGCATACTTCTATTTTAAGATTTTTGTATCTTTTCAGTTTTTTCACCCTTTAAAATAAATATACAAGCCTAACCCAACGATTAAAACGACAGCTAGTAGAATATAAATCATTGTAAGGCGTTTAATATTTCCCTTTGTCGCTTTACTATAATTTGCATCACCATTTCTTCCAATTAATACCGTCGCAACTACAGTAATCACTACAAGTAACACAACAATCATGATCCAAGTTAGCATCTCTTCCTCCCCCTCCTTACAACCATTTTACAATATTATCCTCTTTATTTCGCAGCATATTTCCTCTTTTTACTATTATTATGAAAAGAATTGGAAAACTATTATTACTATACATTTCCACATATGATATATTTATAACATAACGTGATTTATTTCTAACATCGAAAGGAGAATCTATCGTGAAAACAACTTGGATAAAATATTTAGGATTTCTCGGTTTCTTCGGTTTCCTCGGATTTTTTTATGAAAAAGGATTGTTTACTCTGTTCTGTTTCTTCTCCTTTTTCACAACGTATAGAACGGTTCAACACGATGAACTATTTGAACAAATCGTCAATAAATCGTGCCGTAATGCCTTTATCGTTACATTACTAACTACCGCTATTATTATGTTTATTGAAATGTTAATTCCAAACCTGACGCTACAAGAGATTGATATCGCTCTTATTTTCGGCACACTCATTCTTACGTTCGGCTTCTCTATGTTCTTTTACGATAAACCTGTTGATGAAATGGAAGATGCGCCATGGCGTTCGTAACGAGAATAAAAGAATACCGCGCCAAATTGAACATGACCCAAGAAGATTTAGCAAAGAGCGTTGGTGTACGTCGTGAAACAATTAGCCACCTTGAAAAAGGAAAATATAACCCTTCCTTACAACTCGCTCACAATATAGCGAAGGCACTTCATAGTACGATTGATGAGATTTTTATTTTTGAGGATTAATTGAGGACACAAAATCACCAGAACCACATAAAAAATACCGGCACTCTTCCCGTGAAGAATACCGGTATTTTTCATTTATCACCCATACAAAACCGCATGAAATACGCTTAACAGTAAGTATTGATCTTCTATATAATCCTCATCATACACATTCATCTCGATATCATACATATCTTCCTCAAGACGAATATTCCAATCTGCAATTACATAGCCTTTTCGTAATAACTTTCCCATTCCAAAAGAAGTTTTGTGAACAACATATTCTTCTCTCTTATATGTAAAGGTAAATAAGAAATTTGCATCCAATAACTTTCCGTCACATACAAGTATTTCATGCTCTGCATCATTATTGTCTTTGTACGTTACTAAAATCCTTCTTTGACGCTGCCTACTTACATCCTTTGCAATGACGCGAATATTGTCCTTACTATCCTTTATTTCATAAATAATATTACTACCAACTTTTGGAATGAAATCTAGCACTCTCATCAACGTATTTTTATAATAGCCCCGTACTGCGCCTACTTGTTTGCTTTCATTATAAACCTCTATCGATGTCGTATCCGCTTTACTATCACACAGTCGTTTATAAGAAAGCTGCATTATCCGCTCTCCTCTTAAGTACTGATCAAACGTCACAGGATATTCTATCGCACGCAGTTCCTTATTTAGCTCATATAAATAGCGTTGAACGCTCTCTACTAATGTTGTAGTAGAGATACTCTCCTGAAGTTCAAATTGTTGCCAACTGGAATAAATCTTCCACTGATCGTCTTCTTCATAAAAGAAACCAAGAATTACCTCATCACGGTCAGTCGTTTCATAATTCATTTGTACGTTCTGTCCATGTTGAACTTGTTCCATCCACTGTCCTAAATAAATGCCGAGTTCTGCGACCTTCATGCATGATTTCTGTAAAAGTACTCTGTCACCCACACAAATCGTTACATCTCCTTCGATAAAGCCCTTTGAATAAGCATCATACTGTGGCTCATCCTTCTTCGGGAGACTTTTGTCTAACTCAAATAAAAATGTTAACATCCTTTATTCACCTCTAGTTGTTACACAGCTCTTTCCTATATTGACCGGAGCAATTTAAAATATATCAACGATTTTTCAAATATATCTATCGTAACTCAAATTATATCAACGATTTTTTCGATATATCGACGATTCGACAAAGAATATCGACTTATCAACAAATCTCGACAACACTACTATACGGTCACCTTTTCTCGTGCTGCTTCCACAATCTCCATAATACGAAGCAGACTCTCCACTTCATAAGTCGGCTTAACACTCGTCATGTTCTCTTTCAAACTCGGATTATACCAACACGTATCAATACCGTAATCTTCTCCGCCTTTCATATCAGAAGTTAGCGAATCTCCAACCATTAGTACGCTTGATTTATCCGTAATCCCAAACTTTTCAAACGCATAATCAAAAATCTCACGTGCTGGTTTTTGGTGGCCGACTTCTTCTGAAATAATAATATGCTCAAAGAAGTTGCTTAAAGGTGAATTTCCGATTCTAGATTGTTGCACTTTTGTATACCCATTCGTAATAATACCTAGCTTGCAATCTTGTAGATTCTCACATAATTGCACTGCACCTTCAATAAGATGTACTTCTTTCCCTAAGTTTTCAAGATATACGTCACTAAATTGCTGCGCATCTACTTCTATATTATAAAGTGCAAATAATTGTCTAAATCGATCTACCGCTAATTCACTTAGCGTAATCATTTTATTTTCTAAATCTCTCCATAGGCCATTACTAATCTTTTTATAACTTGCAAGATAATCATTATACCCTGTTGGCATACCAAACTGTACAAAAGCGTTATGTAATGCGTTTCTTTCCGTTTCAGGAAAATCTAATAATGTATCATCTACGTCAAATAATATAACTTTATATTTCATTATGCTCTCCTCAACTAATACGTTATTTACAACTTTTAGTTTCTCATTAATTGTCCCTCAAGTCGAACGTTTTGTTTTTACGACCAGCAATCTTATATTTGTTTAAGACGCACGAGTCATGTTATTCAAAAATAATTAATTGTGAAAATACTATAAATTTGAGATAATTTGGATAATGGGTTCAAACTTTAAACAGGCAATACAGGAATTGTATTACTACAGTTACTTTAGAAGGAGGCTGAAAAATATAGTAAATTCATGGGAAAGACCTAAAATAAAAATCCCAAAAACTAAAAGCAAATGGGTTGGAGATATTATTGGATATTCATTGTTCTTTGGATCAATCATTTTTTTGATTATCATTTGGGGAAGATTACCTGAGGAAGTGCCCGCACATTATAACGCATATGGAGCTGTAGATCGCTGGGGATCAAAGTGGGAACTTTTACTTCTACCAGGAATTGGGGCATTCATACTCCTTCTCATGCAAACTTTAGAAAAGTTTCCAGAAGTTCATAACTACCCAAAAAGATTTAACGAATCGAATGCGAAGCAGTTTTATTTAAATAGCAGAAAAATGCTTAATCAATTAAAAAATGTCTGTTTACTTATATTTGCTTTCATCCAATTCGAAACAATTTCAATAGCTTTAGATTGGAGCGGCGGTTTTGGAAAATTATTTTTACCGATATTATTAATTTGGACAGCTATTCCCATTATTATAGGCATAATAAGGCAACGAAAAATTTCATAATGCGGACAACGATATTCGGTTATCCATGATTTTATGGAATAACATGATATCAACAATAAGAAAAGGAGGCTAATCCACATCAGCCTCCCTCCCCATTATTTATCCTCTAACAATAACTCTTTCATTTCCTCTAACGACTCTTTCGTAAAGCCTAAAGCTTTTTCAGCATACGCTTCAACTGAACCGTATTGCTTTTTAACTTCATCAATCGCAGCTTGCAAATATTCAGCGCGTGCTTCAAACATTGCACCTAATATTGCTCTGCTCTCATCGTTTTGTAGTTTTGCACCTAAAAAGGCCATCATTTTCTCATTTAACTTTTCACGGAAACCGTTACTTAGTAAATAATCTTCCATTACTGTTTTCTCTGGTACACCTAGTAAAAGTAATAATAATGCTGACCCAAATCCAGTACGGTCTTTTCCAGCTGTACAGTGATTTACTAACGGTAAGTTTTCCGGGTTTTGCGCCAGTTTTAAGAAGCTCACGAATGCTTCATTACCACTTACGAAATCTTGATTCATTTTCACAAGGTATTCGCCTGGTTTCCCTAACATAGAAAGGTCACCAACTTGGAAAAACTCATTTATGTTCAAGTCTTTCGCTAATTCTTGCATAACTGGTAAACAGACTTGACGAGCACCTGTAATCTCCGGGTTCGGCTTATGTTTCACTTCAAAGTCTGTACGATAGTCGCAAATTAACTTTAAGCCAGACTTTTGTAAATACTCAATATCCCACTCTGTTAATCCTGCTAGCTCTTCTGAACGGTATAATTTGCCCCATTTCACTTTACGGCCTTCTGTCGTTTCATACCCTCCCATATCACGGAAGTTAAACGCACCTTGTAATGGTAATCTACGCTCAGCTACTGTCACTGCTTGTCCATTACTACCTACTAGTCTAAAATATGGACGCTCAGTTTCACTTAAATTTTCAATTGTATATGATGATTCTCCATTTACTGTTGCAAGTAATTCTCCATTTTCTTCAATATGATCTGGTGAAGTACTCCAATAAATGCGAACTTCTTCTATATTATTTTCCCACTTTATATGTAACGTATTATTTTCATTTCTTTCTACAGCTGCTTGTAGCCAATGTCTTTGCTGCTCCATTCTTTCACCAACGCTTTCTTCGTATAGTCTAACCCTTCTCTATTGTATTATAGGAAAGCATACTTTGTCGTTTCGATTTTTCTTTTTATCTTACAAACAAGCAAAAAGTTCTTTTACTTGTTCAAAATTTGTACACGGATTTCCTCGAAATGAGTTCAAGAGAGTACCTTATTCATCCTTTAAAACTTTCTTACATACCGCTCAGTTGAACTAAGCAACTTACATCCATTCTTATCAAAAACATCCTTCATCCACTCATTTTGTACATTTGCCTCACCAATATAATAAGAGGCACCTATTTCCTTTAAGACAAACATTGCACCTGTAAAGAATGCTGCTTCATACCCTTTATTTCGCATATTTGGAGTGACTGCGAAATACATTAGTTTTCCTTCTTCTAACGTCCCCTTTTCAATATGCGGGATTACAATTCCTATCGGCTCTTCATCGATACTCGCTGTTAAACAATGTTCTTTCCATTGCTCACCAATTTCCTGTAGCATCATATTTACAAATTGATCGTAAGTGACTTGTTCTTCCGTCATTTCACTCCAAAGAGAATAAAAAGTATCTTCTCCTACTTCTTCAATCAGTTTAAAATCAATATCACTTTCTACATCTTCTACTTCGTATATATCCTTAAATACGATCATGTTTTCAGTAACATATTCAAAAGAATACGTTTCGAAGCATTTTTTATACATATCATAATTTGGGCTTTTTGAAGAAATCTCAAAATGCAAGTTTTCTATCCCCTCTTTTTCAGCCTCAGCAACGCAATATTGCACCATTTCCTTTAATTGCTCTTCTGTGAAAATCTCTACATTATTTTCTTTTATCATGATAGAAGAAGCATTTCTTCTAATTTTAAAATGTTTTTCTAACTGTTCTATAGTCATCATATACTTCCCTCATCTATGTCTTACTCGAATTTCTACTTGTTCTCCTTGCATGAGCAGGATTGTCCTTGAATATATAGAATACTAGAAAACATCGCATCTTTAAAGTGCGGAGGAGGTTCTCCATTGGATATTACAGCGCTGCAACAACAGTTAGAGCTTATACAACAAAATGACTATACGCAACTGCAACATATAGATATAAATGAGTTAACGCTCCATATGCTTCAGTTTATCGGAACGACTGATAGTTACGTTCGTTACCAACTTATATATAAATGTTTTGCACATTTCATTCATCATGAATTCCTTATGGATGATCAACTAAAATTACTGTTGCAAACTTGTTTAAGTGATGAGTATTTATATTGTGACATTTACTCCCCACATACAGATGGGGTTTTCACACGTTCTTACACTGTTTCGTTAATTGCGTTAATACTCCAATTCGCTAATTCGCACTACTTTTTTACAGAGGAGGATATCGAAGAAATAAAAAACAAACTCATTACATACACAAACTTAGAAACAGATTTTCGAGGCTATATTGAAAATAAAGGATGGGCTCATTGTCTTGCCCACGTATCTGATGCCTTTACTGAAATTGTTCATAATTCTTATACGACCTTTGAATGGTATGAAGAATTAATTCATTGCTTATTAAATAAAATCTTCATTCCATCTGACCTTTTTCATAATAACGAAGATGAACGAATTGTTACGCCATTACTAGCAATGCTGTATCATGACTTCCCGCAAGATGAGTTAATTTCTATTATTTATAAAAAAATAAAAAGGCTTCCTCAAATTAGAAAACGCCTTTCGTTAAATGAATATTGTATTTTATGCGCCAACATTAAAACCTTTTTACGCACATTATTTTTTAGAATGAAAGATGATCATAACTTAGCTTATGCAGCACGTAAAACAGAAAGAATGTTAAAGGAACTGCCAAATTATTATTAAATGTAAGGAGAAAATATGGGTTATATCGGAGACATGAGAAATTTAGTAGGAAATCATCCACTTATTTTAATAGGTTCACACGCCATTATATTAAATGAAAAAAATGAAATATTACTGCAGCTCCGCACAGACTTTAACCGCTGGGGAATTATTGGCGGCGCCTTAGAATATAACGAAACGTTAGAAGACGCGTTACAGCGAGAAGTATATGAAGAAACTGGACTTATTATTAAAAATCCAGAACTATTCCGCACATACTCAGGACCAGATTACTTTCAAATCTATCCAAACGGCGATCAAGTACACGGTGTACTCGTTGTTTATATTTGCCGTGAATTTCATGGTGAACTTAAATGTGATCAAGCTGAGTCAAAAGAATTGCGCTTCTTCCCGCTTGATAAATTGCCTATTACTCTTCATCCAGTTATTAAGCGTATTATTAAGGAGTTTCAGCACTCCAATTAACAAATGTTACATATTTTATATAGAAATAAAACAACCTCATTTCCCGTCATGATAACGCGAAATGAGGTTGTTATCGTTCACCGTAAATCCCTATTTCCCCAAAATGATATTAACGTTCTCTTTCTACAACTTTATATCCCTTTATAAAAAGTATAGTTATATAAGAAATAATGAATGAAAAAATAGTATACATGCCAACCCAAAAGAAAAATGCTGGATTATACACTGTAACATTTAACATAAGAAAAATAAGAAATGTTACCATTGGCATCACGTAAAATGTACCTACTTTATATGTCACAGCTATTGAAAAAATACAAATAAGCAATGGATATATACAGAAAATCAAAATTGGCTCACTCAATGGTATGTCCCCCTTTCTGAAGAAATAATAGATTTCTTATAATCGTTTTGGGGAACAACAAAGTTTTATAGTTTTATTCGTTATTAGTAAATAAAATGTTAGATCGTTATCTCAATCTGATTTCCTTCAGGATCACTTACTACACTTTCATAGTAACCATCCCCTGTAGTACGCGGGCCGTTTAACAGGGGGTATTCTGCTTCTCTTAATGTATTAGTTAATTCGTTCACTTTTTCTTTACTACCTACAGAAAAAGCAATATGCGCATATCCTATTGTTTGTGTTTGTACTTTCTCGTCTATCCCTACCTGCTTCATAAGTTCTAGACGCGCACCGCCTTCAAAAGTTATAAAATAAGATTCAAACTGCTTTTTCGGATTGTGATATAAGCTATTTTCTTCACCATTAAAGTACTGTTTATAGAAATCACGCATTCCTTCTAAATCATTCACCCAAATTGCTACATGTTCAATTTTCATAATCAACACCTTTTCTTTTATGTTATTCAACTGACAATTGGATGCTTCATTGCCAGCACATTTAATTTTCTTTATTTGTTCTCGTAATTATAAGATCAAGTCCAAGACTTTTTAATCCGTATAAATAATCTTCTTTCCAATTACTCGCTGTTATTTTCGGAATATGTTCTGCCGGAATGTACTTCGGACAACTTTTTACAATTTGATCTATTACAAATTGGTTCACTTCATCATCACAGAAGATGAATCCATGAGGGTTAATAATAGCTATATATGTAGCTATTAAACGAGTAATAGCATCTATATTATATTCCTCTGGATTATTAGAACTTTCAACTTCGTCTCCACTTCTCAAAGCTTGCAAGAAATTTTTATTATCATATTGCGGAACAAAAGATATCTCTCCTGAGAAAAACGTACTTCCGCGTACAACATCTCCATTTACCATAATCCCCGCACCTGGGCCATTTTGACCTGAATACAAATATACAAGTGAGGAATTTTCATTGTTTCCAGTATTTTTATGATAGCCGAGTACTGCAGCATTCATATCGTTTTCTATTACTACTGGTATAGAAAACAGTTCCTCCAAGTGGCTTTTCAAATTAAAATTTTGGAACTTTTCATATCCAGGAATATAAAAAATACGACCATTATCGACCGAACCAGGCACACCAATTGATATAGAGCTTATTTTCGGGAATGTAGCGATAAGACCTTCAATATGTTTAGATAATAGATTTACTCCCGTATCAATTAACATACTTGAAGTACTTCCTTGTTCTTTTACTTCCCCTAAACAGTTAAAAATTGTATAGTTTGTCTCATTTTTTTCTAAAAATATCGCTAAACCGAACATATATTCTGGATTATATTCATATCGTTTCGCTCTTCTTCCACCACTTGAATCATCTAAACCAGCTAAAGTGACTTCACCATCTTGTTTCATTTTTTCTATAAATTTACTTATCGTTGGAAAACTGATTTCTAATGTATTACTAAGTTCAACTTTCGTTGCACTACCTCGCTCCAGAAGAACTGTACGAATGCCGCGAAGGATTGTCTCTTTAATCGATTTTTGAGTAACAAATTGTTCACTCAAATCGCTCACCACCTTAATCAACATACTTATTAAACACTTTTAATAAGTTGCGTTGACAATATATCATACATCATTTTCTAAAGCAATAGAGATGATATATTTCTACTAGCGGCACTCCGTATTTAACTCGATGTATTCTCTCTCGTAACAGACGATACAATTCCAGACAAGATAACAAATAATAAAACAGCTAGCAAAGCATTACGTATTCCGAATGCTTCTCCAAGTATCCCTAAAAATGGTGGTCCGACTAAAAACGCTGTAAAACCGATTATAGAAACTGTCGCAACATTAGAAGTCGCATTTTCGCCGCCATCTCCAGCAGCAGAAAGACCAATTGGGAAACCTAGCGCGGCACCAATCCCCCACAGTACTACACCAAGTGCTAGAAAATATGAGTTACTCCCAAATATGACAATTGTCATTCCTATAATAGCCATCATAATAGTAGCACGTACAACAGCGACACGACCAAATCGATCAAGGAAATAACTACTACACATACGTGCTAACGTCATTGCCAATACAAAAATGGTGTACATAATAGAACCTGTCACAACACTTTGCTGATGTCCGTCTACTATCACGATAGGTAGCCAATCATTCGCACTTCCTTCTGCAAATGCCATTCCAAGCACGAAAAGACCAAGTAAAAGCACCTTTTTTTCCATACGTAAGGACGTAAGTTTCGCTCGTTTTTTGTTCCGTGATTTCTCCTTCTTTCCTGTTCCATGCGGAAGAAAACGATATACCATACATACAAGTAATACAAACACGACCGAAATCGTAAGAAACTGATACAAAATTGGAATGTGAAGCGTGGCGGCGACAGAGCCACTGAGCGCACCTACTAAAGTTCCTACACTAAAAAAGCCATGGAATTTCGGAAGAAGAGTTGTTCCTAATTTTTGCTCAATAGAAGAACCCTCTACATTCAATGCAACTTCTGCTAATCCATATCCTACTCCAAATACTAGTAAGCTACCAAAAGCGCCCATACTAGAAGCAAAATAAATATTACTACCTAAACAAAGTAATCCAACGATCATAAAAAACATACTACCTATAATAACGTCTCTAGCTCCCTTACCGTCAATAAAATGACTTGCACTCAGTAAACCAATTATTGAACCGACAGATAATCCGAACAAAATCCAGCCCATTTCTGCATTTGACACTGCTAAAATATCTCGAGTAGCTGCTGTTCTTGAAATCCATGTAGCAAATGCCACACCAGGCAAAGCAAATAAGAGAAACAGAGCGTTTCGAGAGGCAAGTAATGTCTTTGTACGATTTTCCGTACTATTTTTCTTCATATGAAACACCTTTCACATTGTCTATACGATACGACACGAAACTAGTTTATTCATGTACCCTTAAAAACGCTTTCTATAAGTCTATCGTTTTAATAACTTTAGCTGGGTTACCTCCAACTACTACATTATTAGGTACATCTTTTGTCACAACTGCTCCTGATGCAATTACAGCGTTGTCTCCAATTGAAATACCAGGGTTAATAATAGCTCCTCCGCCAACCCAAACATTGTTACCAATCCTTACAGGCTTTCCATATTCTTTGCCAGAATTCCGCTCTACCGGATGTAAAGGATGAGTGGCCGTATAAATATGGACACCAGGTGCAAACATACAATTATCACCGATTCGCACTTCACAAACGTCTAAAATCACACAATTGAAATTTGCGAAAAAGCTCTTTCCAACATGGATATTGTACCCGTAATCACAACGAAAATCAGGATTAATTTGGGCTTTCCCATCAGCTGAAGAACCTAAAAGCTGATTTAATAATGTAAAACGTTGTTCATCCCCTGTCTCCATCGCATCGTTATAAAGGCGTGTTAAACGTTTTGCCTCCACCCTATCAGCCACTAATTCTTCATCATCCGCAATATACATTTCTCCTACCAACATCTTTTCTTTCTCTGTTCTCATACAATCATCTCCTTCGTTATCGAATGGATTCCACTTATTAAACGACTTTAATAAGTGGAATTAATTATACTTATTAAACATGTTTAATAAGTATCCCTATATTAACATACTTTTTAAAATGTGCAATTAATAAATTTGGAAAGAAGATGTGAATTCCTTATTTTGCATGTGGATATAACGAATACAATAATTAAAATTCATATAGAAAAAACAAGGGAACACTTAACGTCCCCTCTCAAATCCAATCCGTTTTTTAATTTCCGCTAAATTTACCTTCGCGATTTCTCTTGCTCGTTCAGCACCTTTTTCTAGCGCTTCATATAATAAATTTGGCTCCTGCATATACATTGCATATTTCTCCCGAGGTGCTGCTAACTCACGATCTACAACGCGGAATAACTCTTTTTTCACATCGCCCCATCCAATTCCAGTCTCATATTTTTCACGTAATGACTGCATTTCATCTTCCGTCGCAAATTCTTTATAAATTGTATATAACGTTTCTAGTTCTTTCGGTTCATTTGGAAGTGAAGAATCTGTTTTGATTTTAAATATTAATTTTCGTAGTTTTTCTTGCGCTGCAAATAATGGGATCACATTTCCATAACTTTTACTCATCTTTCTTCCATCAAGTCCTGGTAATATTGCTCCTTCTTCTTGTATGACATACTCCGGAAGTGTAAATGTCATGCCGAATGTATGGTTAAAATACGTGGCAATATCACGCGCAATTTCAATATGCTGAATTTGGTCTTTCCCGACTGGCACATGAGTAGCTTGAAATAGTAATATGTCAGCTGCCATTAAGATCGGATACGTATATAAACCCATATTCACGCCTGCATCGACCTCTAAACCCGCTTCTTTATTTTGCTCTACTTTCGCTTTATACGCATGAGCACGGTTCATAAGCCCTTTCGGAGTTAGGCACGCTAATATCCAAGCTAATTCTAGAATCTCCGGCACTTCTGTTTGTCGGTAAAAAATAACATCTTCTCCAAGTCCAAGCGATAACCAAGTAGCAGCTACCTCTTTCGTATAACTACTAAACTGACCCGGATCATGCACAGCATTTAACGCATGATAATCCGCTATAAAATACAATGCTTTTCCTTCATTCTTCTTTGACATTTGCAACGCAGGTTTAATCGCACCAATATAATTTCCTAAATGCGGATAACCTGTCGGCTTAATCCCTGTTAACATTATTTTTTCACTCATCCTAACTCCTCCTTTCTCAAAATAAAAGGAGCCCCTCATCCTTAAAAAAGGACGAGAGACTCCCGCGGTACCACCTTCATTAGCTATCATTATAGCTCACTTCAACTTCTTAACGTGAAGCAACCGTCTTTACCTACTCATTTCAGTTAGAAGCTCCAGAGCCCATTCCATATTCATCCCTTACTGATTTCCACCACACATCAGCTCTCTGAAAAGTTTCGAATATGTACTCTTCTCTTTCATTGCTTTTGCTTATTTTTTACAGTTTATCACATTTCACTTCCAAACAAACCCGAATTTTCTATTTTATATAGCAGGAATTTCCACTTCAATTGTCTAATACTATATAGGTTTGCAGAAATACTCGAAACAACTTTGGAGGTTTTTTTATGGTAAAATATATATCCATTTTAGGTTCAACAGGATCCATCGGCACATCTGCATTAGATGTCGTTTCAACTCATCCTGAACATTTTAAAATCATCGGTTTAACCGCAAATTATAATATCGATCTTCTTGAGCAACAAATCAAAACGTTTCAACCTCGTATTGTAAGCGTCGCGACAAAAGAATTAGCAGACATGCTTCGTACGCGTATTTCAACCAACACAAAAATCACATATGGAACAGACGGCTTAATTGCGGTAGCTACTCATCCTGATTCAAATCTTGTATTAAGTTCTGTTGTCGGTGTTTCCGGACTACTTCCAACGATTGAAGCATTAAAGGCGAAGAAAGATATTGCCATCGCTAATAAAGAAACGTTAGTTGCAGCTGGACATATCGTAACTGAACTGGCGAAACAAAACGGATGTCGTTTAATTCCAGTCGATAGTGAGCATTCAGCTATTTTCCAATGTTTAAACGGAGAAAATAATAAAGAAATAGACAAATTAATTGTTACAGCTTCTGGCGGTGCATTCCGTGATAAAACACGTGAAGAAATGAAAACTTTACAAGCAAAAGATGCTTTAAAACATCCAAACTGGTTAATGGGGGCAAAACTAACGATTGATTCTGCCACATTAATGAATAAAGGATTCGAAGTAATGGAAGCAAGATGGCTATTTGATATTCCTTATGAAAAAATTGATGTAATGATTCATAAAGAAAGTATTATTCATTCTTTAGTAGAGTTTATTGATGGATCAGTTATGGCACAGCTCGGTGCTCCTGATATGAGGATGCCAATTCAATATGCGTTTCACTACCCTAATCGGCTACCTTCTTCTTATGAAAAATTAAATTTATTAGAAATTGGTAGTTTGCATTTTGAAAAACCAAATTTAGAGAAGTTCCCCTGTCTACAATACGCATTTGAATGTGGCAAAATTGGCGGTACAACTCCAGCCGTATTAAATGCAGCGAACGAAATTGCAAATGCACTATTTCTTAAAAATGAAATTGCATTTTTCGATATCGAAAAAACAATTTACAATACAGTTGAAGCTCATCATAACGTAAACGACCCTTCTCTAGATGCTATATTAGAAGCGGATCAATGGGCACGCCAATATGCACATCAATTGTTAATAAAAAAGAGCTAAAACAGATAATACTGTTTTAGCTCTTTTTTCACGTATTCAACTTAACAAATCTATAACCATGCGTAACTAACACTTTTAATATCGCATATCCTGGGATCGCTAAAATAATCCCCATAATTCCAAATAAATTTCCGGCAGTTAAAATAATAAATATGATTGTAATCGGATGAATATCTAACTTTTTCCCCATGACTTGCGGAGAAATAAATTTACCTTCTGCTAATTGTACAACCATCATAACGATAATTACCTTTAAAACCATTCCTGGCGAATCAATAAATGCGATAATTAACGCTGGTGTAATTGCAATGATTGGTCCTACATACGGAACGATATTTACAATCATCGCTAAAATAGCAAGCAGTACGGCATATTTAATACCGATAATAAGGTAACCAATTAATAACATAATACCGATAAACAAACTAACGATAATTTGTCCTCTAATATACGAACTAATCGCATAATGCATATCATCTAGTATTCTCATTGCTGCCGGTTGTCTTTGCTCTGAAATGAACTTTAAGAAATGATTCGGCAATTGCTCACCATCTTTTAAAAGATAGAACAATATAAACGGAACCATTACAAACGTTAAAACCACTTCTGTAACAGTGCTTAAAAATCCAGTTACATTTCCTGTTACTGATGATAATGACTTCGTAAAATCAACTGTGTAGTCTTTTACCATACTCGCTACATCAATATTTAAATTCTCCTGAATTTTGCTCAGTAAATTACTTTCTCCAAATCTACGTGCTGCTCGTTCGATTTCATGACCGAAATACGGTAAGTTATCTATTAATGCATCAATTTGATCTTTAATAATAGGAATAACCGTTAAAACTAAGAACACAAATAATCCAATTACGATTAAGTATATCGAGGCTATCGATACGATTCTTGAAACACCTTTCTTTTCAAGGAGTGAAACGAATGGATGCAAAATATAAAATAGTACGCCCGCTAATAATACCGGGAAGAAAATTGTTTTTAAAAAGACGATAAACGGAGTAAACACAAAAGAAATTTTTGTTAGCAATAAAATATTAATGAACAATAATGCAAATCCAAGTAGCACTGCTAAATAATTGTGTTCTCTAAAAAACTGTTTCAGCTTGTCCCTTTTTCTTATATTTATTTTCTCCAACTAAACCACCTCTTCGAATGATGAAAAGCCCTTATTCAGGGCTTTTCGTCATAATCTATATTTATTTCCTTGCAGCTTTCACTACAAATGATACAATAAAAATTAACACGATTGCTCCTAATAATGCTGGCACAACATGAATCCCACCAAATGATGGCCCAAAAGATCCAAATAATCTACTGCCTAACGAAGCACCTAATAAACCTGCGATAATATTTCCAAACATACCACCCGGAAAATTTTTACCCGTTATAGAACTAGCAATTGCACCTATAATAGCACCAACTATTAATGTGATAATCCATCCCATCTTTAGTCCTCCATTTCTATTATAGTCTGTATGCTCAAATACAAGAGTAGCAAAACTCTTATTTAAGATTACAAATTCATTTACACTAACCATATTCTACTATAGAAACAAACGGAAGAGTAATATATGTAAGGAGATACATATATTATATGCAAAAAAGAAAATCATTGTCAAACTTACCCAAAAATCAATTATATTAATATATCATATTCAAAGGAGGCTTCATTATCTATGATTCTTAAGTTAAATGCCACTTCTTGTGAAGTAGCAGCATCCATTTTACAAGTTCAAATTCCGGCTTATAAAATTGAAGCAAACTATTTAAACAGTACTGCAATCCCCCGTTTATATGATACTGTAAACGATATTCAAAATTGCGGTGAAACATTCTATGGATATTTTTCTGTAAACAAACTTGTCGGCTTTATTTCTTTTATGCAAGAAGAACAGCTTATTGATATCCACAGATTAGTTGTATCGCCCGATTTTTTTCAAAAAGGAATCGCAACGAAACTCCTAATTTATATTTTTAACATGTTTCCTTCTTCCACGACATATATTGTACAAACAGGTAAAGCAAATCCCCCTGCTATTGCATTATATAAAAAACACGGCTTCCTTGAAGTAACAGATATAAAAATTACCGATCGTATGATTCTTACACAATTAAAAAAGACAGAAAACATAAAATAGTTTGACTCATCAATTTATTTATGTTATCTTTTACTTTATAATACCTTTTGCTGAGTCCAAATTTTGGAGCGGGGGAACCACTTTTGTAGCTATGCTACTTGGGGCGAATCTTTTTTAAGTAGGGAACTCTCACTTCCCGAGTCCGACAGCTAACCTCGTAAGCGTAATGGGAGAGGAAGGTGCTTTTTGCCTATGCTACACATTTTGCCTCCTTAGTTATAAATATGGGAACGATACCAAATAGTCACCTATATTTATAGAAAAGGAGATATGTATTATGTTACGTTTATCTGATCACGCAATAAAAATGATGGAGCAAAGACTTCGACTAGAGCAACACCGCACATATCAAGCAAATAAAATTGTAGATAACTTACATCATAAATACTTCTTTCAACATATTTTTCAGCCGAAAAGATAAGTACTAACCTTTAACAAAATACAGCGTACGCTGAAAAAAGCGTACGCTGTATTTTTCATTTCCTTGCCTTCACAATAAAAGTAGTCGGCACCATTCTAGCTTTATATAAAGAATAATACTTCGTAGAAGGCTCCGCTAATTCTTCAGCAAATGAGCTAGCTGGTTCAGGCTCTTCCATCCTCTCAATTGTAAAACCAACTCTATTTAACTCATTTATGTATGTACTCATTTTTCTTTTATATAACGTTGCTTGTACATTTTCCCCTTTAAATGTTTCAAACGTAATAGGAGTTTCCTCATGATAAGACGAGCTTAAAGCAATCTCCTCAGTTCCATACATTAAGTTTGAATATACGGGATGCTCCCAGCTAAAAATAAAAATTCCTCCTGGCTTTACATACGAATAAATCAATTCCAACGTTTTTCTTAAATCCGAAGTCCAACCTAATGCATAAATGGAATATACAATATCAAAATACCCTTTCGGAATATCTCCTTCCTCTTCCATTGCTCCGCATACTAACTTTGGATTCCAACACTTTAACGTTTCATTCGCTGTTTTAATTTGTTCACTTGAAAGATCAAGACCCCATACTTCCTCTGCCCCATGTTCTGCCATATATTGCAACGAATGACCACTTCCACACCCTATATCAAGAACCTTTTTATTTCTGATTGAATCGAACAAATGAATCTCATCTTCAGACGCTGTATACGGACCATATTTCGGTAAACAATCCACTTGAAAAAAATAAGGTGCAACTGTATCCCAACACTTTTTATTTAAAGCTAACATTTGTGTACTTTCCATACCCTTCATTCCCCCATCCTATTTTCTTCCCCTAATATTAATTACACATCATAACCCGATCTCCCTTTTCTCTTCGCTCGGTAGTTTTTTACTTTTGCAATTGTACCGCATGCTCTTCCTCCTTCTTCTCCAGCATACATACCGCACCACCTTTTACTTCCATTACGCGAATGGTCATAAAATACCCAGCGACAATCTGGACATGCTTTTAACCTTCCCCACCAATTTTCTTGAATCGAGATAAACACAATGCTTAATATTTTTGTATACACATTCTCTTCGTATACTGGTTCATATGTAATACCTTTCATATGTTCCTTTATATGTACATGAAATGGGTATTTCTCTAACCATTTTTGCAACGATCCTTCACCTTCAATCGTCATCCGAATATCTTCTCGAAAACTTTTTAATTCCTCTATCGTATGAAAAGGGAACTCTTCATGAAAATATTTTTTCATAAATTTCTTTATATCCCCTTCTGTTTGTATCAAATCAATTGGCTCTCTCGTATCGTTTGGTATTTTCCATGTATTTAAAAATTCCCGAATATATTCTAATTCATGTGGTGCGTTCTGATTCAATTCCATTCACCTTCTTCTTAAAATTTACTTTTTTCTGACTTTATGTATAATTATAATATAAAATCGTTAACCATCAATTAATTTTACTGGTTACAAAATTAGGAGGAGTTCTATGAAAAGTTTCTCAATACCGATACGTTTCATGCTTATTTCTTCATTTTTTATGTCTTTTGGGTATTTTGCAGTATACGCATTTTTAGCTATTTATCTATTAACCTTTCTCCATTTTTCAGCTGTTCAAGTAGGAACAGTGTTGACGGTTATGACAATCACATCACGAGTTATTCCTTTATTCTCAGGATTAATTGCTGACAAAATAGGCTATATCATTATGATGATAGCCGGATTATTTTTAAGAGGAATCGGATTTATCGCTTTAGGAATATGTTCTGATTTCTATACAATTTCTATTTCCTCTGCACTTATTGGCTTTGGAACTGCATTTTATGAACCTGCTGCTCGCGCCATATTCGGCTCACAACCAGCTCATATGAGAAAAAATTTATTTACATATTTAAACCTTAGTTTTAATTGCGGTGCAATAATTGGACCAATTGCAGGAGGGTTCTTACTTTTACTTGATCCAATCTATGCTTTCTCTCTAACAGGATCTCTTATGCTGTTATTCGCTTTTATCTTTTACTTACTTAAAAATCACTTCCAGGTCACTACTGAACACACGTCTATTACATTAGGAATACAGGCTATCTTACAAAACAAGTCTTTCATTCTGTTTTCATTTATCATGATCTTCTTCTATATTATGTTTACTCAGCTTACTGTCGCACTTCCACTTCATATGAAAAACATTAGTAATAGCAATCAGCTTGCTACACTAGTTATTACGATAAATGCAATAACAGGCGTCATATTTATGGTATTATTCCGAAAACTTTTTCACAAATACAACACACTTTCCATTATTAAATACGGCGTTTTATTAATGAGTATTTCCTTTTTACTCATTCCTTTATTTCAACACCCATATTGGCTATTTATTTGTGTAATTTTATTTACAATCGGTGAAACACTCGTATTACCTAACGCTGATATCGCTATTGCAAATTACAGTAATGAATCATATACAGCCACTTTCTTCGGATTTTATCAACTATCACTCGCATTTGGTTTTATCATCGGTAATTATACCGGTACATCTTTTACATCCAACCTAAACGGAATGTATACACCATGGCTTATTTTCGGTGGAATAGGACTTATTGGTTTTATTTCACTACATATTTTAAATATTAAAAAAGGGTCCTCTAAAGAGGATATATACCTATGTAATACAAGCGACCTATAACGAAAAAGATTCGACCATCATGTTTGACAGTCGAATCTTTTTATTTTTCATATTCAAGATGATTATGTCTTTTACAACCAAATAAATAGCAAGCCCCTATATAATCAGTTTCAAATTCTAACCCTGGAACATATCCAGATTTGATACGTTCTATCATTGTTTTATAACAATTATTCTCTTCTGTATATTCCTTAATTAACTCTTTCTTATCGTTTTCTGTCCAGTTCTCTTCTACTTCTTCATTCTGAACATCTTCTATTTCTGCTGTTTTCGCTTCGATAGATTCCCGTATAACTTCATTTCTAGATTCATGTACTGCTCGGTGAAACAGTTCCATCGCTTCCTCATAATTATTTTGTTCAAACATTTCAATTGCCTTCTCGTTAATGTTCAAGTAACTACCTCCGAAGTGAATAAATTCATCTATTCCATATCATTATTGTAAAATGTAAAAATTGTAATTTCCATAAAAAATTTTCTTTCTCCTGTCTATATTTCGATTGAAATAGAAGCTAAAACAAACGATTTTGCAACAATAAGTAAACTTTTTAATCTCCCTTAAATTGGATATACACTCTGTTTTAATTTACATATTATGGTACAATCAACTAGAGTGCTAACTAAACATTTACGTACCTCACTAGCAGTCTAACAATGCCAAAATCAAAAATCACTTGAAATCGGGGGATGTTATGAAAAAGAAGTTAATGACTCTTCTATTCACTGGAATCATATTATCAGGATGTTCAACTATAGCAGAAAATTCTTTAGAAACCGGAAGCGGCAGTATGGAATTATTAACACCAACGATTACAACAAAAGATAATGAATTAGAAATTAAGACTGAAGGTATTGATGAAAATAAAATAACTTTTATTTATGTTGCCAATAAACAAGTATTGGAACAAAAAATAAAGAATGGTGAACCTTACAAACTTAACATTAAAGATATTGAGCATGCTCATAGGACAGATTACAAACCAAAAGTTCAACTTTTGCAAACGAAAGATGATGATAAAGATGGAGAAATGGTAACGTTTAAACAAGTTAGATATACAGTTAAAAACTAATTTTAAAGTTGTTTCATTATAAATATAACGAACGAAAATATACTGTTAACAAAGGGTAAATGTAAGGCGTGCTAATATGAAAAAACGATGGATTTCTTGGTGGATTGGTAACATATTTTGGATTATCCTTTTTGGAGTATGGGCCGCTATTATTTGGCTACGAGATGTTGATGGTGCTGGTGTTATTCAAACACCCGAAATTAAATCCATATCACTTATCGTTTTATTAATCGCGTTTATCATACCGATATTTATTCAAGTCGTATGGCTAATTATTAATTTGAGGATGAGTAAAAAAAATAATTATACGATTTAGTTTTTTAACTTAAAACATAAATACTTTTCATAAAAAAGAGAGGAATCTACATCAAAATAGATTCCTCTCTTTTACATATGGGATTATGCCGTTCTTTTAAAACTGCACTATTCCCTTTTCTTTACGATGCATGTTCATCTTTCTTTTTCATTAACGCTCTTTTCTTCATCGCCTTCGTTAAATATCCGCCTTTAAATGAACGAATTTCATAAGAAGACATAAAGGCTTTCGGTGCAATTTCATTAATAATTTCTAACAGTTCTTTTTCTCTAGAACGCTTTGCAACGATATCTAAGCGATAACGTATCGAATTAATGCCTTCGCCTTCAAATACTGTAACGCCAAATCCAGAGTGACGTAATTCATCTACTAATTCATTACAACGGTCTAGTAAACTAACTTGATACGTAATATAACCAATTGCTAATTTATTCTCTATATAACCGCCTAATAATAGTCCCGCACTAAAGCCAATGACATAGGCAACGATGTTCATCCAATTTGATAAATCTTGAAACACAATACCTAAACTGACAATGTAAATAGCTCCTTCTAACAATCCAACACCAGCAGCGGATCTTGTTTGATTCTTTACAAGCAAAATCGTACGGATTGTCAAAATGGGAACGTAAATAATTTGAAGCACAAAAATAAGTAACGCTTGTAACATTGGTATCCACCTCTTTCAAAAAGTCTTTTGTCATGATAACATACTTAAGCTTTAGAAATCGATGGGTTTTCAAATTTTTTTTTATTATTTTTCATACTATTGAAAAACGTAAAAAAGAAGCGTATTATATTTGTCGTTAATTTGATTACTTGTATCATATCGCTAAACTAAAAAAGGAACCCCATTAGGTCCCTTTCATCATAGCTCTATGTTTTTCGAAGCATTTTCTCTTTGCTTCTCTTCTTCTTTCATTAACTGTATATTTGCATAAGCTAAATTCGTAATCATTAAAAAGTGACCACCTAAAATGCCTGTACCAAATGCCCACATTTCCATTTCATGCTCAATTTCATACATGATGATAGCTCCTAAAATGGCAGCTGCAAATCGGTTTAGAACTCCTAATCCCGGAGCCTTTTCCTTCATTACAATACTTTTCCCAAGTTTCTCCACTCTGCGAGCTAATAACCAAAGGCAATATGCACTTACAGCTAATCCGATCCCAAACCCTGTTACTTGTTTCCCAAACGGAGTAATCGTCCACATAAGTAGTAAACCACTAAAGATTACATACAATTGTAATCGATATACACGTAAGGCTTCTTGAATCAAAATATCCGCTCCTAATCTCGCATTTTTTATACTTTAGAAGAAAAGCAGCAACTTACACAGTTGCTGCTTTCTCTTCTTCTTGCTCTTGTTCCATCTTACGAATTTCAACACGTTTAATTTGGTAAGCGTCTTTTTCTAACACTTTAAATTCATAACCTTCCGCCTCAACATGTTGTCCTTCTTCGATTTCATGATTTTGCATCATAATCCATCCACCGATTGTATCCACATCATCTTCTTCGATGTGTAATCCAAATAAATCTTTCACTTCTGAGATAAGCACTTTTCCATCAACAATGATATGTTGTTCGTTCACATGCTGAATTGGTGGTGCTTCATCTTCATCATATTCATCACGAATTTCGCCGACGATTTCCTCCAAGATATCTTCAAGCGTTACAATTCCGGCTGTTCCTCCGTACTCATCATATAAAACAGCCATCGGAATTCGCTTCTTCTGCATTTGAAGTAATAAATCGTGAATTGGAGTCGTTTCCATCACTTCAATAATCGGACGCATATACGAGCGAATAGATGATAAATCTTTTTGATCCTCGGTCATATATCGAATAAAGAAATCTTTTACGTTGACCATACCGATAATATCATCTTTATCTTCTCCAAAAATCGGATAACGTGTGTATCGCTCATTTTGGATTACTTTCATGTGTTCTTCTACTGAATCTTCCAAGTAGAAACCGACGATTTCTGTTCGCGGTACCATAATCTCTTTTGCAATACGATTATCAAATTCAAAAATGTTATTTACATACTTGTATTCAGCTTGATTAATTTCGCCACTTTCATAGCTATCTGAAAGGATAAGGCGTAATTCTTCTTCTGTATGAGCTACTTCATGTTCTGAAGCTGGCTTTAAACCGAATAAACCAGTTATCACACGAGCTGAACCGTTCAATACCCAAATAAATGGATACATTACTTTATAGAACATCATTAATGGACCTGCCAATAATAACGTTACCCTTTCAGCCTTTTGAATTGCCATTGTTTTCGGAGCTAATTCCCCTACTACAACGTGTAAATACGTCATAATCATAAAAGCAAGACCAAATGTTAATACTGATGAAATAGAAGGGTTTAAGTTCCATTTCTCAAATAACGGGTGTAATAACTTTTCGATTGTCGGTTCACCTAACCAACCTAATCCCATAGCTGTAACTGTAATACCTAATTGACAAGCAGATAAATATTCATCTAAATTTGTTGTTACCTTTTTCGCTGCTAAAGCACCGCGTTTTCCTTCCGCAACAAGCTGATCGATACGGCTTGAACGTATCTTTACAATCGCAAACTCTGCTGCTACGAAAAATCCAGTAAATGCGATTAAAATCGCAACCATGACTAAATTAAATATTTCCAATGAATCCCCTTAGTTAAAAAAACTAAGGTGTCCACCTCCTGTATACTATAATGTTTTCTTATTTGTTTCTTAGAAAACATAGCCCGATACAAAAATTAAAGAGGTCGGATTACACTTTTTTCTATAATAATAGAACAAGTGTCTGTATTAAAGCTGTCGTTTGACCAGATAAAGATTTCGATATTTTTTCACGTTGTGAATCAGTCAATCCATCTAAAAGCGGCTTTAACTCCGTTAACTCTGCTTCTAATCGATGAATATGGTCTGTCACTTCATTCACTTGTTTCGAAACGTGTTCATTGATACCGAGCAGCTTCTTCTTCTCCTCGATTTTCTCTTTAATCTCACAAAGCGGCATATGCATTTCTTTGCACTTCTCAATAAATTGTAATGTCTCAAATGCTGTTTCGTCGTAATAGCGATAATTAGATTGAGATCGCTCCGCTTTTAAGATACCTAGATTCGTATAATAATCAATCGTTCGTTTCGACACGTGAGCCATGAGAGCCAACTGTCCGATTCGATACACCTTCCCAACGATCTTCCCCCCTTGATTATATTACTACCATCATACAATACATAAACTGTACAGTCAAACGTGACGGTTTATTGTTCATAATTTATACAAAATTACAAGATTCACCCTATTATTATTCAATACAAGTAATCTACACTTATACAATAAAATTACTAAACTATTACTTAATCACTACATTGTCTGCACCTTTTAACCTTTCTTATTAAAAAACATATCCTACTAATAATGATTGCTTGTATAGGAGATGATTAACATGAGAAAGACACTCATTTCTCATTTTTATAATGAAGAATACCTACTTCCATGGTGGCTTATGCATCACACAAAAATATTCGATCACGGTATTTTAATTAATAGAGGTTCTACAGATCGTTCTGTTGAACTTTGCAAATTATTTGCTCCCCACTGGGAAGTACGAGATTCAAGATTCCTTGAATTCGATCCCACTAATACTGACATTGAAGTAATGGAAATTGAAAGAGAAGTTTCAGGTTGGAAGATGGTATTAAATACTACAGAATTTCTTTGCTGTAATAATGTAGAAGAATTTTTCTCATCACTTCATACGTTAGGGCAAAATATGTATGCGATTAGAATGATTGTCATGATTGATAAGCATGATTACAATTATTCAAAACTAAGATATTCCATTCCTTTAGTAGAACAACGATATCACGGGCTCTTTCCTTATAAACCAGAAATCGGTTGTGCCTGGAGATTTATACACAACCATATTGATGGCGCATATTTACCAGGCAGACATTTTACCCGGCACCAACCTATCGTTTATAACTCCCCTTCATTCATTTTAAAATTTTATTTTAGCCCTTGGAACGAACATACAAAGGCAAGAAAATTACAAATTACACCCACCCTCTCAAAAAAGGGCGTTCGATTGGGACTTCAAATACAATATGGTCGGTCCTCTGAAGAACTCGAAGCTCGATTTTTAATGTTAACTAATTCAACACAGGATCTACGTAATCATCCTGAGTATCAACAATTATTCCCTAAATTCAAACCTTAATATGTCTCATCCTATCATGCTCCACACATTTTTACGCACTTAGTCAAAAACAAAACCATTTGCATACAATATGAATACTGTATATATTATATTTTTTATTTTAGGAGGAAAAAATGAAAGCTGTTATTCTTGCTGGTGGATACGGGACAAGGATTGGGGAAGAAACACATTTAAAACCGAAACCTATGATTGAAATTGGAACAAAACCTATTTTATGGCACATTATGAGTTTGTATAGCCATTACGGGATTACTGAGTTTATTATTTGCTTAGGCTATAAAGGATATGCGATTAAAGAGTTCTTTCTAAATTACAACTTACACATGTCCGATTTCACGATACATTTAAGCGATAATACAATTACTAGCCATTCTCATCGTGTAGAACCGTGGAAAGTTACACTAATCGATACTGGTGTAAATACCGAAACGGGTGGACGAGTTAAGAAAATACAAAATTACGTCGGGGACGAACCTTTCTGCCTCACTTATGGCGATGGATTAAGTAATGTAAATATAAAAGAACTCATTGCATTTCATAAAAAGCACGGCAAAACGGCTACTGTTACAGCCGTACAACCTCCTGGTAGATTCGGTTCTCTCGTCTTAGATAAACAGTCTGTAACATCCTTTCAAGAGAAGCCACTCGGGGATGGCGGATGGGTTAACGGTGGATTTTTCGTTTTAAATCCTGATGTTTTTAATTGCATTAGTGGAGATAAGTCTGTTTTTGAAACAGACACTTTAGTTCAGTTAGTAAACAAAGATGAACTAGCCGCATATCAACATACTGGCTTTTGGCATCCGATGGATACATTGCGCGATAAAAATAAATTAGTCGAGCTATGGGAAAGTAATAACGCTCCGTGGAAGGTTTGGTAATATGTCTTCATCATCTTTTTGGAATAAGAAAAAAGTATTTATTACGGGACATACTGGCTTTAAAGGCTCATGGCTCACCCTTTTTTTAACTTCTTTAGGTGCAGAAATAGTTGGCTTTTCTTCTCATCCCCCTTCCATCCCTAACCTTTTTGAACAATGTAACGTAGCAAAAGAGTGCATAACAATTCATGGCGATATTACAGATTACGATTCTTTATTCCACGCCATGAAACAACACAACCCTGACATACTATTTCATTTAGCAGCCCAGCCAATCGTCACTACTTCATATAAGAATCCTATCGAAACATTTAAAACGAATGTTTTAGGTACTGTTCACGTATTAGAAGCGGCAAAACATATAGAAAGTATACGCAGCATCATTAATGTTACAAGTGATAAATGTTACGAAAATGATGGAAGCGGCAACCGGGCATTCACGGAAAGTGACCGGCTAGGAGGTTTCGATCCTTATAGTGCTAGTAAAGCTTGCGCTGAATTAGTTGCAGCATCATACCAAAAATCATTCTTCTGCACTAACATACTTAAACTTGCCTCAGTCAGAGCAGGTAACGTCATCGGTGGTGGTGATTGGGCAGAAGATCGATTATTTCCAGATACCATCCGTGCATATTTACAAGACGGCACATTAAATATTAGAAACAAAAACGCTATTCGTCCGTGGCAACACGTATTAGATCCTTTACATGGCTATATCCTTTTAGCTGAAAATCTTTGGACAGACGCTGAATATGCAGAAGCGTGGAATTTCGGCCCGATGAATGAACCTAACAAAACCGTTCATGATGTCATTCAATCTATAATAAAATTATGGAATAAACCACTAACAATCCTTTCTCCTCATACAAATCCCCCTTATGAATCACCTGTTTTAACACTCGATAGTACAAAAGCAGTAAATAAACTCGGTTGGACTCCTAAGTTATCAACAAATCATTCTATCGCTTGGACTGTTGATTGGTACAAAAAATATGCATCCGGTGAAAATATGGAATCTTTCACGCGGCAACAAATTGATGCATTCAAAAATTTATAAGGGGGCTATAAAATGGAACAGAAAAAATGCCGTTTTTGCCACTCATTTCTAACAAATACTTTTTTAGATTTAGGTGTTTCTCCTCTCGCTAACTCATTTGTAGCTCCAGAACACTCATATAAAATGGAACCATTTTATCCATTGCACACGTTTGTTTGTCACTCTTGTTTACTTGTGCAATTAGATGAATTTGAATCTCCGCACAATATTTTTCATGACTATTTATACTTTAGCTCTTACTCATCAAGCTGGTTATTACACGCTAAGCAATATGTAGAAATGGCGATTAAGCGTTTTAACTTAGCAAACCATTCGAAAGTAATTGAAATTGCGAGTAACGACGGGTACTTATTACAATACTTTCAAAAAGAAAATATTGAGACGTTAGGAATTGAACCAGCAAAAAACGTAGCAGAAATTGCTATCCAAAAAGGAATTCCTACTGAAGTGAATTTTTTCAGCAATGACTTAGCCAAAAAATTACCGCAAGCAGATTTAATTATCGCAAATAACGTATTGGCACACGTCCCGAACTTGCATAATTTTGTGGCAGGTTTAAAAACGTTATTAAAACAAGATGGCACGATAACAATTGAATTCCCGCACTTATTAAACCTCATATCCTTCAAACAGTTTGATACGATCTACCACGAGCACTTCTCCTATTTCTCACTTATAAGCCTTCAAAAAGTTTTAGCTCACCATCATTTACAAATTGTTGATGTAGAAGAACTTTCAACGCACGGTGGTTCATTACGTATTTTTGTAAACCATCTAAGTGACCAATCCACTATCCATTCCAATGTTACAAAACTACTCCAAAAAGAAGTCAATCACGGGCTAGATACATTAGATTGCTATCTTCTTTTTTCTAAACGCATAGAACAATTGAAAATAAGTATTTTACAGTTTTTTATCGAAGCGAAAGCTTTAAACAAACAAATTATCGGTTACGGTGCTCCAGCTAAAGGAAACACCCTTTTAAATTATTGCGGGATAGGAAAAGAGTTTCTAGCTTATACAGTAGATAAAAACCCTCACAAACAAAATCTCCTTCTACCAGGAACCCGCATTCCAATAAAATCTCCTGAAGAAATTAAACGTACAAAACCTGATTACATTCTCATACTTCCTTGGAATTTGAAAGACGAAATTATGAAGGAATGCTCTTTCATTCGTGAATGGGGCGGCAAATTTTTAGTAACAATACCAGAAGTTGAGGTAATTGAGCCATGAAAAAAATCCTTGTAACAGGCGGTAGTGGATGGATTGGTAAATATGTTGTACATTCTCTTATTCAAAAGGGCTATGAAGTGCACGCCACTTACAATACAAATAAGCCTTCCCATCTTTCTTGCCATTGGCATAAAGTAAACTTACTTTGCGATGAAGAAGTAAAAAAACTCATTTACGATATGAAACCTAGTCATCTCATTCATTTAGCTTGGGAAGCAGTGCCGCCAGCATGCTATGTATCCATTCATAATTACTATTGGCTGACATCCAGCATCTCATTGATTCAACACTTCACAGCATGCGGTGGAAAGCGTGTCGTCGTCGCAGGTACTGGCGCAGAGTATGAATGGTTTAACGGCGTATTATTTGAAGATTCACCGCTTCTTTCCTATAAAACCCCGTATTCATTATGTAAAAACGTACTACACTCCTGGCTACAATCATACGCACGACAAACAGGCCTCAGCATGTGTTGGGGCCGCATTTTTCATATGTATGGCCCTCAAGAACAAGGGAATCGACTCGTTTCTAACATTATCACTTCCTTATTAAAAAATGAGGAAGCACTATGTACACATGGAAAACAATCAAGAGATTTCCTCCATGTGGGTGACGTCGCTGATGCTCTCGTAACAGTACTAGAACGCGACGTTACAGGCACAATCAATATCGCCTCCGGTCAATCTGTACAAATTAAAGAATTAGCTTCTATCATCGCTAAGAAGATAGGAAAAGAACATTTAATAAAATTAGGTGCTATCCCTTTCTCTAAAGATGAACCTTTATTTGTCGGAGTTAATATAGACCGTTTAAAAACTGAAGCAAACTGGAAACCAATATACGATCTAAATACTGGAATCGAAGAAACAATTTTATGGTGGGAATCATTTATAAAAAAGCATAACGATACGCAACACTAAAACGTAAATCCCTCGCCCCTCTTGCTAAATCCTTATACCATTCTTCTAATTTTTCAGGCGTAATAATATGGTGCGTTCCCATTCCCCCATGCTTACTAGCTTCAGAAAGAGTCGGACCAATTTGTAATTTTCTCTTTCTCATCGCATCGTTCCATGGACTGAAACCAAACCATGCAATACATGCAAGTGGCGGATAAATCATAGATTCATGTGCAGATAAATGTCTTCCAACCGTATAACTTCCGTGTTCATGATTATGAATAAATCTACCTCTTCTCCATAACGGCCAATCTTCTGGTAAATAACCGTGAAATCGTTGTTTCATTAAAGGTATTCCAAAGTTAAGGTCCGGATAATTATAGTTAAGATCATCGACCATAATAAGCCCTTCCAGCCAATACATCCTCCCTCCCAATTCATTCAGTGATTTCCAAAACTGATTTTTATCTTGTACGCAAAGAAACTCAGTCGTATTTAAAATCATTTTCCATCCTTTTACTTCTTGTTCCACCCTCATCACTTCATGATCTGTCGCAAATGCATCAAACTCTGGATTTACAGAATCTCGCACTTCCCAATGCGGTGCGAATTTTTTACAAATTTCAACTGAACGATCTGTAGATCCTTTATTAATTAAAATGCCATGATCAAACAGTTTCGTATGATGCTTAAGCCACCATGGTAATAAATACTCTTCATTATAAAAATGAGAGATAACGGTTGTAGTAATGTAAATCTCCTCCTCTTTCTCTATTAATCTACTTTTTCATCCTACTCCTAATATACTTATCAGTTATGTAATTTGTTTCTTTTATTTTAAAAATATGTGTTTCTACCATATACTATGTGTTCTTACACAACCTCCATTTCTATTTTCTAAAGAATCAACTCCATACAATAAACATCCCAATAAACTGAAAATTACGTTATAATATCATTATAAAATCTGAAGGAGGAATGCACGCATGTACTACAACACTTCATTCGAAAACGATCAACCTGTAGGCCGTCTATAAAATAAGACGGGCATTCATTTAACACATACACTATGCCTCGTCTTAGGGAACTAATATTACCCTAAAAATAGACGGAGGTACTTCAAATGAAACAAACAATTTTAGGCGCTATATGCTTATCACTAGCAGCAAGTATATGGGGTGGTATGTATGTTGTTAGTAAATATGTACTCGACTTTATCCCACCACTGACACTCGTTTGGCTACGCTTTATCATTGCTTTTGTGGTTTTATATGCATTTTTGATAATTGCTGAGAAAAAGCAAAAGAAAAAAGTAACCATTCGCAAAAAAGATTGGCTCCTATTCGCTTGGATTGGATTTATCGGATACTTTATTTCAATCACTTGTCAATTTATCGGAACAAAATTATCCGACGCTCATACTGGCTCTTTAGTAACATCAGCTACACCTGCATTTATGGTTATATTTGCAGCGATTATTTTAAAAGAAAAACTAACCGCTCGTAGACTGCTATCTACTATAATAGCGACAATCGGTGTCATTATCGTAATCGGATGGGATATTGAAATTGGCTCCTATTTTTTCGGAACAATCATATTAGTTGGGGCCGCTATTACGTGGGCTTTACTATCTATTTATGTGAAGATTGCTGCAGCCAAATTTTCATCTTTAGTTATTACAACATACGCTATATTCTTTTCACTCTTTTTTATTACACCTTTTATGGTATGGGAATTTCAAACAAACCTGATTGAAGATTTGAACATGTATGTAGTATTAGGCGTACTTTATTTAGGAATCGTCTCAACAGCAGGTGCCTTTTTCCTTTGGAATAAAGGATTAGAATTAATGGATGCTAGCATCGGTTCCTTATTTTTCTTCTTCCAACCTATCGTTGGATCATTGCTTGGTTGGCTACTCTTAAATGAGACATTAAATAGTAACTTTTTTATTGGTGGTATTCTTATTATATGTAGCGTTTTAATTACTACTTTTGAAAAGAAATGAAAAACAGGCAGAGATTCTTAATCTCTGCCTGTTCGTATAATTTCACTCCATACTCTTTACGCACTCCAATGCGATGGACGGGACAACAATTTCGGCAATTTCGTATGTTTGTCCCCTTTCGCCGCATTAACTTGAACTTGCGTAAGAAAAATACTATTTGTAAAGTCTGCTCCGCGAATATCAGCATCTCTTAAATCTGCTCCGATGAGATCCGCCCCGCGTAAATCTGCACCATTTAAGTTCGCCGCAATTAAATAAGCACCCCTTAAATTCGCGCCTTGTAAATTTTTCTTTTTCAGGTTTGCTCCCATAAGATCTGCTCCGCGGTGAATGATTCGCTTCTTACGCGCAGCATTCATTTCTTTCCATACTAGTTCGCTCGTTTCTAAAAGTAAAACATTTACTTCTGCACGGTGTAATGGAACATTTATTTTCATTAACTCATCTGAACTTAAATTTGATAGACGCTCAGTCTCTTCAATTGCTTCCTTCAGATCTTTATAAATCGGCTGCGTCGCCTTTAATAGAATAGCCTCATTCAAATACCAAAGCATTTCATGAAGCTGATGCATAACTGGAAAAGCATCATACATTTTTCTCGCATGCTTAGTATCTTTCCGCCAATCAATCCCGTTAAATGTAACTTGAGAAATTTTCTGTCCAGCGCCAAAACATTCAAATACTGTACAACCTTTATAACCTTTTCCTCTAAGATCTTTATGTATGCTACATTTATAATCTGACTGTAAATTAGAACATGGTTTACCACCATCTTTATTCACCGCAAAATCTACCGATGCTGCGAACGGCAACGCCACGCAACATAGACCGAAGCATTTTTCACAGTTTGCTTTTAAATGATCGTTATGATTAGTCAAAATGTATACCCCCTGTTGTCTTTTGACTATTTCATAATATTCTAACTGCATGAAATAATCAATTTAAAAATAAATGAGCATCTTTCATTTCAAATCACAACTTTATCATCCGATTTCCTTTCAATTGAAAAAGACAGTTTCTACCTAATGAATTATAATTAAATTATAAAAATTTAAACGAAAAGGAGAATTACTATGGCACTACAAATGAAAACAAACTGTCAAATTTGCGACCAATCGCTCGAGCAAGATTCTGAAGCTTACATTTGCGTGTATGAATGTACATTTTGCGCACCGTGTACAGAAGAAAGACATAACGTTTGTCCAAACTGCGGCGGCGAGTTAGTACGCAGACCGAAAAAGAAACAGTAAAAAGCAAAGCGATATCGCTTTGCTTTTTTTAGACAGCTGAAATTATATCAACGATTTTTCAAATATATCGAACACAACTTAAAATATATCAACGATTTTTTCAATATATCGACGTTTCGCCAAAGGATATCGACTTACCGACAAATAACGACATCTCTATACCCATTCAGCTTCAACACAACTTAAACATTTAAAAATTTAACACAAACAGGCTCTGGGACAACAACATCAGATTGTAATAGTGTTAACTTCCCTGTCGTTTCATTTCTTGAAAATAGTACAAGATTATGTGACTTTTCATTTGTAGCAACAAGGAACTTTTCTGTAGGATCTAATACAAAGTCTCTTGGCCAATTTCCTTCTGTAGATGTATGTTCAACAAATGTAAGCTCACCTGAGTTTTGATCCACACTGAAAACAGCAATACTATTATGACCACGATTACCTGCATATACAAAGCGGCCGTCAGAAGAAATATGAATCGCACTTCCTTGATTATTTTCATCAAATGCTTCAGGAATGGTAGAAATATACTGTAATTCTGTAAAGGCCCCTTCTGACGGATTATATGTTAACACAATAACCTCTGAACTAAGCTCAGTCATCACATACGCATACTTTCCATTTGGATGAAAAGTAATATGTCTCGGACCACTTCCTGGATTTACAGACAAGCTATTCACTTCTGTTAATGTACTATCTTTTATTTCATACGTAATTAATTTATCTATCCCTAAATCAACGCCCACTACATATTTTTCATCAGGAGTATATCCCGCGTAATGTGCATGTGGTTTTTCTTGTCTTTCTTTATTCGGACCTGAACCTTCATGTGCCATAATAGATGCGGCAGGATTTACAGTTCCATCTTCTTCATTTACTTCAAAAGACTCAATCGTTCCTTTATGGTAATTTGCTGTAACTACTGTATGATTTCCACTATCAACACTCACATGACAAGGAGAAGACCCTTCTACTACTTGTCTATTTTCTTCCTTTAGCTCCCCAGTTTTACTATCAATTGAATAAGCAGCTACACCGCCAGAGTCGCCTTCCTTAACAACAGAATAGAGATATTCATTATTTCGGTTAATCGTTACATATGTAGGGTTATCCAGCTTTGCCGCAAGTGCTACATTACTAATTTTTTTGGCTTCCGTATCTAAAGTAAACTTATATATTCCTTCACTATTTTCTTTCGTGTATGTTCCAACATATCCAATAAACTCTTTGTTTTCCTTCATTTTCATAACCCTCTCTCCCTATATTTTTCGTTCATCATACTTCTTAAAATATTTTATGTTGAAAGAGTATCCTAAAAAAATTGGAGTACCTCTTTATACGTTACCATATTTCTCTGCTAAATAGCCTTTAAACCCACTTTTTTTGATACGCTGCTATACTTTCATATTCTTCTTCCAATTGACGTGACAGACGAATATAGATTGGTGTTAAATCTTTATATTTTTCCACACTTTCCATGTTTGGTTCATGATAAAAATTTGCCCCAACCATTTCAGAAACTACATGTAACGTATCTACTTCATCTAAACTATATAAACCGAGGATTGCAGCTCCTAAGCAAGAGCTTTCGAAACTTTCGGGAACATATACGTCTTGATGGAAGATATCCGCCATCATCTGTCTCCAAAGTTCCGATCTTGCAAAACCACCTGTCGCTTGAATTTTTTTCGGTTCACCAATGAGTTCTTTTAAAGCAAGTAGAACCGTATACAAGTTATACATTACCCCTTCTAAAACAGCACGAATCAGATGTTCTTTCTTATGGTGCAATCCAAGTCCAAAGAAAGATCCTCGCGCATTTGCATTCCATAAAGGAGCTCTTTCCCCCGCTAAATACGGGTGAAATAATAAACCGTCAGATCCCGGATTCACTTTTGCTGCTATTTCAGTAAGCACTTCATATGGATCTTTTCCTAAACGCTTCGCAAGTTCAATCTCTGAAGTGCCTAATTGATCACGAGCCCACCTAAAAATCATACCGCCGTTATTAACTGGTCCACCGATTACCCAATGGTCTTCAGTTAGAGCGTAACAAAAGATTCTACCTTTTGGATCTGTTACAGGACGATTTGTTACAGCACGTATCGCGCCGCTTGTACCAATTGTAACAGCCACAACCCCAGGATCTATTGCATTTACACCTAAGTTTGATAGTACTCCATCACTCGCTCCTACTACAAAAGGCGTAGAAACAAGTACATTCATCTCTTTTGCAAGTTCTTCATCTAATCCTATTAAGCTGTGCGTCGTTGGAACAAGTTTAGAAAGCTTTTCATCTGAAATCCCTGCAACACGAAGAGCTTCCTCATCCCATTTTAAAGATTTCAAATTGAACATTCCTGTTGCTGATGCTATTGAATAATCAATGACATATTCCTTATATAACTTATAAAAAACATATTCTTTGATCGAAATAAATTTATAACTTTTTGCAAACAATTCTGCCTGCTCATTCTGTAACCAAACTAATTTCGAAAGTGGTGACATCGGATGGATTGGTGTCCCAGTACGTAAATAAATTTCATGACCATTCATATCATTCTTTATTTTTTCTGCCCAGCTTGCACTTCTATTATCTGCCCATGTAATACATCTCGTTAATAGATTCCCCTTTTCATCTACAGCAATGATACTATGCATTGCCGAACTAAAAGAGACACAAAGAATATCATTCGGCTGTACACTACTTACTCGTACAGTTTCTTTAATCGTATTTATTACTGCATGAAAAATTTCTTCTGGGTCTTGTTCTGCTGTTTCTGGCGTGGGAGAATATAAAGGATATTCAATTCCATGACTTGCAATAACAGATCCATCAGTAGAAAATAGAACTGATTTTGTACTAGTTGTCCCAATATCTACACCAATCATATATTTTGAACTCACCATTTCTTCCTCCTAACAAAAAATCGCTACAGCTATCTTTCTAAATTCATATAAAAATATCCTTATTTTAAACAAACATATCGAGTAATAAAACGCCTCCAAAAGCGATAAATGAAAGTAATGTTTCTAATACTGTCCATGTTTTAAATGTTTCTTTCACTGTTAACCCTAGGTATTCTTTTACCATCCAAAAACCAGCATCGTTTACGTGCGAAAACATAAGTGCTCCTGCACCTGTTGCAATGACGAGTAATTCTAAATTCACACCTGTCGTATTTTCAACGATTGGTGAAACGATACCCGCTGCTGTTGTTAAGGCGACTGTCGCTGATCCTGTCGCAATTCGAATTAATCCAGCCACCATAAATGCTAATACAATTGGAGATAGAGCTAAATGCTCAGACATTTGAGCAATAGCATTCCCTACGCCACTATCGATAAGAATTTGCTTAAATCCGCCGCCAGCACCAATAATCGCAACAATAGAACCGATTGGTAATAAGCTATCTTCTGTTACCTTCTTAATCGCCTTTTTATCGATACCTTGACGAAATCCAAGAAAATAGAACGCTGCAAAACATGCAATCAAAAGCGCAATTATAGGACTACCGATTAATGTGACAATCTTCATTAAAGTATCAGAAAGGGGAACATAAGGAGCTGCTGCAGCTAACACCATTAACATTACAGGTAACAATATAACTAAAAACGAGACTCCTATTCCTGGTAATTTCGTTGATTTTGTATTTACACGAATCAATTCTGGCTCATTTTCAGGAATTACACGTTTGTGAATCCATTTAGCGAATATAGGACCTGCAATAATCGCTGCAAAAAATGTAATAATGAGTGAATAAAGAAGTACCTTTCCAAGGTTCGCTTTATAAATACCAATTGCAACGATTGCCCCTGGATGCGGAGGAACAAGGCCGTGTACGACAGATAGCCCAGCAATTGCTGGTAATGCTATCAATAAAATATTTTGTTTCGTTGTTTTATGAATAGAAATTACTAACGGCAATAATATTAAAATGCCTACTTCAAAAAACACCGGAATTCCAATAATAAAACCTGCAATTAACATCGCCCATGGTAAGTTTTTTATTCCAAAGGATTTAATAAAGAACTCTGCCACTTGCATTCCTGCACCTGATTCTGCCATCATTTTCCCTAAAATTGTACCTAAAACTAAAATACCTACTAAATGCCCGAGAACACTTCCGACTCCCGTTTCATAAGCACTCACTATTTTATCCATTGGCATTCCAGACATAATTGCTAAAAACAAACTTGCAATCGTTAAACTAATAAATGCATGCCACCTCCACCACGACACCCCTAAAATAACAATTACAATCGATAATAATGTAATAATTAAAAGATACATATTCATACTCAATTCCACCTAACCCTTTATGTAAACCCTTTCAATATTACTTTATAATTAAGAGAACCTATATAGTTCTTTCTTGAGTAAAAGATACATCTACATATTGATATACACTTAAAAAGCAGATTCACATCATAATGATTTATATAAAAAGAATCTCCCTTATCAGAGATACACTTTAACCCATCTCTCTAATAAGGGGATTTCTCTTTAATAATTATAACATTATTGTGATAAACGCTTCACGTGAGCAACTTTTCCTTCTTCAAAAGTGAATGACACTTTCTTCTCTTGCTATTTTCACATAGTAAGACTCCAAACTCGGGATCCAAGTTAAACGATGAAGTTACCTAGAAATCTTTCCTCTCATGAAAAGCAATTTTCGGAAAGCCTCTCACTTTTATACATTATAATTTAGGTGCTTTCGCCCAATCTGCAGCGAACTTTTCAATACCTTGATCTGTTAATGGATGCATAGCAAGTTGTTCAATTACTTTATAAGGGATTGTTGCAATGTGAGCACCTGCCATCGCTACACGAGTTACATGATCTGGGTGTCTGACAGAAGCTGCAATAATTTGTGTATCTAATTGATGAATATCGAATAGCTCAGCAATTTTCGCAACTAAGAGCACACCATCTTCAGAAATATCATCTAAACGTCCTAAAAATGGAGAAACGTACGTTGCACCTGCTCGAGCAGCTAAAAGTGCTTGGTTCACCGTGAAGATAAGTGTAACGTTCGTTTTAACACCTTTTTCAGTAAGGTAGCGACAAGCTTCTAATCCTGCTAGTGTCATCGGAAGTTTAATTGTAACTTTTTCATCGCCACCGTTAATTTTAATCAGTTCTTCTGCTTGGTCGATCATCTCTTCAGCTGTAACAGCATCTGGCGTTACTTCTGCCGAAACAGATTCAACTTTAGGTACTGCCTGACAAATTTCTGCGATACGGTCTTCAAACTTAATGCCCTCTTTTGCTACTAAAGACGGGTTCGTTGTAACACCAGCTAAAACTCCAAGTTTATATGCTTTTTTTATGTCCTCAAGATTTGCAGTATCAATAAAAAACTTCATGATCAATTCCCTCCATTTTTTAAACGTCAATGAGTTAAATTTTTAAGATGTTTATTTCTTTTCTACAGCATGTCCGCCAAATTCATTGCGCAGAGCTGCTACTACTTTTCCCGTAAATGTATCATTGTCTAATGAGCGATAGCGCATTAATAACGACATTGCGATAACAGGAGTTGCTGTTTGAAGATCTAATGCTGTTTCTACTGTCCATTTTCCTTCACCAGAAGAATGCATAACACCCTTAATTTCATCCAGTTTTGCATCTTTAGAAAATGCATTTTCTGTTAATTCCATTAACCATGAACGGATTACTGAACCGTTGTTCCATACTTTTGATACTTTTTCATAATCGTAGTCAAATTCACTTTTCTCTAGGATCTCAAATCCTTCACCAATAGCAGCCATCATACCGTATTCAATTCCGTTGTGAACCATTTTTAAGAAGTGACCACTACCAGCTTTTCCAGCATATAAGAACCCATTTTCTACAGCAGTATCGCGGAAGATAGGTTCAACGATGTCCCAAGCTTCTTGATCTCCTCCGATCATGTAACAAGCACCATTACGAGCGCCTTCCATTCCACCAGAAGTTCCTGCATCCATAAAGTGAATGCCATCTTTCTTTAATTGCTCATATCGGCGAATAGACTCTTTATAATGTGAATTACCCGCTTCAATTAAAATATCTCCTTTTGAAAGCAATGGTGTAACCTCATCAATAACAGAATCAACAACAGCGTGTGGTACCATTACCCAAAGAATTCTTGGTGATTGTAATGACTGAACAAGTTCACTTAAACTAGATGTACCTGTAGCCCCATACTCTTTCATTTCTTCTACTGCGCTCGTATTTAAATCAAATGCTGCTACCTCGTGTTTATGATCCATTAAATTTTTCCCTAAATTTAATCCCATTTTACCTAAACCAATTAATCCTACTTGCATAATATAATTCCTCCTCAAATCATCTTTTATTAAAAATCCATATCACTACGATTTTGAATACCTTTCAACACTGATAAGTTGATCTGTCCAGAAAGGTATTCACAGTCATAGCTTAAGAATTCAATACATTTTTTGTAATTTGAACAACATTTTCTGTCGTAAATCCAAATAGATTCATGACTTCAGCCCCAGTTCCTGAAGCTCCAAATGTTTCAATCGATAATATTTTTCCTTCTTGTCCTACATAACGCTCCCAACCGAGAGATACACCCATCTCAAGAGATACTCGTTTCGTTACAGAAGACGGAAGAACGGATTCTTTATATTCTTTCGATTGGTGATCGAATAGCTCCCAGCTTGGCATTGCAACGATACGAACAGAGACATTGTCTTCTTCTAGTTTCGCTTTTGCACTAGCAGCTAAGGATACTTCAGAACCTGTCGCAATTAAAATCACATCCGGATTTTCATTCGTTTGTGCTAATACGTAAGCGCCTTTAGAAAGATTCTCTATGTTCGCTTTCGTTTCATGAAACACCGGTAAATTTTGACGGCTGAGTACTAAAACGACTGGACCATCCGTTTGCTGTAAAGCATAAGCCCACGCACTTGCTGTTTCATTTGCATCTGATGGGCGGATAACTGTTAAACCAGGAATTGCCCGAAGAGCTGCCAATTGTTCAATTGGTTCATGCGTTGGACCATCTTCTCCTACAGCGATCGAATCATGTGTGAATACGTAAGTAACAGGTAACTTTTGCAATGCAGCCAGTCGAATAGACGGACGAAGGTAATCATTAAATACAAAGAATGTACTTACGAACGGTTTTACTCCTCCATGAAGAGCCAGTCCATTCGCTGCCGCGCCCATTGCATGTTCACGTACACCGAAGTATATATTTCGGCCAGCATACGATTCTACTGCATACACTGCTTCACCTTTTATATCTGTCATCGTGGAATGAGAAAGATCCGCACTTCCACCGAAAATAGAAGGAATCGATTTCAAATAATGATTAATAGCTTCCCCACTTGCAACACGAGTTGAAATCGTTTTTTCAGTATCGAAGGATAAAATGTCTTTCGCTTCGATTAAAACCTCACCTGTAATCGCTTTTTCTAATTCATCTGCTAGTGCAGGGTTCAACTCTCTGTATAAGTTGAACTGCTCATTCCATTCGTTCTCTTTTTCAGTACCCTTTTGTTTCAGTTCATTAAAATGAGCTGTTACTTCTTCCGGTACAAAGAAGTCTTCCTCATAATGCCAACCATACACTTGTTTTGTCGCTGTCGCTTCTTCTACTCCAAGCGGGTTACCATGTGCTTTGTTCGTTCCAGCAACTTTTGGACTTCCGTAACCTATAATGGTTCTAATTTCTATAAGAGTAGGTTGGTCCGTATTGTCTTTTGCTAATTGAATAGCTTTTGTAATAGCATCAACATCGTTTCCATCCTCAACTCTTACATATTGCCAATGGGCAGATTCTACCCTTTTCTGAATATCTTCAGAGAAAGCAATGTTTAATTCACCGTCAAGTGAAATTTCATTTGAATCATACAGCACAATTAACTTGCCAAGTTTCATATGCCCCGCCATTGACATCGCTTCATAAGCGACACCCTCCATTAAATCACCGTCTCCAACTAAAGCGTACGTATTATGATCTATAATAGAGTGACCATCCTTATTAAACTTCGCTGCTAAATGCGCTTCTGCCATTGCCATTCCGACAGCATTGGCAATTCCTTGTCCTAACGGGCCTGTAGTCGCTTCAACTCCGGAAGTATGACCAAACTCAGGATGTCCTGGTGTTTTACTATTTAACTTTCTGAAGCTTTTCAAGTCATCAATCGAAACGTCATATCCAGCTAAATGAAGTAGGCTATATAGTAGGCTCGATCCATGTCCCGCCGATAAAACGAATCGATCACGGTTAAACCATTTTGGATGATTAGGATTGTGATTTAAATGATTCGCCCATAGTGCATAAGCCATTGGTGCTGCTCCCATCGGAAGACCCGGATGACCTGAATTTGCCGCATTAATAGCATCAATTGATAACGTACGAAGTGTATTCACTGCTAATTGATTTATATTTTGTGTCATAGTAATCGTCCCCCTAAATGCTTTCATTAAAGAAAGTACTTATTTTTCCATTTTTTGATCTAACCACCATTTAAATTCACTTTCTTGCAATAGTTCATTAGACGCATCTGGACCATATGAACCCGACTCATATTCATGAAGTGGCAATAAGTTTTCCTCAAATGCTTCAAGAATTGGTTGTATCCATTCCCATGACAATTCAACTTCTCTCCAATGTGCAAAGAATGTAGCGTCTCCACTCACAGCATCATGAATGAGTCTTTCATACGCTTCAGGTACTCCCACATCCGCTTGCTCACAAGTAAAGTTAATACGGATCGGTTCAATTTCTCCATTTTTCAATGGATTTTTACTATTTAACTGTAATGAAACATTCTCACCTGGGCTAATTTCAATTATTAATAAGTTAGGTGCTGCATTTGGATTATTATCTTGATATTGTTGTTTTAACGTATTTTTAAATTCGATTACAATACGAGTAGACTTTTCTTTCATTCGTTTTCCTGTTCGGATATAGAAAGGAACGCCTGTCCAAAATGGATTATCGATCCACAAGCGAGCAGCAACAAATGTGTCTATGTTAGAAGAAGGATTTACTCCTGGCTCCTCTTTATATGCTACAACTTGCCCGCCTTTTATCTCTCCTGAAGAGTACTGTCCGCGAATGATATGGTTGTGAACGTCTTCTTTTTTCACTTTACGAAGCGTTTCCATTACCTTTCGCTTTTCCTCTCGAATTTCACATGCGTTAATTTTTTCCGGCAGATTCATAGCAGTCATCATTAATATTTGTAACATATGATTTTGAACCATATCACGAATGGCTCCTGCCTGATCATAATATCCTGCTCTTTCTTCAACCCCAACTGTTTCACTCGCTGTGATTTGTACATTCGCTATATGTTCTTTATTCCAAATCGATTGAAGAACAGGATTTGCAAATTCAAGTGCTTCAAGGTTTTGAATCATCGGCTTACCTAAATAATGATCAATACGGTATATCTCGTCTTCTTCAAACGTTCGACTAAGCTTATCGTTAAGCTCACGCGCAGATGTAAGATCGTGCCCAAACGGTTTCTCGATCATCAGACGTTTCCATCCATCCGTTTTATCGAGTCCGCTTTCCTTAATATTTAAAGCAATTGTCTCGAAAAATTCAGGTGCAACTGAAAGATAGAACATTCTATTACCTTGTATATGTAGTTCTTCTTCCCTTTCACGAACAACTTGTAATAATCTCTCATAGTCTTCCGGCTTACCCACATCTAATGGGCAATAACGAAAATTATCTAAAAAACTTTCGAGTTCTGGAGTACCTTCTTCTCTATGACGAGAAAACGTCTCTATTGATTCTTTTATTCTTTTTTGAAAATCTTCATGAGATACTTGACGTCTCCCAAGCCCGATAACGGATATTTGCTTTGGAAGCTTTTGATCTCTATATAAGTTATATAGTGCGGGGTAAATTTTGCGTTTCGCTAAGTCCCCTGTCGCTCCAAATAAAACAAAGGTCATTGATTCCAATTTTAGTCCCCCTCTTGTTGTATAATACTGGTCAATATATTAAAAATGAATTGTACAGAAGCTCATGTCTTTATAAAAAACAAAGAGTTATCAACTTCCAATTCTTTTTATACCTCTCGCTTTCTAATTGTCCCCAATATTAATAGTGGCAATTCAAAGCATTTCTACCACAACTTACTTATTTATAGAATTTAACGAAATATTTTATATCTGATTACTTTTAGTAATTAAATAATCTTATGTTTAGTATATTAACCACATAAATTATTATCGTCAATAAAAATGTCTTGGATTAAATACTATTTATTTCGTAATACTTTTCTAAGTTTATTCCTAGTTACCATTCATTTTCAAAGATAATGATCAATATAATAAATATCAGTTTCATCAAAATCTTCAATTAATTTTTTGTTAAACTCATGGGCAGACGTTACATTATGACCAAAAGGCTTCTCTATAATAAGACGGTTCAATCCTCTTGTAGCCCACAATCCACTCTCCTTAATATTTAAAGTAATGACATCAAATACTTCTGGTATAACAGATAGGTAAAACATGCGGTTTTTCGGAATGTTTAATTCTGCTTCACGCATCTTTACAAGACTCAACAAATCTTGATAGTCCTCTATATTCGCTGTATCTAATTGACAATAACGAAATGTGCTAATAAATTCTTCTACTCCTGATTCGTCATCAGTAGATATTCTAGAAAATGTAGCAAGGGATTGTTCTACCTTTGTTTGAAATTCCACATCTGACATTACCCTTCTGCCAATACCGATAATCGAAATAGATTGCGGTATATTTTGATTACTAAATAGTTTGTATAAAGCAGGGTAAATTTTGCGTTTCGCTAAATCCCCTGTCGCTCCGAATAAAAGAAATGTCATTGAATCCATTTGTTCTCTCCCTTTTAAAACAATTGCTAGAATAGAATATATAAGCTCATTCGCTACTTAGCACAATACTGTCTCTAAAACCTCATACTTTACCAATGTTTTTTCAATACAATTTTGCCAAGAGCACGTTCTGACTCACTTATGTGGTGCGCTTTTTTTACACCTTCTACATGTAAAGGCAACACATGCGTTACAACAGGTTTAATTTTCCCACTCTCAATTAATTCTGTAATAAGAGAAAGTTCATATCCGTTAGGTTCAGTAAATATATGGTCACTCTCAATATTTTTCTCTCTTGATATCTCGGTTTGCGGAATTTCCATACCTTTTGGACCATAAATAGACGCTAACTTTCCATTTGGTGCAAGCACTTTATAACTATCCTTTAGTACATCTCCGCCTAACACATCAAATACAATATTGTAATTATACAGAAGTAGAGAAAAGTCTTCCGTTTTGTAATCGATGACAGTATCAGCGCCTAGATCCTTTACAAACTGCATGTTTTTCGTACTAGTCGTTGTTGCAACATGTGCACCGAAGCTTTTCGCTAGCTGAATAGCAAACGTACCAATCCCGCCAGATCCAGCATGAATTAAAACCTTATTACCTTTTTGAACATTAGCGAACTTCACTAAACTTTGCCAACTTGTCAAACCTACAAGAGGGATTGATGCTGCTTCTTCAAAAGATAGATTTCTCGGTTTTTTCGCGACATATTTCTCATCTACAGCCACGTACTCTGCATAAGTACCGTTTCGTTCAATATCTGGACGACTATATACTTCATCCCCCACTTTAAATGCTGTTACATTTTTCCCTATACTAGCAACTACACCTGCAACATCCCATCCTAAAACGAGCGGGAAGTCATAAGAAATTACATCTTGAAGTAAACCTTCACGTATTTTCCAATCCACGGGGTTTACACCAGCTGCATATACTTCAATCAGTACATCGTTTTCTCCCAATAGGGGTGTTTTCATTTCAATCTCTTGTAGTACACTTTTATCTCCATATTGCATAAGTCCTATCGCTTTCATTCTTTCCACTCCTTTACAATGCAGGGAAATGAGGAAGTACTTCTTCCCCTAGCTCATCCAACACTTCATTAGCCGGGCGTTGACCATCAAATAGAGCAAGGAACAAATGATTCACACCAATACTTTTATATATATCAAGTAATTCAATTAGTGCCTTACGTCCTGTACGGTAACCTAAACGTATCGGTGTAGGACGTTCATTTGGATCTTCAGATAAGTCTAAATGCATCGGTTGTATAAATGGTTTGAATACATCTGGATGATAATCCTCTACTAGTTCTCTCCATTGTCCAATTGCTGCCGCCTGATGCACCGGACTACGCGGGTAGTACATCCATCCATCACCATGTTCAGCGAACCAGTCCATATTTTGCTGACTAAAACCTGTAATAAAGGTCGGAACACGTTTAGACGGTTTTGGAACTAAATTCGCTCCATTTACTTCTCCTAGTGTCGACTGGATAGACGGGAAGTTTTTATACAAAATCTCTTCCAAATAAGCAAACGCTTCTCTAAACTTTTCACCTCGTGTTTCATGACTAACACCTAACGCCTTGAAATCGGCACGTCGGTCACCTGATGAAACTCCGAGCATAATTCTTTCTGGAAACAGTTGATCCAATGTCGCAATTTCTTTCGCTACACGCAATGGATGGCGAAGTGACAATACAGTTGCCGATGTTCCGAATGCGATTTTCTCTGTTTTACTTGCTAAATACGTTAAATAAATCATCATATCGTAAATTTGACCTGTTGCAGGATCACCAAAGTCAGGGTCTTGCAGTAAAACATCGCGAAGCCATACGCCTGTAAAACCATATTGTTCCGCTTTTTGTACCAACTCTACTTGTTTTTCCATCGTTGGAGCATGAAACTGATAATTTTCGATCGGAATGTGAACTCCTAATGTAAGTTGATCTTTCGCAAACATACGATTATATCCAAAATGATTCGCAAACTTTTCCATGTGTTTCACTCACTTTCCTTCATTCATATAAATCTATGCTTTTCTTTACTTTTCATATTTCTTCTCAAAATTCATGAGCAATACTGTATCACCACATTGTTGCCGATTGTCATCGTTATAACTTTCTTTGTGCTACGAGTGTTATTATAAATCGGTCATAACATGAATAACAGTACGTACTTTAAAGTGATGTAGGCACTTTTAAGTACCTATGCCAAATGGCTGATTATAGTTTTAATCAATAAATCATGCTGCATAAAATAACAATTCCCCTTCCTTCAGCAACTTCCAAAGTTGCTTTTGCATGTGCGCTACACTATTTCACGCAATCTCCTTTTCTTTATAAAAATTCCTCAAACAAAATGATTGACTTGGAGTTAACTCCAACTAATACACTTGTAGTGAAAGGAGCGTAATTACAAACAAACGATATATTCACAATATCAGATATCGCAAAGAAAGCAGGATTAAGTACTGATACAATTAGATACTACGAAAAAATTAACCTTCTTCCCCCAGCTAATAGAAATGGGAATAATAATAGGCAATACGTTCAATTAGATATCGATCGAATACTTTTCATTAATCATCTAAAAAGAACACAAATACCATTACATACAATACAAAAATATATGGAATTCTCACGAACCAGATTCATAATATTATACTTATTTTTTGTACTTTGCTATGCTATAACCACGAACAGGAGGTAAGGACCAATGAAAGCACAAATTATCCATTCTTTTGGAGATTCATCTGTATTTCAATTAGAAGAAGTTGCAAAACCGAAACTTTTACCAGGTCATGTTCTAATCCATGTAAAAGCAACTAGTGTAAATCCAATCGATACAAAAATGCGTAGTGGCGCTGTTTCATCAGTTGCTCCTGAATTTCCAGCTATTTTGCATGGTGATGTAGCAGGTATTGTTATAGAAGTAGGAGAAGGCGTTTCAAAATTCAAAACTGGTGATGAAGTATATGGATGTGCCGGAGGTTTTAAAGAAACTGGTGGTGCACTTGCAGAGTTTATGCTTGCTGATGCACGATTGATTGCTCACAAACCTAACAATTTAACAATGGAAGAAGCAGCTGCTCTACCATTAGTCGCAATTACGGCTTGGGAATCTTTATTTGATCGTGCAAATATTAAATCAGGTCAAAATGTGCTCATTCATGGGGCTACTGGTGGCGTAGGACACGTAGCCATTCAACTAGCTAAATGGGCAGGTGCTAAAGTTTTTACAACTGCTTCTCAGCAGAACAAAATTGAAATAGCCCATCGTCTAGGAGCAGACATAGCTATTAATTATAAAGAAGAATATGTTCAAGAATATGTTCAAAAACATACGCATGGCAACGGATTTGAAGTTATATTTGATACAGTAGGTGGCAAGAATCTCGATAACTCCTTCGAAGCTGCTGCAGTCAATGGAACTGTCGTAACAATTGCTGCTCGTTCAACACATGACCTCTCTTCTTTACACGCAAAAGGACTCTCTCTGCACGTTACTTTTATGGCGTTAAAAATATTACATACAGATAAACGTAATGATTGCGGAGAAATCTTAACGAAAATAACGCAAATTGTAGAAGAAGGCAAACTTCGTCCATTGCTAGATTCTAAATCTTTTACATTTGATGAAGTTGCACAAGCACATGAGTATTTGGAGTCGAAAGAAGCAATTGGGAAAATAGTGTTGAAAAACGTTTGGTAACTAAAATCCGATAAAAATAACGATTGCTCGTTGCTAGAAAGTAACAGAGTAAATAAAACTCCTTTATTGCTAACATCATTTATCAAACTTCATGCTGCTAGCGATCATAGGAAGAATAGTAAAGTTACATAAAGGTCAATTTATGTAACTTTATTTATTTTTTTAATCCCCTCTACATGTATGTTACATACATGTCCAACGGAAAAGTTATTGATATATCTGAATTACGAAAACTTCAAATTGCTGTCCCTCTTCCATAAGAACCTATATATCTAAAATTTACTGTTGAACTATCTAATCCTTGAAAACCCCAGCTGAATCCAACTATATAATTTCTTACAGTTAAAATACGAAAATAACCCATATTTTGAGGACCTCAATTGCAACCCATTTTCTGAATAAAAAATAATATTAAATTCATTAATTTAATGTGATAGTATATGTTGAACTCTTCATGAGACTATCATTCATATTACTATTTAGGAGGATTTATGAGCAATCAAAATAATAATGAAGCACCAAATAAAATGGAAATCGTAGTCATGATTTTAGGACTATTTTTACCACTCTTCCTTCCTGCTCTTCTAATGCTAGCATTAGGGAAATGGATGCCAGATGAAATTGTATATTCTGGAGTCATGTCATTATTTATTCTGTCCATCGAGTTATTCATAGTAGCTGCTATTTTTACTAAGATTTTAAGTGTATGTGGATTACCTGAAAAGAAACTAGATGAATTAGGATTTTTAGGATTTACGATTTCAGTGGTTACATCATTCTTAGCTACTTATGTAGGATATTTTGGTATAGCTAAAGTTGAATTAACTTCGGTTCAACTATCACCTCATGGCATTTTAATTATAGCGATAGTATCCACAATTATCTTAACTATTTTATTAAAGGTTTTAGAGAAATTTGATAATCAAGACGAGCTAGATACAAATAAATAAAATTGCAAACTAAAAAGGTATGTTTCAAATAGAGCATACCTTTTTCTTGATTACCAATTTAACATGAGAGATGCCACAGCGCTAAAAGCTTTTCATCCTTTACAACAAGTCCAAAAATAACAGCCGGATTTTCTTATAGTAGAAAATCCGGCTGTTTTCATATCGCAATTCGCTTTTTGTATATTTCCGTTTATAGATAAAATACAATTCACTCGTCTTACCATCTTTACCTTCAACAGAATATTATGTTGTTTTTAATTTATTAAAATACACTACGTACTAATCCCCCGTCTATTCGCAACGCGGAACCATTAATTGCTGAAGAAAGTGGACTACTTAAGAAAGTGACAAGATGAGCAATTTCTTCTGGTCGAATAAGTCTTTGAATGATAGAGGTTGGTCGATTCTCTTTCATAAATCGCTTCTCAGCTTCTTCTATTGTCAATTGCTCATTAGGATACAGACTATTTAACATAGTCTCCACTCCTTCCGTTAAAGTCGAACCAGGCATTATAGTATTAACAGTCACATTCGTTCCTGTCGTCAGCTCAGCTAAACTGCGAGAAAGTGAGAGTTGCATCGTTTTAGTCGCACTATAATGAGCCATTTCTTGAGATGGCATAATGGCTGCTTCGCTAGCAATAAAGATAACTCTTCCTTCTTTTCTTTCAATCATTTTTTTTAAATACGAGCGAGTGAGTCGAACACCACTCATAATATTGACTTCAAAAAATTTAAACCAATCTTCATCAGGGATATCAAAATATTCTACAGGTTCAAAAATTCCTAAGTTGTTAATAAGAATGTCTACTTCAGGGTACTTTTCAATCACATTTTGACACCCTTGTTCTGTTCCTAAATCAGCTACTACGGGTTGAAGGATAGCATCAGGATACTGCGCTTGAATTTCTTTTATCGTTTGATTAACATTTTCTTCACGGCGTCCATTAATAAGGACAGTAGCTCCTTCCGCTACTAATGAAGTGGCAATTGCTTTTCCAATCCCTGCCGTAGATCCAGTAACCAGTGCTGTTTTTCCTTTTAATTGCATATGCATATAGATCCCTCCCAGATTCATGTGCTAGATTATTGACTATGTTGGAATAAATAATTACGTTTATATTGTGGTTCACTTCTCTTATTTTTAACAGAAAATAAGCAGATCCACCCTTTTTTCAAAAGAGTATAAACGAAAGTTATGTAGCTATTTCACTCTGTACTGAATTAAAAATCGAATTTATCAGCATTTTGATCTACTCGATAATTCTGATTCAAATCATTTTGCATTATTCTAATGTAAAAAATCACATCAACAGCAGAGTAAAGCTAAAACCAACTAGTAAATACCATTATGGTCCATATTAACTAGAAAGAAAATTACGCACTTTAAAGTTCCATAGGAACAAAAAAGTGCCCTATATATCATAATTTCTAACTTTTTATATTTATTAGCGTAGTATCCTTTTCTATCATAGAAAAGAGTGTAAAATTACATATTCTTAAATACAATTATAGGATTATTTTTATCCTAATTAACTCAAAACTATATAACACACCTGTAACATAACATTCTAAAAAACCTTGCAGAAAAATTCTACAAGGTTTTTGTCTATGCATACAAATTAATCATTACATTAAAATAAAAGGGTTTACAATTCATCACAATAGTATTAAATATAAGCTGCTTTAAAGGCTTGTTGGACAGCTTGTACTTCTAATGAGTCTTTACCATATAAGTTCGTTGCTACACGAATACAAGCTTCTTTTAATTCTTTAAAATCAGAAGTCATATTTAATTCATCCGTATTTGCATAATAGAAAATATCAAACATTTTATCTTCTCCAATGCCTTGTACATTTACTCCATTATGATTTCCACCACTAGCAATTAAATAAGCTACTTTATTAATAATGCTAGAGTTCGTGTGTACACCACCATAATCATGGTCAGCATCAATAGGTAAATTGTTATAATGTCTATAATCTTCTGGATATCTAGAAGAGATAGATGATGGGTTTTTCATATCTCTAAATATACGACCTGATTGTTCCCCCATTGTCCAATTGAACTTTCCGTTATTAGCATACTTTTCAACTGCGACTCCTAAAATATCAGATAGAGCCTCATTAATGGCACCAGCTTCTCCTGCGTACTCAAGTCCAGACTCATTTCTTGTAACCGCGTGTGTAAACTCATGTCCTGCCACATCAAATGCTCTAACAATTGGATCTCCGTATACTAGCATAGCCCCATTACTAAATGCATTAAACCACTGCTTAGGATTTCCTATATTCTTACCATTTGTATTCCAGCCATGAACGACAGAAATTACTTTTTGTCCATTATTATCAAAGCTGTTTCGGCTATATTTTTCTTGATAAAAATCATATACTTTCGTTGCTAAATAATGTGCACTAACTGCTTTAGGATCTGTAAAATTTGTAGAATTACTTGTTACTAAATCATCTAAATAACCCCATACATTTCTTCTATAATTATTATAATCTTTATAATTCGCAGTATACGTTTCAATTCCCTTACCACGAGAATAATCTGCAAGAATGTACGTTCCATCACTTCGTTGTGTAATTCCAAATGTACGATTCATACCTAAGTCATCTTTTCCTGTTCCTGTTAATTTTAAAGGATCTTGTGATTTATTTGCTGTCGCAGATTGGACAATACTACTATCTACTTGTATACCCAATTTTTGAACGAGTTCTTTTAATAGATTACCACCAAAAGCATCAATTAACACTGTACCAGATACATATTCAGGTGTAGATGCACTAAAAGTAATTTGGTATGCGTTTGTAGCTTTATTTGTATTTTCATCTACATATACCACTTGTTTAATTTCTGGTTCTTCAATAAATGTGAGATCATCCCCATAAATGTTAAAAAGCTGTTTCTTTGCATCCTCTTCTGATAGAGTAATAGGTTGTTTCAAATCTTCCTGTTGTTGTAGATCTTGGGCACTATCCCCCGAAACACTCGTAAGTACACCATCATCATTAATATGTGCTGTTAGTTGATATCCGTATACATCACGTCCTTCATATGTTTGTTGAAGACGTACTAATGTAGTACCATCATAAGATTTACGACTTTGCGTAACATTATAATTAACTTTTGATTCAGTATTAACTTGCTTTGATGATAATGCTTGTTCTGTTTTTCCTTTTAGCGCATCCTTCGCTACATTTTCTGCCGATTTTTGAGAAGGTGCTGTTAAATTACCTGTTCGGAACGTATCTTCCTTTGTTTCCACTTTTAAATCTTCTGTTGCCGCATGTACTCCTCCATAGGGCATAATCGCCGATAACACCATTCCTGTAGTTAAACCTACCTTTACGAAATTATTCATATCCTTACTCCCTTATAATCGTATTATATAATTAAATAAATTTATTTTGGAATTTTAAGCATAGATAAAAATTTTAACTATAGTCAATCGTTTTTACATACCTCTACATACATAGTTTGCTACTTTTTTAGATTCAATTCATTTCTCAAAAATCACTCATTATATAAGCTATCTTTATATTTATTCATATACGTTATTTTTTGTGGTTCTGATAACATATTTATTGCCATCCACACATTCTTTTTCATTTCTAATTTTTGCATTGGTATTTCTTTTAAAACAGGATTACTTATAATTGCCTCCATTTCTCTATCAATTCTTTGCATAAGATTTTCTTCTGGATTATTTTGCAAATAAGTATTTTTCAATCCCCATTTTGTCATTATAAATTCATTTGTTTTATTCATAGGATTGATAATAGTAGCTTTACTAGTTAATCGTTTTTTTATTTCATCATGATAGATTTTAATTCTATATCCTTCTTTTAGTGGAATGATATCTTTTACAATTGTTACATTTGTTCCTTCCATTTCCTTCGTATAAATTTTTTGACCTTTCTCATTAAACACCTCTATTGATACATATTTTTCACCTGCATAATAGCTATGAGGCGTTTTTGTAGTAACTGTAAAAACAGCTCGCTTTTGCTCTAAGTCTGTATTTAATTCAGCAAACTGATCATCTCCTAATCCTAGGAATTGAATCGTTTCATTTACCAACTTGCTCACTTTCATTTCGTTAACATCAATAGTTAGACTATTATCTTTTTCTTTTACATAGACATAATACGAACTAAAATGGTACATACTATCCGTTTTTTCACCTGAAATCTCAACTGTATAAACTCCATTTGGTACGTCTTGTAAATTGATATCTGTTGTTTCAATTGTTTTTTCTTGAATAACTGTATTCCCTTCTTTTAATTTAACTTTTCCTCCTTTCAATGTATCTATTTCATTTGTATTTAAGTGGATATGCAAATTCCCTTTTAGTCCAAGTGAAGCAATTTGCTGATTCGTAACTATTTCAAAGTTAGAGTTTATCGGAATATCAGGATCAACTGCAGCTCTTGCTTTAACTAATTGTGATTCAGGCACTATATAAGCTAAAGAAGTAACAGCCGGATAACCTTTCACTCTATTCATCTCTATTTGTTTATGATTAAGCTTAAAGCCCCAGCTTTCAAAGACAGGTGTAAAATCAACTTGTCCATTCTCACTATAATGCTGATTCATTAAATCAGGCAAAGAATGGTCACCTTTTTTAAAAGCAGCATTGCTAGCTAGTTTTCGATAACCTTGATACATTTTTGCAAAAGCTTCATCACCAGCTTTTTGTTTCGCCATCGTTAAAAGAATGAGTTTTTGTCGTAAATCTAAGTCATCATAATTTTTATTTTCTTTCATTAAAGCATTGTATAAATTCCGTTCTACCTGTCCCTTCTTCCCAAAATTAAACAACCAACCAACTTGATCTGCTTTTTTGCCGTATTTACTATATTGATATTGAACACCAAATAGATTATTAGAAACTTCTCCTGTAAATATTCCCTGATTATCAAAACCAGCTTGGTATCCATGAGCGATTTCATGTAAAGTTCCCCAACTTAGTTTATCTAACCACATCTTTGTGCTATCTATACTATTCGCTGTCCAATTTGCGCCATAATAGGCACCGCCAGCACCGGATATATCTGCTTTTAAGAAATAACGATTTTGACTTTTTTTATTTTCAACCGTTGAGCCATCTAACCCAATAATTGAATCATACATTGTAAAAATATCTTCATAATAAACAATTAACTCATCCAACGATTGAAAATCTTTTAAAGACCTTACTAACTCTTTATCTTTTTTAGGTACAAATAACTGGAAACTCTCCCCTTGAATTAATGCATACTCTCCATCAAATTGATCCCATGTATTAAAAAATTGAGATACATTTCCCTGTTGTTTATAAATTGGAAGAGGTTTAGTAGCACTTTTATTCTCTACTTGGTACTCAAGTATGGCGCGCTCTTCACCACCATACGGAGTATCTATGAAAGGAACTAAAGGTGTATTACCTTGAATCGTAACCCATTCATTTCCTACTTGTATGGATTTTTCATTTTTTGAGTCATTAGATAATAAGCGTAATGTTAATTTGTCTTTAAAATTAGGATTCGTTTGTCTTACCTTTAATGGTGTATTTCTCTGCAAGATTAATCCTAAATCTTGTCGATCATGATATTTCCCCTTACTTATGCCTGCCTGAAATATCCACGTAGGCTCTTCTAAACTAGTAATTTCTTTTACATTTGTTCGTTCATCAGCATGTAAGTGTATATTTCCTATGAGGAAAAACATTGTATACATTATGCTTATAACAAGTAACCTTTTCATTTGTACATCTCCTTTTCTATTTTTTATATACAAAATATAATAAAATCCTCCTCCTTCTTCACTTATAACTGTGGTCAGTAAGTTACTTATCAGTGTAATTATTATAGTTACATTAATTCGTGATTATCAATCATTAAATGTATGTAATTTTGCATATACAAATATTAAGTATTAATTGTTTAAATATCATACAATTTCACACTTTTATTTCTTCTCTTTCAGACATGCATCAAAAAACACGAAGACTTAAAAGTCTTCGTGTTTTTTGAAATATACATATTGTTACACTTGTCATTGAATTCATAACTAGAATCTTTTTACTCATGAAAAAGTCAATTTTCTTCTCGATAATATCCATACCTAAACTTTTACAATTTATTAATTCTATGTCTTGGCTCTATTTGATTTTCTAGTTAAATCTTTACATATCTTTCTTTATAATATTTCCTAACTCTGTCCAACTTGTAATACGCGGGATACTGAGATGTTGATTGTAAGAAGTAGTTTTTGCATACACATTTATCGGTTTTCCTATTAACGTTTCTAAGACAGCCGGCTTATCATCAAAGAAATAGTTTAATTTTATTTCTTGTATAAAGTGAATTTTTTCTTCATCCTTCATTCCATAGAAAAAGCGATCTTCATGTACCGGAAATCCTTTTTCTATTAACCATTTTTTTGTTTGCTCTCCATGTTCTTTAGGCCGCGCCGTTATATAGTATATTTCATGTCCCTGTCTTTCTAATTCTTGCAATGTCTCTACTGCATACTGAAACGGTGAACAAGAAGTATAATAAATCTCATCCAGCAAACTATTCCACATATGACCGCCTTCCTCCGAAGTCATGCCAAATGCTTCATGAATTTCAATTGTTTTTAAAGAATGAAATACATCCAATCCTACTTTTTTGTTTAATTTTTTATTATATAAATGAAAAGCATGCTGCCTCAAATCAATTAATGTATCATCGATATCAAATCCAAACTTCACTCTTCATCGCTCCTGTCTGCAATCCATTTATCGGAAAATATAAGTAGCTTTTTTCTCCTTATTTCTCATCTTTCCGATATTCTGGATAACCAATAAATCTATAATCTTTTCCAACCTGGGTAAATGATATATCCTTAAATTCAATTGCATCTTGCATTTTAGTAATACCAGTCCCCTCTACAAAGCTAGGCGCCAATCTGCCCCCAATAATTTTAGGTGCGAAATATAAAATAAGTTTATCCATCAATTCATTTTCAATAAACGAAGCATTTACCTCTCCACCACCTTCAATAAGCAGGGAGAAAACTCCTTTTTCCCCTAAAACATCAAGCATTTCATATAAGTTTATATGCTTTTCTCCGCTAGTAACAAATACTTCGACTCCTGCATTTTCTAATGCCTTCCTTTTTTCCGTTGCATGATTACTTGTTGTAAATATCCAGGTAGGAGCTTCTCCATCTGTAACAACGTGAGCTTCCATTGGTATGCGTAATGTTGAGTCCAAAATTACTCGAATTGGATTTCTTCCATTTGGAATACGCGTTGTCAATGATGGATTATCCTTTTGGACAGTATTCGCTCCTACTAAAATGGCTGCATTTTCGTTTCGTATTTGGTGTACTTCCTGTCTTGCTTCTGTAGATGTGATCCACTTACTATCCGATAAAGAAGTAGCAATTTTCCCATCTAATGTAACACCCGATTTAATCGTTACAAATGGGCGCTTTGTCAAAATATATTTATTAAAGACTTCATTCATCTTTTTAGATTCTTCTTCACACACTCCTACAAGCACTTCAATACCAGCATCTTGCAGAATTTTAATTCCACGTCCAGAAACAAGTGGATTTGGATCAAGTGTAGCAACTACTACCTTCTTAATTCCTGCTTGTACAATTGCTTCTGCACAAGGGCCTGTTCTACCATGATGAGAACAAGGTTCAAGAGTTACATAGATGGTACCACCACGGGCTTGTTCTCCCGCCATACGTATCGCATGTATTTCGGCATGTGGTTCTCCGGCCTTCATATGTGCTCCAATCCCTACAATTCGATTATCATTTACAATTACAGATCCAACCAGTGGATTTGGAGTGGTTTGTCCCTTCATAGCCTTGGCATTTTCTAGTGCTAGCTTCATATACAATTCATGCTCAAGCATGTAAGTGTCCCCCTTCAAAATGTCCAGAACGTTGGATCTTCGTTTGCAAATATTTCTCATTAAACTCTGAGACATCACCCCATAACGGTTCACGACTCGTAACATTTAATCCAGCTTTTTGTAACGCTTCTAATTTTTTCGGATTATTTGTAATAAGTTTTACAGGTTTTGAGCGTAGCGCTTTTAACACTTCAATTGTATCCTCATAGTTTCGAACATCATCTTCAAAACCTAGGTTTAGATTAGCTTCTACTGTATCTAATCCATTTTCTTGCAAGAGGTACGTCATCGCTTTACTAAACAAGCCAATCCCTCTTCCTTCATGATTCGCTAAGTAAAATAAAGCACCTGAACCATGTTCTGTAATCATTTGTAAAGACTGCTTTAATTGGAATCCACAATCACAACGTTTACTACCAAAGATATCACCCGTGTGACAAATACTATGCATACGAATTAGGGCATCTTCAGAATTCTCAAAATCACCATATACAAGCACACTAGATTGTTGCATATCAGCTAAATTGATAGATGAAAGTTTTTCAATAATTCCTTCTACACTATTTGTAACCTCACTACATTGCAACCAAGAATACCATTGGAAAACTTTAGTCTCCCCATATAAATTAATTGGCAATTTGATAGGACCTACTAAATAAATATCCTTTCCATCTTGATGTATAAATTTAATTTTATCTTCTAACATATGAATTGTATCTGTTGTAACCATTAGGTACCTCCTAGTATAGAGAATCTCTAAAAAATTCCCTTCCATCGTTATATTTTTTATTGTTTAACTTACACAACGTAAGTGTTTTTACAGATGATATTCTTTTTTCTCACAGCTTATATGCAATATGTATTATTACAACTTTGGCCATTTAAAGAAAAGAACTTCAGTTACATAAAACAACTTAGTTACTTTATGTAAGTGAGTATACAATCGTAATTAATTTACGTCAAGTAATTAATTATAAAAACATTTGTTACTAACAGTAAGATGTTATATAATTTATTTTAGGAGGTGAAGGAAAATGAATGATTCTACATTATGCCCTCGCTTTGAAAAAGGAATGAAATTTTTTAGTCAACGATGGACAGCACTAATTATTTACCAACTTTTCTCTGGACCTCAGCGCTTTTGTACGCTTGAATCTTCTCTTCCTGTTAGCGGAAGATTACTTTCAGAAAGATTGAAAGAATTAGAACTAGAAGGAATTGTCGAACGTAAAGTCTTTCCTGAGACACCAGTTCGTATAGAATATTCTTTAACTCAAAAAGGATTTGCTTTAGAAGCTATTATTCGTGGAATAGAAGAATGGTCACAGGAATGGATAGAACTTGAGGAATAGTATAAAAGCTTTTTCGTATATAGTTTTAAGTAATCAAATTACAGATACCTATGATTAAAACGCTAGTTTTTCAAGCATTTATGAAAACTTAGCGTTTTTTAATAAATAAAATGTAAGAAATAAAACAAGGTGATCAAAACGATCACCTTGTTCCTTTAAAGGTTAAAATAGTGTTTTTAACGCTTTTATTCATACATACTCGATTAATAAAAAGAACGAATAAACTTTTTTGACGAAACAGTTTTTTTCACAATACAGTTAGCTTCCTCCGCTATTTGCGAACAGTAAGACCACTACTAATTAAAGCTTCACTTTATTACATTTGAATATTACTTATGAAATTTCACACGCTCTTCAAGTGGTTGGAATTCTTTTTCACCTGGTGCAGCTGTTGGATTACCAAATGGCATTTGTGCAATTAGTTTCCAATTAGCAGGAACATTCCATTCTGTTTTCACTTCATCATCAATTAATGGATTATAATGTTGTAAAGACGCCCCTAATCCCTCTGCTTCTAATCCTGTCCACACGACTAATTGGTGCATACCTGATGCTTGGTGTGACCAAATTGGGAAGTTTTCAGCATATGCAGCAAATTTTTCTTGAAGCGATTTCACTATTGCCTCATCTTCAAAGAATAGTACTGTTCCATAACCAGCTTTAAAGGAATCCATTTTTTGTTGCGTTCCTGAAAAATCTCCATCTCCAACTACTTTTCTTAATGTTTCAGTTGTAATATCCCATAATTTATTATGAGCTTCACCTAATAATACAACTACTCGCGCAGTTTGCGAATTGAAAGCTGAAGGCGTATATTTCACAGCAAATTCCACAATTTCTTTAATTTTTTCATCTGATACTTGTACCTCTTTATTAATCCCATAGTAAGTACGTCTTTCTTTCAGTGCAGTATAGAAATCTTTTGTCATAATTCATTTCCTCCTAAGTTTTAATATTCTTCAAAATGATACATCTCGAAGATAATACGCGTTTAAATGAGTACATTTTTAAATCATTGAACTCCATAGCACCAATTGCCAGTCATTCTTAATCTAAACACACTGCTTCCTTCAGTTGACCTAAAAAACGTCTTATAACATCATTGATAAAATCTAGTCATCATTCAGTACTATTTTACCCATTCTCTATTCATGTATCCTGCGTGTTTCATATTTACAGAAATATGAACTGTAGACGTTAAATTGATGGTCAAAAAAGCCAGGAAGCGTTTCTAACGCATTACCTGGCTTAATACATTTTAAATTCCACTAAACATTCTTAATGAATAGTAGCTAATACTATACCCGTCACTTATTTAACGATTAACATCTCATAAGGATGTTGTTCCATAAATCTGTTCTCCCAAGGAATCTCTAATGACTTCCAATTTGAACCGCCATCTACCGACTGATAAACACCTTTATTACTAAATAAATAGAACGTTCCATCACTTGTTGCCTTTAATACTGGTATGATTGTTCCTTTAGGAGTTGGTAAACCTGCATTCATTTCTGTCCAAGACTGATCTTTTTCTTTCTTATAAATATATGATTCACAATTTCCATTATTGTAATCATGTGCTACGTGTGGATTTGACGATGTCGCAATAATAATATTTTCTGGATCAGTTGGATTAACTGCCATTTGATATGCGTAATGATGCTTTAGCCCACTACAAATATAGTTCCAAGTCTTACCTCCATCACAGCTCTCCGCATACTCATGACCTGGTTCTTTCAAGAATGAATCACCTAAAACCCCGTATAAACGATTTGGCACATTGCGATGTGATTTAAGAACGTGAATATCTTGAGGATAGTTTCCCTCTTTTTCCTCAGTCCATGTTATACCGCCATCTACGCTTTTAATTAATCCACCTACCTCAATAGTCGTATAAATGGTTTCTGGATTATTAGCATCAATTTCAATGTGTTTTACATGGTGTGTATATGTTCGTTGAGGAAAGAACCATGATGAATACGATGGCATTTGTCGATAATCAGTTAGCAGCTCAAAACTGTCCCCCCCATTTTTAGATACAAACATTGCGCTCGGTTCAGTTCCTACATATACGATCCCGTTACCGTCATCACCCTTCGCTCGAGATACAGAAACTGCTGTAATAGCTCTCATATGAATAGCATCGGCTGGGAACACTTCACCAAAGGAAGGTAACGTACCAATCGCTTCCCAAGAACTTCCTCCATCTTTACTTCTCCATAATCCCCTATCAAAAGTACCACAATACATTCTTTCTTGGTCGTATGGGTCAGAAGCTAAAGCAATCGGATTAGCACCTACAAACTGTGAGTGCACGCTCCATACTGAATCTTTTCTTTCTGCAATTACAAGTTCTCTATCAAACGCTAATATGAATTTTTCCATAACTAAAATCTCCTCGTTTCATAATATATCTACTGTATCATTTAAATTTTTGCCGTTACAAGTTATGAGATGACACTTATATGCTATAGCATATAAACAATAAATTTTATAAGCAATATGTGACTAAAAACTTACATTATATAATTTGTTAACTTCACATCAGTATGATGAACAAGATGTCCTGTTAACTCATATAAGTCCATATGCCACCTCCAAATAAATCGCCATTTACATGCTATAGCATATATAATATAGAATGCATTATTTTATGTCAAACATTAATACTGTTAATCAGTTCTTTAGATCGCCTAAAGTAATTTAAAAGTCATAATATAAACAGAAACATTTTATTGAATAGAAAATAAAAAAAGAGTGCAACTTTTGCACTCTTTTTACTCATTTTTCTTAGAAATCAAAGTTATCAGGATCTGGACCAACGCGGTGATCTTGATTTAACGCATCGATTTTCTCCATATCTTCTTTCGTTAACTCAAAGTTAAATACATCAGCATTTGCAATGATGCGGTGTTCTTTCGTTGATTTTGGAATTGTAATTACTCCATTTTGAAGATCCCAACGTAAAATAACTTGCGCTGTTGTTTTAGCGTGTTTCTCAGCAATTTCTTGTAATGTTTCATTATCTAATAATTGACCTTGCATTAGTGGTGACCATGCTTCCATTTGAATACCCTGTTCTTTACAGAAAGCTTGTAATTCTTTTTGTGTTAAACGAGGATGGTATTCTACTTGGTTGATCATCGGCTTAATTTCTGCGTCTTTTATTACATCTTGCAGATGATGGATTTGGAAATTACTTACGCCAATTGCACGTACACGCTTTTCTTTATAAAGTGTTTCTAACGCTCTCCACGTATCTTTATATTTCCCTTCTACAGGCCAGTGAACAAGATATAAATCTAAATAATCTAGTTTTAATTTTTTTAAACTCTCTTCATATGCCGCAATTGTCTCTTCATATCCTTGGTCTGCATTCCATACTTTTGAAGTGATAAATAATTCTTCTCTTGAAATTCCTGTTGCTTCAATACCTGCACGGATCCCTTCACCTACTGCTGCTTCATTTCCATAAATCGCCGCTGTATCGATACTACGATATCCTGCTTTAATTGCTGATTTAATTGCTTCTACAAGTTCTGGTCCTTCTTCTACTTTAAATACACCTAAACCGAACCAAGGCATTTCTACACCGTTATGCAATGTTGTTGTACTTTGTAAGTTTTTCATTTTATTTTCTCTCCTTTTATTTTACTTGATCTCGTTTTTCTAATGACATACTCCACGCCGTTAAAATAACAGCACCTACTACCATAATGCCGCCTACCCAAGCTGTATGAATTAACCCTAACGAGTTCGTTACAATACCGCCTAAATAAGCACCAAGAGCAATCCCAGCATTAAACGCCGCAATATTAATTGCCGATGCAACATCGACAGCACTCGGTACAAATCGTTCAGCTAACATTACGACATATACTTGTAACCCTGGAACATTCATAAATGCGAATAGTCCCATGAAAATAATTGTAATTAGCCCAGCTACTTTAAATGGCGCTGTAAATGTTAAAACAAATAATATAATCGCTTGAATAAAGAACATGTAAAATAGCGCTCGAATTGGATTATGGTTCGATAATTTACCGCCAATCACATTCCCTATCGCGATTGCGATTCCATACACTAATAAAATGATAGTAACTGTATTAGCTTTAAATCCTGTTACTTCTTGTAATAACGGAGATAAATACGTAAATGTTACGAATGTACCACCGTATCCAAGTGCAGTAATGATGAAAACAAGTAACAGTCTTCCGTTCGTGATCAGTTTAAATTGATCGCGGAATGATACAGACGTACCCTTTTTCATATTAGATGGAATGAGAATACTATTTGCAATTAAGGCAATAATTCCAATTACTACAATTGCTAAAAATGATGTTCTCCAGCCAAATTGTTGACCAATAAATGTTCCAATTGGTGCCCCTGTAATAGTCGCAACTGTTACACCAGTAAACATAATTGCAATCGCGCTAGCACGTTTATTTTCTGGTACAAGTGCCGCAGCAATCGTTGAACCAATTGACATAAACACACCATGTGAAAGTGCAGACACAATTCTCGCAATAAGTAATACAGTGAAGCTTGTTGAAACAGCCGCGATCCCGTTACCAATAATGAAAATAACCATAATCCATATTAATAACGTTTTTCGTGACATATTAGCTGTTAATGACGTTAATACTGGAGCACCAAATGCTACGCCTAACGCATATAAAGAAACTGTTAAACCAGCTGTTGTCACCGATACATGTAAATCTTCCGAAATAGATGGTAATAAACCGACACTAACAAATTCAGTTGTCCCAATCCCAAACGCACTAATTGCTAGCGCTAATAACGCAAATATACTTCTTCGATTCGTCTGAACTTCTGAAGACGATGCTGTATATGAATTCAATTAAGTTTCCCCTCTTCCCTATAATTCCTATCATAATAGTGCGATAAAAAGGCCCTTTTATCTTTTAAAAAATACATTTAATCTCTACAAACACTATTATGAATGGTTTCATTCTCTTTTTATAGAACGCACTTTAAAGTACTATAGGTACTTCTTAGTACCGTACTTCTCGCTCTTCTCTCACATGTACTATTATGAAATACAATTAACATAATGAATAGTACGTACTTTAAAGTGCTGTAGGTACTAAAAAGTAACATAGTTAATTACTAGTACCGTAAAGCTTGTTTCTCTCTTACATGTGCTATTATGAATGATAATCACCCTAATAAAAAGTACGTACTTTAAAGTACTATAGGTACTAAAAAGTAATATTTACATAACCTAGCTTATTTTGCTCAAAAATTGACATCTACATTCAACGAAGAAAGGTAGCATATAAAGAAACACACTCTTCCTAGAGAGGCGACTTTAGAGGGTATTACTTGAAAAGTAAAAAATCATATTCATTACCGCAGACAAATAACAAAAAAGGCAAAAACGAACAGAAATATGTTCATTTTTGCCTTTTTTATTTAATCATTAAAATGTACGACTTTTGGAAAGAAAGTCTTTATCGGCTCCTGTTACACCGCTTTGTCCCCAGTTTCCTGGAATCATTTCACGAATAAGAATTAGCACTTTATCCAAAGGTGCATGTGTATATTTAGAGGTTAATTGTGTAAGTTCATTTACCCACTTATCCTTTGTCTCTTGATCAAATGTATTCCATATATCGATCTTAATGATAGCCATTCCATCAACGTTACGATCCGGTGTATCATAAGACTCTTTTGTTTCCCAATTGGACACCCTACTTTTCTCAGCAAAGGTAGCATCACTTGCTACAGCTCCAGCCTTCCCCCAATTTTCTTTCTCAAGTTCCGTGATCAACACTTGAATTTTGTCAGGGACAATTTTTAATCGTTTTATTGTAAGTTCAGTTACTTCATAAATAAATTCCTTTTTTTCTTCTGTTGACATCGTTGGCCAAGTATTTAGCTCAATTAATGGCATAGTATTGCCCCCTAAAATTAATTATCTATTCACTAGCTACAGCTATTGATTCAAATGATTTTTAACTGCTCTTATTACCAATTCGTGATCTTCTTCTGGCGGCAATCCTGAAACTGTTATCATTCCAATAACCCCTACGTTTTTTATTCTGATAGGAAAGCATCCACCAAACGCAGCATATTCCGAAGTATCTAAAAGATATTTTTCATTATATGAGATTCCAGTTATTTCACTTTGTATCTGCATATAATACGAGCTATGATCATGCAGGGAAACAACTCGTTTTTTACGCTCAATCCATTTCGTATTTTCCTCATTTGTCCCTGTCATCTTGAAATGAAATAATTGCACACCGTTTTTTGTTATATCAACAGCAATTAATTTTCCCTCTCGCTTTGCTGTTTCAACAATAAATAAACCTAATTGCAAGGCATCTTCATTTGTAAAAGAGGAAAATTGAAGTGTTTCCTCCTCTTTTACAATTTGTTTACTAATTTCATTCAAATTTGAAGTACTCATATCTTTAACCTCCATAATCGTTTTATGCCACTCTAGCATTTCGAGAAATTATTGAATTCTAAAGTATCAATTCAATCAATCTAAATCTAAATAAACTGCTGTAAAATCAAGTAGCTAGTACCGTAAAGCTCATTTTCTTCTTACAGGTGCTATTATGAATGATATTCAGGGTGATAAAAAGTACGCACTTTAAAGTGCTATAGGTACTTTAAAGTACTTTTCTACTCATCCTCCTCTTACAGAGACTATTATGAAATATATTTAACTTATTAAAAATGTATGTACTAATGAATAATATTTTTAATAACAAACTTTTTTGCTCAATGGTTGTAATTCAAATTCATCATTTTTTTATTAAGACAAACGAAAAATAAAAAGAACCTAGCCGATACTAGATTCTTTTTTAATCAAAAAACACTCTTATATTTCTCGTGTCCCGTTACAAAATACTTAGAATAGAACTTCTACTAAAGGCTCATTTTAATTACAGTAAAAGATTGGCGAAACGAATACATTACACCACCTAAAAAATAGGAGGCAACAAAAATGAGTGAAAAAACAGCAGGCTTTTCACAAGTAAATCATGTTGGAATTACAGTAAGTGATTTAGAAAAATCTATCGTTTTTTACGAAGCATTAACAGGTAAGAGAGTATCAAACATCGATGAAATTGGCGGAAAAAGAATGGCGCAAACTCAAGGACTTGAAGATACTCGTATTAAATATGCCAACCTTCACTTAGACAATTTAAATATCGACATTCTAGAATATATTGTTCCTAAATCAGATAAAGCCTCTTACTCAAATGATCAAATTAGTGCGATGCATCTTTGTTTTGAAGTAGAAGATATTGATGCCGCTGTAGAACGTCTAAAAGCAATTGGAGTAGAACCAGATGGAGATCCAATTGTCTTTCAAGAAGAAGACGGCTTGAAATCTGGATTTGGTACAGGAGTTGCCTACTTCCGTGATCCAGATGGTACTAATTTAGAGCTAATTGCTCCAAAAGGTCCATTTAGACGTGAATAGTGAAAATAAATTAATACCGAAGCAGCCACCTTATCTGAAAGGTGGCTGTTTGTTAATAGATTGAATAAAAAAGGACAAACTCTCCAACGTGAGAAGTTTGTCCAAAAAGTTTTTCGTATCCACTATTTTTACACTAAAACTAACAATCGTGAATTAGAATAATGACTTAATACTTGCTAAAACAGTAAGGACACCTACAATAATAACAAATACGTTGCTCATTTTCCCTTTGTATTTAGCTAGTACCGCTACTTTATTGATTGCATACATCGGTAATAGACATAAGATAGCAGCAACTAATGGACCGCTAAGTGAATCAATAATTCCAAGAATACTTGGATTTGCATAAGCAACATACCAGCATGTTAATACGACAAAAGTAAGGATTATTGTCTTAATTGTTTTTTCTTCTATATCTTTTCCACGTGTTTTACCAAACTTCATAATCACGTCACGCATTACCTCATATGCTCCGATATAGTGACCAAGGAAAGACTTTGTAATAGCCACAAAAGCAATGATAGGAGCTGCAATAGTGATTACAGGCGAATTAAGCTCATTAGCAAGATATGAAAGGATTGATAAGTTCTGCTCTTTTGCCATTTTAATATCATCTGGAGTCAAACTCAATGTACTGCTCCAGACGAAGAACATAACAACCGCAAATGTCATGATATAACAAACCTTTTGTATTTGCGCACATTTAGCATCAGTGGCTTCGATACCATACGTAGCTCTCTGTTTCACAACAAATGATGAAATCATAGGTGAATGATTAAATGAGAATACGATGATTGGTAGAATCATTAATATCGTTCCAAAATATCCTGTTCCTGTTGAAGCAGTAGAAACAGCTGAAAAACTAAGCATTGACGTATTCCACTGTGGAATTAAAGATATTGCGATAAAAAGTAGAGAAGCTATGAAAGGATACACTAGCATACTCATTACCTTTACAGTAATATCTTGACCAAAATTCAGTATAGCGATAAGACCAAGAACTAATACAAGTGATAAAATAGCCCTTGGAGGTTCTGGCATGTGCAATTGATGCACGATAAAACTACTTGCAGTATTTGTAAGCGCAACCGAATACATTAGTACGATTGTATAAATTGAACCGAAATATACGATGTTAAAAATGATACTCGCTTTATTTCCGAAATACTCTCTAATTGTACCTGTGATCCCCTCATCAGCAGAATTAGAAGCGTATATCATTTTAGCAAGTGCCCTATGTGAGTAGTACATAACTGGATATGCAAGTAATGTAATTAGTAGTAAAGATAATAAACCACCTGAACCTGCATTAATCGGTAAAAAGAGCACCCCTGCTCCAATTGCAGTTCCAAATAGACTCAATGCCCATGTAGTATCCTGCTTATGCCACTTTTTCGGATCTGCATATTGCTCATTTTTTAGTGCGGTATTTTCAGCTTGAACTTCTATTTTCTTTGCAGTATTCCCGTTCATATAATAACTCCCCCTTGTATCTATTCTTGCATCTCCCTTTTTAGCTAACGAATATTTTCCTTTTTTGGAAAATGAATTCCTTACAAGTTGCCCCACATTGCATGTCCTTCATCATAATAAATCCAAATTGAAACATTCGCTAGTTAGCGTCCTAATATAATTGTTAGCGTTCACAAAAAAGTTTACTCGTAATATCCGCTCTTTATATAAAGACCCTTAAGAGAACAATATAGAATAGACTTCATAAATACGTTGCAACATTTCTAATAACAGTGTATTACTTTAATGGTTTCTCTTTTTTACTTTTAACAGTAAATTTAGCTAAACCGGCCTCTCTTAATTTGCGAGGCATTTCTTTCTCAATTCTATACATCACTTTAATAACTTCGGCAGCATTTATGGTATTGATTACACAAGCCACTGAAGCACTTTACATACATTTCGCCTCTAATCACACACCTTTCTTACTAATAATCGCATTTTTTATATTTTCTCCAGAGATAATAAAATTTCTCTCGACGCCCTCATTATAACGTGTATATTTATAAAATTAATATTTTTATATTTTCAGAAATATTTAATAGGTATAATTTTATATGGATAATAATTTACAGTTAGCACTCAACCCTTGTTCCTATCACTTAAAATTGAATTAATTAGCATAAAATACAATAATATATTACTTATTCAAGTTACTCATCATACAGATATTTATATCCTTATTTGTCAAAAAATTTTATTTCAAACTAGAAAAGATATTCTAATAAACAATTAATGTAATTAAAAATAAATATCGTTTTGAATGTATAAACCATTTTTTAGGATATATATTATCGCTATTGCATTGATATACATTTTTAGGAAGATACGTTTTTTACTTTATGGCAATAAGAGACCACTAACACTTAAAAAAACTACGCTAAACGAAAAAAAATAAAATAAGCTACCCATATCAGGCAGCTTATTTACATAATAATCATTATCAGGAGTGTGCAAACACCTCAATACAATGTCATCTTAATTCTAGTTTTTTTAACTCTTCTTCAGGAATATCTCTATGTCAAAGTTTACGTTTATATTATTTTCCTTTTTTACAATTGCCTGAACAGAAATACAGGGTAATATAAAACTAAGAAAACACATAATGCTAACCATTGTTAGTCTTATTTCCATAACATCAATCCTCTCTTTTAATAAGATGCAACAAAAGAGAGGATTTTATTGATTATTGCACAACCTAACAAATTAAAACCCCTCATTAACTAACTCTTTGATCGAGTTTAATTTTGAAGAAAGCTCGATAAACCATTCTTCGTCTCCTGTTAATAATGCAAGGTCTATAAGATAAAGGATTTGCTCCTTATTTATTACCTTTGATTCAGGGAGCTTGTTAACATGTTTACTAAAGAGTAAAATCGCTTCGTTTATTGTGTACTTGTCGTCACGTTTCACTATACTAACTGTAACTACATCTTCCGCTTCATCAAGTGATACAATGTAACCAACTATGAATTCACCCTCATTTGATACTCCTCGAACCCAATCTCCTACTTTTAAAACATGATTATTATTTGACATCATACTTTTTCACCTTCTTACAAATTATTTTTAATGACGATAAACAAGAAATAAAAAACAAAATTAAACTGTAATATTTTCTATTACATTTAATTTTTAAAAACTTACGACTATATAACATTTAAGCCGTTTAACGTTCTTGATTGATAAGATCAACAATTTCTTGCATTGTATAGTTCTTTAAGTATTCACCTAGATGTTCTTCCGCACCTAAAAAAATAGTGAAGAGAACTTTTTGCATATTCAAACCTACAATACACTGATCATTTGATTCCGGACACTTAGGTTGCAACGCACCTTCAGAGGTTATTTGATAAATATGCCAGAGGTTAACTTCACTTAAATCCCGAGCAAAAATAAAACCTCCACCAGTCCCCTCTTTTGATTGAATAAACTTATGTTTTTTTAACAAACTTAGCACTTTACGAATGCGTACTGGGTGAACACCTGCACTTTCTGAAATAGCATTACTTGTTGACATTCGGTCTGGCTGTAGAGCTAAATAAGTTAAACTGTGAATGGCCAAGGTAAAGTCGCTGCTCATGGTTTTCCTCCTACGATAAAGAATAATGTTTCTGGCATGTTAACTTACTGTAGCCATAAATATTACAGATACGTTAGTCGAACATTAAAATATATAAAATTCATTCTAATCATAAAGAAATAAATTCTTTTATATTCTATCCGAACTCACCTATATCCCATAACTCCATTTCGCTTTTTAAATTAAAAATACATTTAAAGACTCCATTGTTTCTTCACTTGCTCTTCTGCCAACTGTTTGATTTTTGTCCATATCGTATCTTTATTCACAATAACATTTGTTTGATAATTTCTATCGTTATAATTAACTGTAACGCATACTTCTATCATTTTTTGCTTCCTCCTTTCAAAAATTTTTTTATATTTAATCGCTGACAAATATTAGGTTTAGTTATAATCTCTAACCTATAACTTCAATTTTTAAATAATCCAAATTAAAAGCCCCACTGTTTTTTGACTTGTTCTTCTGCCAACTGTTTGATTTTTGTCCATATCGTATCTTTATTCACAATAACATTTGTTTGATAATTTCTATCGTTATAATTGACTGTAACACATACTTCTATCATCTCCGGTTTCCTCCTTTCAAAAAACTTTTCTTGAAAAATATTACTTATTAATTAGCCAACTTTTGCAGTTCAATATTTAAGAACGTTCGAACGCTACGTGGTAAAAATTTACGAATTTCTTCGTCATTAAAACCAATCTGTAATCTTTTCTCGTCCAGCATAATTGGGCGACGCAACATTAGCGGATGCTCAATTATTAATTTATAAAATTCATTCAGCGAAAGCTCATCTATATTTATATTTAAGTCTTGAAAAGTTTTGGATCTAGTTGAAATAATTTCAGTAGCACCCTCTTCAGTTAAACGAAGAATGGATTTAAGTTCATCCACTGTCATAGAATTGGATACGATATTTTTTTCAGTATAATCAATTTGATTCTCTTCCAGCCATGCTTTCGCTTTTCGGCATGAACCACAGCTTGCTGTTGTATATAAAACCACCATATTTCACTCACTCCTTTAATGTTCTTTATGAAACGTACATTTTAAATATCGGTTATTGAAATGTATTAAAAAAAATTACAGTTTAGAATCAAATACACGTAATATTATTTATTCGGCAATGTTTCGTTTATTTCTACTATTCGTTTCTTTTCATGCTTCTTTTATAAAATGATTGAAACTACATTTACAGATGATGACAACTCACTTCTTAAATCTATACTGTAATTTTAAACCTTACAGTTCTATTAATCAAATGTTAAGTCTTGGATTAATTAATCATTTTTTTGTGTGGATGGTTCCCATAGTATTATGCTAACCAATTTCCAATGCACTTCAAAGTGCATTTTATTCATTTCTTACTTACATGTTTTATTATGGACGATATTTAGCATAATAAAAAGTACGCACTTTAAAGTGTTATAGGTACTAAAAAGTAACGTATAAACTTTCTAGTGTAGTTCTGCTTACTTCTCTCTTACATCGGTTATTATGAACGATATTTAGCACAATAAATAGTACGCACTTTAAAGTGTTATAGGCACTAAAAAGAAATAATTTTAGTATTACAACGTATTTAGGTCCAAAACTGTAATCTAAATTCATCAAAGGAGTTTTTTTATGAAAACATATAATATTCCTGTAGAAGCGACTTTAGAAGTTATTGGCGGAAAGTGGAAAGTTGTTATCCTTTGCCATTTAAAAAAAGGAACAAAAAGAACGAGCGAATTAAAACGTTTAATGTCTGGTATTACTCAAAAAATGTTAACACAACAATTACGTGAACTAGAAGAAGACGATGTAATCCAAAGAAAAGTGTATGACCAAGTACCACCGAAAGTAGAGTACTCTTTAACGGATTACGGTTCTTCTTTAGGAGCCATACTCGATTCCCTCTGCACTTGGGGAGAAGTTCATCTTGAAAAAAACGGGAATACGTCCATGCTTATTACAGCTGATGAATAGTAACTGTTCCTACTATATTGAAAACAAAAAATAGGTTGAGGCAATACTTGCCCCAACCTATTTTTTATGCCTCTCTATAACCTTTTGCGGTAATGACTGTTTCGAATTCAAAGGTTTCCGGCAAATGATCGGCGTAAGAGTACTCAAAAGTTCGTCCATCCGTTAAATAGGCCACTTGTTCAACTCTCATTAAGAAATCTTGATTTGTTAAGTTCATAAACTGCTTTTCCCTATCATCTGGGCGAACCCCTTTGACCCTAACAACGGATGTTCCTACTTCAAGACCTAGTTTATTTTGAATGTGCGAGTAGATCGATTCCTCTAAAACCGAAGCTTCAACACCTGGGATCACCGAAATAGGCATCCATGTATGCTCCATAATCGTTGGAATACTGTGAATGATGCGGAGGCGGATGATTTTATATACAAAATCCCCCACTGAAATGCCCAATTTTTCAGCAATGATTTCATCGGCACCGACAATCGTAAACTCGATAATTTTACTTTCTACCTCATTGCCGTAAACAGCTTTCGTACCTGTTAAAGTTTGAATCATTCGTGCCTTTTCCTGCTGACGCCAATCTTGAACGACTGTTCCACTTCCGCGGCGGCGGATGATGTATCCGTCTCTCACTAACAGATCCAGCGCTTTTTTAATAGTAAGAGCTGAAACACCAAATTCTTCAGCAAGGACGGGGCTACTTGGAATTTTTTCATTAATTTTATATTCGCCGTCTAAAATTTGCTGTTTAATTTTTTGGTAAATGCCGAGGTATTTTACTTGTGTTGATCCGCTTGCCATTTCCATACCTCCTTTATGCTGTATTCCCTCTTCTATTCATTCAAGTTTAAAGCCTCAAGTTTGTAAACTGAAGGTGATGGAGCAACAAATCCGTTTTCCAAGATTTCAATATTCGTTACCGCTTCTTCGTCTTTCACAAGTTTTGGAGCACCATTTACAATTGTTTCATACGCTGCATCATAGAAACGACCGTAATCACCAAGCGGCGTTTTAATTTGTTTTTCAATCCAATCACCGTTTGCATTGCGATATTTCGCCACTCCATAGTACATCGGCGAATCTTCGCCAAATCCTGCACTCTCAGGCATAATACCCGCTTTCAGATCATTTTCCTGCTGATCTTCACCGTATTTAATAAACGATCCATTTGTTCCATGAACGATAAAGCGTGGATAATCTTTCGCTACAACATGGTTTGTTTTCAGTTTAATTTTCAGTTGATTTCCGTAATGTAGACCAACATCGAAATAATTATCAACCGCACCTTCCACTTCATTATTACGAATATCGTACGTCACAGTATCTGGACGGCCAAATAATGAAATCATACGGTCCATCGTATGAATACCTAAACTGTAGAATGAACCTTCTTCTTTTGGAGCTTCATGAGAGATGGAGCCAGGACGGAAGTAATCAATGTGCGATTCAACCTCAATAATATCACCAAGGAATCCTTGTTCCACAACTTGCTTAACAGCTAAGAAATCACCATCAAAACGACGATTTTGATAAGGCATAACTACTACACCTTTCTCTCGTCCTAAAGCTAATAATTCTTTCGCATGTTCTACTGTATCGCAAAATGGTTTTTCAACGATAACCGATTTCCCAGCAAGTATAACTTTTTTCGCTAATTCGTAATGCGTATGTGCTGGCGTACAGATTGTCACTACTTGGATTTCTTTGTCATTCAACAATTCGTCCAAATCAGTAGTGAAATAAACACCTTTACTCTTATATGGAGCCGCTAATTCTTCACTAATTTGGCGGCCAAAAATCGTTTTTACTTTTATATTTTTACGTGTATTTACATACGGTAAATGATAGCGGTTAGCTGATTTTCCAAATCCAATAAAGCCCATTGTTAATGTCATATTCTTCAACTTCCTTGCTTATAAAATTTTGTTTCTATTTTTATTATATATTTTTATTATTAAAAGTATATAGTTTTAATTTTAAATATATATAATAAATAAAAAAAGTCGGATACAAATCATTTCGATTTTCATCCCGACTTTTTTACTTTAAGTTATGAACCTATAAATTTAAACATTGCTTAAGAGCTATTAGATCACACTCTTATTCATACATATAAGAACGTGTCATCGGAATTGTATCGTTAATACCTTTTGTAAATACAAATTGATGTAAATCAATATTACCTGTAAAGAACGAAGCTGCACATGCATTTAAATATAAACGCCACATACGAATAAATCGCTCATCTTTCGTTTTGCGAACTTCCTCCAGTACGTTTTCAAAATTTCGAGCCCAATGTTGTAATGTTTTCCCGTAATGTCTACGTAAGCTTTCCACATCAACAATGAAAAATTGTTCATTTGTCATGTTCGTGATTAATTCATTAACAGCAGGAACATATCCGCCAGGGAATATATACTTTTCAATCCAACCATTCGTAGCACCACCATTAGCCGGAGAAGTAATACAATGAAGAAGAGAAATTCCGCCATCGTTTAGCAGTTCATTCACTGTCTCAAAGTATTGCGTAATGTTGTCTTTTCCTACATGTTCAATCATACCTACACTAACAATTTTATCAAATTTACGATTCTTAATATCGCGGTAATCAAGTAAGGATACTTCAACTAAATCTGTAAGTCCCTCTTGTTTAATTCGCTCGGAAGTTTTTGCATATTGTTCCTCACTTAACGTTACTCCCATCGCTTTTATACCGTACTGTTTAGCGGCAGCTGTAATAAGCTCACCCCATCCGCAACCAATGTCTAATAGTGTATCACCTTTTTGAAGGTTCAACTTTTTCAAAATATGATTCACTTTATTATGCTGAGCTGTCGTTAAAGAATCTTGCTCATTTTGGAAATATGCACAAGAATACGTCATCGTTTCATCAAGCCATAATTTATAGAAATCGTTCCCAATATCATAATGATGAGCAATATCATCTTTATTTTTTTGTTTTGAGAAATTCCATTTACTTTTGAAATATTGCAACTTACTATCACCTAAAAAGCTATCCTGCCTTTTATAAATAGATTGAATTGCTTTTTCAAGGTTACCCTTTATTTCAAGGTCCCCATTCATATATGCTTCACCGAATGCAATAGAAGGATCCTTTGCAAGCTCTTTTTTTGAAAGCGGCTTATGGAATGTTACATGAAATTGAGGTTCCCCTTCTCCATATTGGATTGTTTCTCCATTCCAAAGTGTAATTTGAACTGGATCTGAAAAAAGATTTTTGAGTATTTTTTTATAAAAAAGTTCTTCAACCATATAAACATCTCCTACTAAAAAAATTGAACAAAAAACTATTCTAGTTAATAAGTCTTTTTGAACATAGCTTAAAACCGTTATGGCTTCTTGCTACGAGTGTCATTATAAAACGGTTATATTATGAAGCATAGTACGTACTTTAAAGTGATGAAGGCACTTTTAAGTACCTATGATGAATGATAAATTAAACATTCACCCTACTAAAACAGCTGCCGATATGGTATAGCCCCTTACTTTTCACCATAGTAACTTTCTAACGTTTTATACTGAAAAAACACCACCTCGTCATGGGGTGGTGTTTTCAATATTACATATATAGATTTCATTTAACTTCACTATTTTTTCTATCTATGCATCTTTCTCCCCATGCAGTTAATTGGTTTAATACATTTTGTAAAGACCAACCATAATCCGTTAAGGAGTATTCTACTCGAGGTGGAATTTCTGTATAGATTTTACGTATAATCACACCATCTTCTTCTAACTCACGTAATTGCTGAGTCAACATTCTAACAGAAATTTCAGGAATCAAACGTTGTAACTCACTCGTTCTCTTTGTCCCTTTCGTTAAGTGACATAAAATAACGACCTTCCACTTTCCTCCGATAATTTCTAAAGTTGCTTCTATCGGTATATTATATTGTTTCACGCGTGCTCCTCTCCTTTTTTCTAAATTTCTTCTCTATTGTTGCGTAAAAACAAATAATTTTCTATACGGCACATTTTAGTTCCTACAGCACAAAAAAGTACCTATATTACCAAAAAGTAATTATGCTACTTAAAAAATCTCCCTATATATACATGACAAAACAAAAAGAAAAAAACGAACATATTTTCGTTCGTTTTTTCCTTGTTTATTCAGCTGCTGTTATGAGCATAGATGTGTTCCCATTCTTGTCGAGATGATTTTCTCCCCAGTGACAAAGAGAATCGAGTATAGCATCTAAAGAATGACCGTAATCAGTTAAAGAATACTCTACTTTTGGCGGCACTTGATTATACACTTTTCTCTCGATTACACCATCTTCTTCTAATTCACGTAATTGTTGTGTTAACATCTTTTGTGTAATACCAGACATTAATTGTTTTAATTCGCACGTTCTCTTTTTGTCTTTCTTCAAATGACAAAGGATAACTACTTTCCACTTCCCACCGATAACCTCTAAAGTCGCCTCTACAGGAATATTGTATGTTTTCATATAAAAATCTCCTTTAATAATGTTATAAGGCAAGTAAGCTAAAGATTTAAATATTACTTTTAAGTATCTATAGCACCTTAAAGTACGTACTTTTTATTGTGTTAAACATGTTTCATAATAGCATACGTAAACAGTAACTGAGTAGTACGGCACTAAAAAGTACCTGTATTACTTTTTAGTATCTATATCACTTTAAAGTACGTACTTTTCATTATGTAAAATACATTTCATAATAGCATTTGTAAGAGTTGAGTGAGTCATGCAGTATTAGAAATTACATTTTAGTACCGTACTTTAAAGTGCGTACTTTTTTAGCTGTTTCAATACTTTTATCATGCATTTTGTCAGACGATGAAATGACATGTTTTCATTTTCACATCCATTCACAATGATTTATTAATTTTTAAATACATTTTAGGAGGATATCTATAATGAGTAAATTACTAAAAGAAAAAATTGGTTTTGGTACAGCACCACTGGGAAATATGTACCGTAATATCCCAGAAGAAGAAGCAATCGCTACAGTGGATGCTGCTTGGGAGAATGGCGTTCGTTACTTTGATACAGCTCCACTTTATGGATCTGGCTTAGCAGAAATTCGTCTTGGCGAAGCACTATCAAAAAGAAATCGTGATGATTACTTTTTAAGTACAAAAGTAGGTCGAACGATTTCAGATGAACTAGAAGATCCATCTGCACGTGATTTAGGTGAAAAAGGCGGACTGTTCGAATTTGGTCGTAAAAATAAAATGATCAATGACTACAGCGCAGATGCAACACTTCGCTCTATCGAGCAAAGTTTGAAACGTTTAAAAACAGATCGACTAGACTTTGTTTTCATTCATGATTTAGCACAAGACTTTTATGGTGATGAGTGGATTTCACAATTTGAAATTGCTCGAACAGGAGCATTCCGTGCGCTAACACGCTTACGTGAAGAAGGCGTCATTAAAGGCTGGGGACTTGGAGTAAACAAAGTAGAATCGATTGAACTTATGCTTGATTTAGAAGAAGCGAAGCCAAATATCTCCTTACTAGCTGGTCGTTATTCATTACTAGACCACGAGCGTGCATTGCAACGAGTAATGCCGGCAGCTGTAAAGCATAATATGGATATTGTCGTTGGTGGCCCATATAGCTCAGGTATTCTTGCTGGAGGTGCTCACTTTGAATACCAAAAAGCATCACCAGAAATTATTGCAAAAGTTGAGAAAATCAAAGCTCTTGCAGATCGTCACGAAATCAGCATCAAGGCTGCTGCATTACAATTTTCATTAGCAAATCCAGCAGTTGCTGCCGTTGTTCCTGGTGCAAGTAAACCGGAACGAATTGCAGAAGACCAAACTGCATTAAACACAGTAATTCCAGCAACATTCTGGGAAGAAATGCGCGAACAAAAACTAGTAGCACCTAATGCACCACTACCAATCAACGTAAAATAATTTGAAACCTTAATCAGTGGGATCATTCCCCACTGATTATTTGCTCGCAAATATCGAGATAAAAAGGAGCGTAATGAACATGGCACATACTACTACATCTATGGAAATTTTCGGTTCACCTGAACAAGTATGGCAATTAATCGGAGGTTTCAATTCCCTTCCAGACTGGTTACCTTATATACCTAGCAGTAAATTAACTGAAGGCGGTCGTGTACGTCATCTAGCTAATCCAGATGGCGATACAATTATAGAACGCTTAGAAGTATTCAATGATAAGGAACGCTACTACACGTATTCAATCATGAATGCACCATTCCCAGTCACTAATTATCTATCTACAATCAAAGTTAAAGAAGGTACCGAAAGTAACACATCGTTAGTAGAATGGTCTGGTACTTTCACTCCTGTAGAGGTTAGTGATGAAGAGGCAATTAATCTGTTTCATAGCATCTACAGCGATGGACTGAAGGCATTGCAACAAGCATTTTTAGATTGATCTACTAAAAACAACGAAAAGCAGAGCGATATCGCTTTGCTTTTCGTTGTTTTTAGGTATATGAAATTATATCGACGATTTTTCAATTATATCGATCACAACTTGAAATATATCAACGTTTCGACAAATAACGACGTTTCAGCACTATAAAAACAGCAAAGCATCCAGTGCTTTGCCGCTTATCAAATTACTTTTTACGTATGAAACAACTTTCCTTCTACCGCCTTAATATATCTTTCAGCAGAACGTTCAACTGCCTCATTTGCATTTTCTTTTACTACTCGATGAAAAGCGTTGTATAAGCGATTAAACTGTAACGGCTTCACTCGATTCACCATTTCTTCCACTTTTCTCGCTGGTAATGGAATTAAGTTTGGATAGCTGTACATGAAGCTTACCCATCGCTCATCTGCTACAACTTGAATAATATCCCCTGTTAACAAAATTCCTTTTCCAGCATTACCTTCTTCCAAATGCAAGACAGATCCTCCTTTGAAATGGCCTCCTAAACGATGGATGACCAATCCATCAGCTAATTTCAAAGACTCACCAGACCAATAAATAATACGACTACTCGGGCGCATTACCCATTCTTTATCATCTTCGTGTATATAAATTGGTACATCGAACGTCTCCGCCCATTCTACTTGTGTTGAATAATAATGAGGATGAGACAATGCAATCGCATCTAATCCGCCAAGCTCTTTTATCTTCTCAATTGTCGTTTCATCTAAATAAGTAATGCAGTCCCATAGTAAACGATATGATTCTGTTTTCACTACAAATGCCGTTTGCCCGATCGCAAATCCTGGTTTTGTCGTAATACTATAAAGCCCATTTTCTTCTTCAATTATTTCATTTTTGTATGTATCATCTGTTTGCAAGTTTTCTAAAGTCGTCCAAGACTGCCCTTTCGGATTAACATATTGCCTCTCTTCATCACAAATATGACAACTCACCGGTTCCTCTACACTTGCTGCATACTGCACACCACACGTTGTACAAACGAAATTTTCCATCATAATTCCCCCTATCCCTATATTTTTATTAAGCTGATTTTTGTTGGTAATGATCTGCTTTTTTATTTTCAATTAACAAACTTATAAAAGTAAGGAAATAGACAACTGTAACCGATAATGGAATTACAGTAAATCCTTTTTCTGCAAAAAGAATCCCGCAAACTGACGCTACGAATACACTCCCTACTGACAATAAACCATAACTTTTACTTTCATAAATCCATACGTACGGGATAAAATGAACACCTATTAACATTGCTACTACAAAAGGTAACCATTCTGGAAATTGAAAATAGGCAAGTAATACAAGCGGAATATTCAATACATTTATCCCACCAATTAATCCTGCCAAAACCCCTAACGGATTTCCTTTCGCAAACATATCAATTTTCAATATAGCAGCTATCATTAAGCCGAAAGGAAACACACATCCCATACCGATTAAATATACCCATACCACTTGTTTTTCAGAAAGAACAAAGCCCGTTATACTCATAACGACCCAAAATAAAACGCCAGCTAATATAATTGGTAATCCTCTCTTCGTTTTTATCGCTAAATCCTTTTTCGCTTCTGAAACATTCATTTCACCATCTCCCCCAAAATATTTGTATTATAAAGTCACCTCAACCTCGCCCATCCAATACCGCCAAGCTACTAAATAATCTTCTAAATCTTTCGGGTGGTGCCTTAAACACGTATCTATACGCAAATATAAGCAAATAACTATTTCTTCATATAACTCACTGTCTTTTTTATGAAATACACATTGTTTCATCACATAATTAATTGCTTCTTTCGTTAAATCTTCTGGAGTTGAACAGAACGCATAAATTAAATCGTATATAGGATCTCCTAACACTGGTAAAGGATCAATTACACCGTGCAGCTTATTTCCTTGAAATATACAATTATGGAATCCAAGATCACCATGCAATAAAAATGGCTGATTTATTTCAGCGTCCCTCTTTGCTAATTTAAGAACAATTCTATACTCTTCTTTACTTATGTAACGTCTTACATTTTCATAAGCTTCCATCACATTTTTCGTTAAAAATTCATTCCAAGATTGAACCGGACTTTCTTTCCATCCCCAACCATCTATATCTGAAACTATTTCATACTGATTAATAACTTCATTTACAAGAGTACTAAGCGTAATTCGTTTATGTCCCTGTTTGCACGAAGTACTACCTTTAAGGAAAGAATACACAATATATGTATGTAAAGGTTCCTTATACAAAAGATTTGAAAATATAGCGTTTCCCTCATAAAAAGAAAGAAAATTAGCTTCTTCACGTATTACTTCCGCTTTATTCAGCTTTACAACGTATTTTCCATCCAACAAATATACAGTACTTGTCGTTCCTCCGTTCAACACTTTTATGCTATTTGGATAACGTGAAATAACTTCCTCCTTAACTAGTTGTGTAGCGATTACTGAAATGTCCATTCCCTCACCCTTTAATTCCGAAGATTCCTTCAATTCAAAAGACAACTTTACTATTATTTGACAAACGAATAGGAAACCCCTTCCAAAATCATAATATAACAAAAATTCATTCACTTTTACATTTCAAAAATAAGGAAATACTAACAACAACGTTACATACATATAGGAGGACACTATGAAACCTGAATTTTTAAAAGCTGTACATGATGCCATCGGAAATGTCGAACACATTCATATAGAGGAAAGTGGTGCCGACAGCTTACTTATCCATCATGATGATGCACAGCAGTTAAAACAAGTCGCTGAAACATTAGAAAACAACAATTTCCGCTCTGCTTTAAGAACAACTGGAGATGCTTCGTATATTGAAGTATTGAACAGATAATGAAAGTCCGGACGTATTCCGGGCTTTCTTTTTATATTGAAACTTCAAACTCTTTCACATACACCGCTGTTCCCGCAATATCAATTCGTAAATTCTCATTTTCTACATCTTTCGTTACATATACCGTTACACGACCATCTTTATTCATTTCCTGTCCTTGTTCAACGATTAACTCCATTTCATGATTAAAATCTTTCTCCAAATACGTCGCATAATACGCTCCCATTACACCTGAAGCTGTTCCTGTCACTGGATCTTCAATCGTTCCAGCATAAGCTGATGAGAAATGACGCCCATGCATTTGCACCTGTTCATCATAAGTTTCTAAACAAACTGGATGAATAGAAGCATTAGGTATTTCTTTTAATACGGATGGGAATGCATCATTATGAGGTCTCATTCTCTCACATGCATCTAGATTTTTAATCGGTACAATTACAGTCCAGTTCCCCGTACTTCCATATACAATTGGTAAACTGACATCTAAATCATTTTCTTCTAAACCAATACTATGAGCTAATGCTTCTGTTGAACCTGCAAAATCTTTAAACTGAGGTGCTGCCTGCCCCATTTTAATAAAGGTTTCTTCATTTTCATTTACAACTATTTGTATCGGTAAAATCCCGGCCTTCGTTTCAATCGTAAGATTTGTTTTCTCTTCTAATAAACCTCTTTCACGCAAGGCATACATAGTCCCAACTGTTCCGTGTCCACATAAATCCATTTCATAACCAGGTGTAAAATAGCGCATTCTTATATCTGCTACTTCTGAAGAAAGAACGAAAGACGTTTCGTTAAATCCAACTTTTTCAGCAATACGTTGCATTTCCTCTTCCGTTAATCCATCTGCATCTAATACAATACCTGCTGGATTACCCATATTCGGTTTATTCGTAAATGCGTCATAATGAAATATGTTTATAGTCTTCATTTTTTCTCCTAACCTTTTTTAAAAATTTTATAATAAAGCTCTAACTCCGTTTTCAACGAACAATTATTTCTCCAAAATATCCCCTGCATCTTTTCATTCGACGTATGTGTGCTCCCAATATAATAAGTAGCATTCATTTCCTTTAACATATGTAAAGATTGAAGGTGAAGTTGGGAAGCAATTCCTTTCCCGCGACAATAAGGTATTACCCCAAAATAAAATAACCGTCCTTCACTTTCTGTTCCAATTTCTATATGCGGTATGGACATACCAATCGACTCATCTTCATCATAAAAAACAATACATGACTTTTCCCAGCCCTTACCTAACTCTGTTTGCACTGAATAAAAATGCTCATCGATAGTTAAAGTTGAAGTTTGATTCCCTGAATCCAACATACATTGTTCCCAAATATATTTAAATTCTTTTTCCGATAACGTTCCTTCTGCTATTGATCGATATGTATATTGTCTTTCAAGCTCTTCAGTATTGTTCAATTCTCTACATACTTCAATCTTTGCGGCATGCAAAGAAAAACCCGCATCAAGTAACACTTTTGCACTTGTGTTATAACTACTAAACCTCTTGTTTAATACAATACTCGCTCTTTTTAACTCCCAGTTAAAGCAAACTTCTTCAAATCTACTTATCTTTTCTTTATAAGTTTGTACATCATAAAGAACATCTTCTTCTATTTCTTCAATTGCCACTGCATTTGGTAAGTCATTTAATACCTTTTTAGAGGGACCAAATAGATTCTGAATGATTGTAAGATCGTATATCACCACTTTAATTCACCCACACCTGGCTCAATAAACTTCCCTGAAACATCCTCATTTGAATCTATTACCCAATCATATATATTTTTTGCTCCTTCAGCCGGAGTCATATTCGCATCAAAAGCACCAATGTCAGTCTTTAATTTTCCAGGGTGAATGGCAGTTACACGAATTCCTTTATCCTCAAACTCTTGTTGTAAGCAGAGTGTTAACATATTTTGTGCAGCTTTAGCAATTCGATAAGAATACGAAAACTGCCCTTTCGGAAACTCTTTGTTCGCCATTTTATGCAATGAGCCCAATCGCGAGGACACATTTATGATTCTCGGATGATCCGATTTAGCTAAAGCCACATATGTACCTTTTATAGCTCGAATTACACCTATGCAATGAATATTAAATAAGTTCGTTAACTCTTCTGAATTCGTATGTAAAATCTCAGTCTCCTTTCCAGTAATTCCAGCGTTATTTATAACTAGATCAATATACTCTGTATATTCCTCAAGCTGTTTCTTAATTTGCTCCGTACTCTCATCAGCCGATAAGTCTGCCAATATAGGAAAACATCTACAACTAAACATTTGCTTCAATTGCGTTACCGCAAACTCAGTTCTAACTAACGGATAAACAATATGCCCCTTTTCATGAAATACTTTTACTAGCTGTAACCCTAATCCGCGATTTCCACCTGTAATAACCACCCTCATCTGTCCATCTCCTTATTTTTAAAATAAATAAGAAAATCCATCCACCTATCATTCTCTAAAGAAAACGCCTCTCTCTTGCATTCAAAAGAAAATCCTGCTCTTTCAGCAAGACGAACGGATGGCTCATTATCAACACGTATATGTAATTCTATTCTATGAAAATGAAGACTATTAAAAAATAACGGTAACGCAGCTTTTACACTTTCAATGCCATATCCATTTTTCCAGTATTGATTATGTATGGAATACCCCATCATCGCCCATTGATAGTCCATACGTAAAATTTTTATAAGCTCTATCTTTCCAATATTAGCTCCGTCTTCTTTACGGAAAATGCCTAATACATACATTTCATCCCGATGTGCTGCTTCATCAAATCCTCTAATCCATTCCGTGAACCATTCTTTTGTTGATGATGCCATAACTTGATAGCCATCGTCATATTTATACTGCGATGGCAGTCTTTTATTAAATCCATCTAACCAACTTTCATAATCATTTTTTTGGAACGGACGGATCATGAGTCTCTCTGTCTCTACTTCTAATAACGGTAGCTTCATTTACATCTCATCCCTCGATTATTAATTGAATATTCTTTATCATCTTACACAAAATACAAAATCTAGTAAATCATTATGTTTTTGATAGACAAAAACCCAGCCATGCTTTATACATAACTGGGTTCTTCATCGTTTAATAACATTTTTATTTCACAAGAACTACATCCCTTAATTCTCTCTTCAGCACTTTCCCTAAAGCGTTTTTCGGTAACTCTTCTACGAATACCACTTCTGGTATTTTATAACTTGCTAATTTCTCCTTACAATACTGAATAATAGTTTCTTCTGTTAATGTTCTTTCGCTATCCTTCACAATGTAAGCTCTTGGAACCTCTCCCCAAAAGTCATCTGGAACTCCAACTACTGCAACTTCTAAAACACCATGTATTTCATGAATAACATCTTCTACTTGATCTGGATATACGTTGTCACCACCGCGTATAATAACGTCTTTATATCTTCCCATAATATGCAAGAATCCATCGTCATCTAACATGCCAGCATCGCCCATGTTAAACCAATTATCTTTTACTACCTTCTTTGTCGCCTTTTCATTATTCCAATATCCTTTAAACATGTATGGACTTCTTACGTGAATCTCCCCAACTTCATTAGTTGTTAGTTCATGTCCTGTTTCTGGATGAACAATTTTCACCTCTACATTTTTCAAGGTTTTCCCTACAGAAGACATCTTTTCTTTTCCCATCATTGGATGCCATGAAGTTACAACCCAACCTTCTGTACTACCATAGCCTTGCACCATATAGATTCCTTTTTCCATATATTTTTGGATAAGCGTTTCTGGCACTTTTGTTCCACCGCTTTGTGCTACTGTAAAGGTTGAAATGTTACGTTCTTTTTTATTTAGTTCATCAAGCATGTAGCTATAAACAGCCGGGAATGCAAGCATCGTAGTAATTTTCTCTTCTTCAATCTTATCCCAAATAAGAGTAGGATTCGAATCAGCTAAGAAAATCATCGTAACACCATGATAAATACAATTTAAAATAGAAAGCACGCCACTCATATGAAACAATGGATGCACGGATAAAAAGCGTTCACCTGCTGGAATTTCCCTTTGCCCCGCAATCTCAGCAAAATAATGATGTAAGTTTTTATGTCCGATTACGCATGCTTTTGCCTGTCCAGTTGTTCCGGAAGTAAATAAGTAAATTGCATCATCCTCTTCATCCACTTCTACGTTCGGTTCTGTAATTGGCTGTTCTTGCAATTCTAATTCAAATGAACCAAAGCCTTCTTTTGTCGTTTTAATTACATAAGGAATTTCTTTAACGGCATCAATTTTTAATAAAACTTCACTAAATTCTTCATCAATAACTAATACTTTTAATTTCGCTTCTTTTACAATTGTTTCTAGTTCATAAACAGTAAGCTGATGATTTAGCGGAATAAATACCGCTCCAATTTTTAAGCTTGCCATCATAATACTTGGAAATGGGTGATTATTTTTGCAAAGTATTCCTATACGATCGCCTCTTTGCACACCGTTTTGTAACAAATACTGTGCAAGCTGATTTACTCGTTCATTATACTGCTGAAACGAATACCTTTTCTCTCCCCCTACAAGCGCTTCTAAATTTGGTGATTGCATTGCTCTTTTTTGTAATAATTGTCGCATCGTTCTCAAGTAAAACTCCCCTTTATATATGTTAGGTTTTTTATTTTACCAGATTAACTATTAATTTACTAAAGATTACACTTAGTGAATATAAAACAAACAAAAAAAACAGCCATCTACTTAACAAGTAAATGGCTGTTTCTCCTTATATATTAGAATACTTCTTGTTCATCACATATTGCACATACTCAGGCGCACTTTTATCAATCTCTTCATCACTTAGTTTATATTCCGCACCATATAAATAAAATGAAGGTATAAATTCCATACCTGTATATAGGCATGTAGCTTGGAATGGTTTCGTCAACTCATCCATCGTAATTCCGCTATTTTCATAATCTTTTTCTAATCCACCTATAGAGATAGCCACACCAAATTCTTTCCCTTTCACTTTATCCCCTTTTGATCCGTACGCAAATCCATATGTTAATACATCGTCAAACCATTTTTTTAATAATGGTGGGGAACTGTACCAGTAAAGCGGAAATTGGAATATATATCTGTCATGTTCTACTAATAACTTTTGCTCTTCTTCAATATTAAACTCCCAATTCGGTGCCACTTTATATAATTCATGCACCGTAATTTCATCCGAATGTTTCTCAAGTTCTTCTATCCATCTTTTATTAATTTGTGATTTTTCAATATCAGGGTGTGCTACAATTACAAGTGTTCTCATCATTTTCCATCCCCTTTATAAATTAATCAATCCTTACGTATTAGTATGAATGAGTTACATATAATTGAAAAGTACGTACTTTCAGGTACTATAGGAACCTTGAGGTACCTTTGGAGGTGTTATATGAATCAAAATGATGACTGCCCAATTGCAACGACACTCGATGTAATCGGCGGAAAATGGAAAGTTTATATTTTATGTGTTTTGATGGATGGAAAAATGCGAACAAATGAAATTAAACGAGAAATTCCAAACCTTACACAAAAAGTTCTTACACAACAACTTCGGCAACTTGAAGCTGATGGGATTATCCATCGTACCGTATATCAAGAAGTACCACCAAAGGTTGAGTACACACTAAGTGAGCACGGAAAATCTTTAATGAAAATTATGGATGAACTATTTGAATGGGGAAAAGGTCATCAAATCAAAAGATTACATGACTAACAAAATATTATCGTCTTTATTAAATCTTCTACATTCATATTAGTATTTTAATATTTCTACTGAAATTTTAAAATAGAGATACTCCAACAGCTCGTAATTTAGAATCCCAAATCTTTCAGAAGTAAAAATCAATAACATTCATCTATAGATACTCTTTATAACAAAAGTATCCTATACTTTTCACCTGATATTTAATTCAGACACTTTTATTGATCATCGCTAATCTTTTTAAATATCCCCCTATGGATGTATCCTTTTGCGAATTATAGAAACAACAAATAAAAATTACCGGTATAATAATCTGAAGGGGAATGTGCACAAATATCGGGACTTTCTTCAATCCTAGTTCTACATGCTCCATATAATTAGCCGTAATCATAAGCGATAAAGGGACTCCACTCGTGTGCGAATTCAAGAAAACCTAAACCATCTATCCCCTAAAGAATTTAGGGAATAGATGGTTTAGGTTTGTTGATATGTGTCCTGTTTTCGGGATTCACTTCATATAAAGTAACATCTTTAATAATGATTATTTTAATACTACTCTTTGTCTTACTGTGACCCTAGTAACTGGGCGATGGAGTTTCTTTTTTTTGGGGCTTACTGCCTAGTTTTATAAGTCGGATAACAACTTCCATCGCTTTTTTAAAATTACTACAGTAGACAGAACACTTTGCAAAGAGTGCCTGTACAAGGCGTTTTTTTACATATTTTTACCAAATGGCGTTTTTATTAAAAAACTTCTCACATTTAAATTGGACAAGCATATTTTATTATATAGGGAATCCCTACTCATAGAAAACTACCTTTCTAATCTAAGAGCACGCATATATGTGTGCTCTTAGACTGTTTACAATGAAATAAAGAATTTATTAATTCACTATTGGAAAAGCACCCATAATAATATCTTTATACTTATCTAATGTTTTTCGATTTTTTATAAAACTATATTATTTTGGAGTTGGTTAATACGTTGCAAAAAACTGACCGTGTAATCATTATGGTCCCTCCATTTTCACAAGTGTTTGTTACATTTTACTCATCATCAGGAGAACTTCTTTCATCAAAAGTCTTATCTAATACCTCTCCCTCCCCTGTATCAATGTATGCACTTAATGAAATTGAAAGCGAATTATTTGAAATCGAGTTAAAACCCCTACTACGTCATTAAAACTACGAATAGTGGAAAGGCCTTTACAACTCCCACAAGGAACTGCTGCAGACACGCTATATCGCATTAACTACACACTTACTATGTAAACTCTTCTAAGGAACTCCATTTTAGTTTCCAAGGAAACTAAAATGGAGTATAATTATATACGTACAATAGATAGCATTTATAAATATATTTACATTTTTTTGCATTAGCTCTTAATCACTTAAATAAATGGAGGGCATGATATGGAAAATTATTATGATGTAGCGGTAGTTGGTGGTGGTCCAGTTGGACTTATGACAGCATGTGAATTAGCTATTCAAGGTATAAACGTTGTCGTTTTGGAGAGAAGAGTGGATCGCATACGAAATTCTAGAGCACTAACACTACACCCCCGCTCACTGGAATTGATGGCCATGCGAGGCATTGAAAATCGATTTTTATCTAGAGGAAAGAAATTAGATACAAGTCATTTTGCTGCCTTAGATACAAGATTAAACTTTAAAAATTTAAATACTGATTTTCCGTATACACTTTTTATTCCCCAATCTATTACAGAAGAAATATTAGAAGAACGTGCATTAGAATTAGGTGTAGTCATTAAACGTGGGCATACTCTGAAAGACTTAAAACAATATGAAACATCCGTACAACTAGAAATAGAACAAAGAGAAACAATATATAAAATAGAAGTTCCATATGTAATAGGAGCTGACGGAGCAAGAAGTGTAGTTCGTGAATTATCAAATATTCCGTTTAATGGAACAAACACAACAACTACTGCTATATTAGGTGATGTTATTTTAGAAGATATACCAGATACTCCATTTTTATCTACTTCTAATATAAATGGGATATTAATGATGGTACCTATTACACCTAATATATTTCGTTTTGCAATTGTTGATCCTAAGAATCAGGCAATACCCGTTCATGTTGCTGTTACAGAAAAGGAGTTTATAGATAGTATTTATAGTATTACAGGTGAACATATTCAAATTAAGAGCACATTATGGCTTTCTCGTTTTGGCAATGCAACCAAACTAGCAAATACTTATCAACATAAGCGTGTATTTTTAGCAGGCGATGCAGCACATATTCATTTCCCTGCTGGAGGACAAGGCTTGAATGTAGGTCTACAAGATGCTTTTAATATAGGATGGAAATTAGGACTCGCAATAAAACACAAAAAATATGAAAGTCTATTAAAAAGTTATCATATTGAACGACATGCTGTGGGAAAACAATTTTTCAAAGAAGTACAAGCGCAAGAACAATTAATGATAAACTTTTCAAACGCAGGAATGGAATTAAGAGAGTTATTTTCGCACTTACTTACATACCCCGAGATAAATAACGATTTATCTGAAAGAGTAAGTGGTTTAGGGGTTAGGTATTCGGCGATGCACGATATAGAAAGGCATCCATTGATAGGAAAAAGATGTACAAATCTCACTATTTCTTCTCAAAATAAGAAAAGTTATAAACTCTTTGAATTAATGCAGGATGGTAAATTTATTTTATTAATACACCCTTCTTATATAGATAAGATAAATAAAATGAATATTGATTCGCACATAAAGGTGATAGTAGGAGAAATACAAGATTCCAAGTTGCAAAATATAGATACCGTTTTGATTCGACCGGATGGTCACATAGCCACCATTGAATATACCAAGATAGATAACTGCGAATAGTCCGGAAAAATAATTATCCATTGTATTTATTAGTGATACAAAATAAATTCATTTTTATAAAACGAAAAGAATCCTATTTATTTAAGATTCTTTTCGTTTTGCCCATCTCACTATTTATAAAAACATGTCTACAAGGTAAGAAACACTAAATTTACAGTTAACTATAAAATTTCGTTCCGAAGGACTACAAAAAAATCCCACCTATATACTCCCATGTTCAACAATATTTGTCTCTATTTCATATAAAGTAATATAAGCATCCAAAAAGATAAAACACCAAGTATAGCAAGCACTATTCGAGTAGATAGTACCCTTACTTCAAAATTGGTTTTCTTGGATGGTTCAGGATATGCAATTACATAAATCCCTTTTAGTAGTGCGAGCCATGCAATAAGTGTAATGAGTCCCTGCCAATTAAGTGTCCAAACATTATGCAGGATAACAGTACCTAATCCTAGGAAAATTGATAGAAAGCCATACATAATTCCAAATCCCCTGTCTTCTACCACTAATTTTTTCAGTTCACGTAGTACAGATGGTCGCACAAAAAGTATTCCTGTGATGATAACCGTTACCCATCCCCAAAAAAAACCTAAAAAAAGGCTTACTTCCATTATTATTCCACTCCTTTCAATTACATTTATATTTCAGTTATTTTCCCTTTAGTATTAGATCTATAGATGAAAAAACTAAAAATGTAACTTTGGAGTAAAGTCGTACTCTTTATAAAATATTTCATGTGTACATAAATGAACCTTCATCTTACTAATTTTTAATAAAATAATATTAAATTTAAAAAGGTGAAGATCATACAATATTATTAAATAAAATAATCTAATTAAGAAGTATAACAAATTAATAATCAGGCTAAATACAACTTATGTTAGTAAGAAAATCACATACACTTACACAAATTACTTTTGTATAACATCTTAAAAATTGTAGTCACAGAATTGCTTTAGCATTCTCTTCTTAATGTCTAGACAGTCAGCATTTAAACTAAACATGCTAATATTGATTTTGTGCGATTGTCAGTTACCTCATAATAAATTTCTAATCCTTTCCGAGTACCTGTAACCATTTTAGCAGCTTTTAGTTTAGATAAATGTTGACTAATTGTACTTTGAGGCATTTCCAATTCCCCATACATTGTTGTTACATTAGTAGGACCTTTTGAAAGCATTATTTTCACTAAGGATAAACGAACAGGATGCGCCAATACCTTTAGTACTTCAGCGATTTCTTCAAACATTTCTTTTTGTTCTTTCATCTTATTTCTCCCCTTTTATATACACATTTATGTTATCCATATATATAATTCGAAGGTATATACGATTTTATGTCCGTCATTTAAAAAAAATATAAAAAACTTTTTCCCGAAACTAAAGGAGTAACTTAACATAATGGCTCACTATCAGTACCCCTATAGATACAGACGTATCTACTCTACACTAAAATCAATAAAAAAGAGAGCAGATAACCTGCTCTCTTAAGATGCCTCCTTATGTTCCGTGGAATGTTTAACACTTCCCATTCTCTTTAGCTTATTCCATCCTACCGCTACTCCTCGAATCGATGAGAATATAGACTTAACGACAACATAAGTCATAAATTGACGATAAATAAAGCGTTGTAAAATTAACCATACTAATGGTTTCGGATTCTCTTCCTCTAATTTAAATGCAAACAGAGATGCGAGAAGGTCCATTAAAAAGAATACAAAATAAAATCCTAAAACTTTTAGCGGATCACTACTAAATAGTCCCACAATCATTAATATATCTGCAAAAGGAGCAATGAATTGCAGAACATATTGGAATAACCACATATTTGGCAATGCAATAAATCCTAATGTTTTATGCTTTGAATTACATAACGCTTTTCGATGTTTCCAAAGACATTGTAGTGTACCATATGACCAACGATATCGCTGTTTAATGAGACTTTTCACATCTTCAGGTGACTCCGTAAAAGCATAAGCCTTTTCTTCATATACAATTCTATGTCCCTGACGTAAAAATGTAATAGTAAGATCCGTATCTTCTGCTAACGTATCTTCGCTTAAATATCCAGATTCAACTACATTCTTCTTACGCCACGCCCCAATAGCTCCTGGAACTACTGTAATACAATTTAACTCATCAAAAGCTCTACGTTCTAAATTAAACCCTGTAATATACTCAACATGTTGCCAAGTAGTTAACAAGTTTCGTCTATTCCCCACTTTGACATTACCTGAAACTGCTGCTACATTCTGATCTTCAAAGTGTCTAACCATTAGAGAAATGGCGTCTTGCGCAATAATAGTATCCGCATCTAAAGTGACAATGATCTCTCCTCGCGATTGTTGAAATCCTAGGTTCATTGCCGATGATTTCCCGCCGTTTTCTTTCTGAATGAAACGAACTTTAGGGTGTTTATAAAATGTTTCTTGTATTACTTTTGACGTACCATCTGTCGATCCGTCATCCACAACAATAACTTCAAATTCTCTATAATTACTATCCAAAATTGAGCGAATCGTCTGAGCTATCACCTTTTCTTCATTATATGCTGCTATGACAACACTAACAAAAGGTTGATAGGACGAATTAATATAGCGAGATAGCGTTTTTCTTTTCTGCTTCCATGCAAAATAAATTAAGAATAAGAATCGAAAAATACCTAATCCAATAGCAACATAAAAAATAGTTGTTAATATATGTTTAAAATATCCCGCCCCTGAAAAGACAGCTTTATTGTAAAGTAAATATTGCTCACCCTCAGAAGAAACAGGAGGCATAATTTCATCTCGTTCTTTATTCATTAAATCTGAAATTGTTACAAAACTATATCCATGCTTTTTAAGGTCTTTGATAATGATTGGCAGCGCCTCTACTGTATGGGTACGATTCCCTCCCGCATCATGGAGAAGAATAATATTTCCCTCTCCCTTATAAACGGGATTAAGAGTACGCTTTACTAATTCATTTGTTGATGGTGTTGCCCAGTCTTCAGGATCAACTTTTTCCGCTACCATTGTATAGTTCATATTTTGCGCACGTAAAATAGGCAATATTTCATTTGACGAATCTGGATTAGCATCGGCTTCATATGGTGGTCTAAATAAAACCGTAGAATGTCCAGTTACTTCCTGAATTAAACGTTGCGTCGTATTAAGTTCTACTTTTGTTCGTAGTAAAGACGTATCAGCTATGTTAGGATGCTTGAAAGTATGATTACCAATTTCATGCCCCTCATCGTATATTCTTTTTACAATACTAGGATTTAGTTGCGCGTTTTCACCAAGTACAAAAAAAGCAGCTTTTATTTTATTCTCTTTTAATATATCTAAAATTTCTGGCGTATATTTCGGGTCTGGTCCATCATCAAATGTTAATACTACTTGTTTCCCCTTTGGTTTTCCATATCGTTGCAATTCGTATGCAGATGGTAAGGATTGATATACTTCATCTGTAAGATAACCATCTTTGCCTACTTTAAAATCTCTCAATCCATTTTGCTTTTCATTCTCAATCTGTAAAATTTCACCTTGTCCAGAATAATTCACTTCATCTAAACTAGTGATTTTATGTAATACATCAGGATTTTCTTGTGCCTCAATAGGATTTTTTAAAACTTTCCATATTGTAGGATCTTCTGCTCCTAATCTCCATAACGCAAACCCCTTTGCATTGTTGTCCATTGCGATTTTCACTTGATTATAGAGGGTAACACCGTCTAAGAACCAGGCAGTATGTTCTTTCTCTCCTGTTTTATATCTAAAATAAGGATTTCCACTACTCTTATCCCATTGAATTTTCATATTTGAATTATGAGCCATTGCCATAACTTCTGAAAAAGTTAAAGACTTCGCAGGTTCTTTACTGTTCACTTTCCAATCATATCCATAGTTACCAAAAGCAACTATAAGCTTATTAGACGGAATATTCAGTTCTTTCAATGTATGTTGGAACCATTTATTCGAAGCAATTGGTCCTGGTTCCCCCGCTCCATAGTGCTCATCGTACATCATTACAATCATTCGATCTATTACCTTCGCTAACGCACTATAATCAAAAGCTTTATCGTTAGCTGGAACATCTTGTGTAACGAGCAAATCATGTTTATGAAAGACCGTAGTAAGTTCTTTCATAAAATTTGTTAAGTTTTCTCTATCACTTTCAGGTATCGCCTCAAAGTCAATATTAATACCCGCAAATCGATTCTTTTCAACTTGCTTTACTAAATCATTTATAAACTTTGTCTTTACATCATTTGGGGAATTCAGTAACTTATGAATCAGCCCACTATCAGGACCAGAAGCTTCCTCTGTATAGTTAGTAAGTAACGGCATAATTTCCACTTGATTTTTTTCTGCTAACTTTACTATCTCAGGTTTTATCTCACTTCTAATCGTTAAATCTGCTTTTAAATGATACCACTCTGGTACTAGCGTGGTTAATGAATCGATATTTTCTTTTAAAGAAGCGGTACTATTTTCATCCCAGTTTACATAAAAACCATACACTTCTTTAGGTTGTTTACTATCGTTCTTCGAATTCACCAAATTTTTGTTATTCTTCATTTCGGTATTTGGTTTAAATTCTTCCTTCTTTAACTGCTGATCACTAAGTTTTTGATTAATTGGTACAAGTTTATTATCTTGTTGTACAGCGGTATTCATATTTGGAATTTCTGGTGTTGAAAAAATACTTTGAAAGAAAAAATAAAATACAATACTTACGCTAACTATTGAGATACATAGAAACCAAATAAAAGCTATGTTTCTCCTTCCTTTCGGATCATAAAAAACAGGTTTTGCTTTATCTTTCCCTTGTTGAATGTTTTTCTCCATTATATTTTTCACATACTCCTTCTTAATAGAACTATAGAATAATAAAGTGCAACTTTAAGCAGCCCAACTCCCACCTAACTTCTTTGCCCCAGCCAAATTTTGAGATGGGAGTTTTACTGCCCGCAATAGCGAGATAAATCCTTTTAGCTTTGAAATGAATCTCTCAATATTCTATTGATTATTCTTTTCATTCCCTTGCTGGTGACCTCTATTTTCTTGTTGAGACCCCCTACCATTGTTCCCTTGTTGATTTCCAACATTTTCTTTTTGGGATCCTCTTCCATTGTCCCCTTGCTGATTTCCATTATTCCCTTGTTGAGATCCTCTACCGTTGTTCCCTTGCTGATTTCCATTATTTCCTTGTTGAGGATCTCTACCGTTGTTCCCTTGCTGATTTCCATTATTTCCTTGTTGAGGATCTCTACCGTTGTTCCCTTGCTGATTTCCATTATTTCCTTGTTGAGATCCTCTTCCATTGTTCCCTTGCTGATTTCCATTATTTCCTTGTTGAGATTCTCTACCGTTATTCTCCTGCTGATTCCCTCTATTTTCTTGCTGAGATCCTCTACCCTTATTTTCTTTTATTTGCCTAGATGGCTGTTCCTCTGGTTTCTTTTGTTCTTTATGCTCTGGTTTCTCATATTTTTTTTCTTTTACAGGAGACAAATCTGGTGATGCATCAGGAGCTGACTCCTGCTGCGATTGCACCTCTTCTTCGTTTTCCACTGGATTAGACGGCGTGGCAGGTGGAGTAAGCGATTTGTTCTTCTCATTCTCTTGCTTTATATAGACTCCTGTGCCAATTCCAGCCTTTCTAGCATCCTCTCGTACTTGCATCGTGCTACTTTGATATTCGACTGTAATATGTTTTAGCTCATATTCTTTCTTTAATTCTTTCATTTCCTTTACCAACTGTGGTTCTAGCAACTTGTCCTTTGCAACAGCCGTTAGCATAACTTGCTTATCATTCGTTAAATACTTATCCTCTTGACTTTGCTTTATAATCGTACGTATTACGTCTTGCAATTGTTTATTTTCCCATTGCTTCAATTCTTTTAAAATACGCCTTCCATCATCATTACAAGCTTGCAAATCTATAACGCGAAGATCCTTCGTTACGCTCACCTCTAAACTTGGATTTATATCAACTGAGACGTAAGCAAATACTTTTTCTTCCGGTTGGTTGTAGAAAAATAACAGCGCACATAGAAAACAAGCAACAAGTAATGATGCCGGCTTTAAGAAATAAGGGATTGAAAAACGTGATGCTTTTTGTTCTTGTTCTTCAAACGAGATTTCCTCTCCAATCATGCAAGAATCCCCTTTTCTTTTACACGTAATAAACTCTCCATTTGGTGTTAAAACAACTACGCTATGTTTTTTTATATCCATCACAATTCCTTTATTCATCATGCTTCCCTCCCCTTATATAATCAAGAATGTATGTATAGTTGTTTGCGAAGATAATACACATTGCAATGATATATTTTCTATGCCGCTCCAACGTTTTACGACTTACCCTAACACGCGGTTCAATATGTTTAAGCGGTAACTTTTTCTTTCGGAACAGCTCCTCCATCATTTCCTCTTCTTTTATAATCATCTTCACAATTTCTATTAAGTGCTCACGCGTGTCACGATGCTTAGGAGATTCTTTAGCAAGCTCTGAAAATGTGATTTTAAACTCAGCTAACACACTTTGAAAATGAAGAATTTCTTCCTTACGATTACTATTGTCCATCTCTTTCATATACTCTGTAAGCGATACTTGCATTTCTAACATTTCCTCTTGCTCATCTTCTTTTAAAAAGACACGGTTATGCTTAGACTCCTTGCGTATATAGTCAATTACATCTCTTTTTATAAGAAGATCAGCAAACGCTAGAAAAGATTTTCCTTTTTTATACGAATACTGTTCAATTGCTTCGTTAAACGCAAACAATCCAATACTATATTCATCATCCTGTTCTGTAATATATCGGCGGCAGACAGACGATATTGATTTTCTAATAAAAGGCTGATACTGAACGATAAAGGCTTCCTTATCTTCTCCATTGTTTTGTATGTTACATACGATATCTTCTATTTTTGGTTTTCTTAAGATCTTCATTACTAAACTCAACACTGGTAATCTCTCAGCCTCCTTCTGCTTTAAATAGAAAAATGGTCACTAAACAAGTGACCATTTAACCACATTTTGTTAGTACTTTTCTTTGGTCTTGTCTTCTTGCTGTTACTTATATTTTTTCGAGACTAACTTTTTTCACTGTTTTCCTAATGATCTTGCTTTTCTCTCGGCACTATAGTTCAGCTTATATTTTAATGTACTTTCTTATTTTCTTCCCCTTGTTTTGCTTGCTCTGTTTCTATTTTATCTGCAATCCTTGAATAACTCTTCTCTATATCATTGGTAATTTCACCCTTTTATTTCGGATGCCCCACTTAATCTAGTAATTTTATTAACACTTCAATATTCTTTCAAGGTCAGTTTTCTTCTATTTATTTTCTTCACTATACATATTCGGAGCAATACAAAGTTTTATGGGGGTCAAAAAATATTTTTATAAAAAAATAGATTTTTATTTCAAAAATAAAAACCATTGATTTGAAAAAGGACTAATCAAATTGATGGTTTTCTTATCACATCTATTAAATTAAGTTGGGCTCTCATTATGTATAAGAAAATCTGCTGTTCTCACTATTTCCTGCCGATTTTCTCTATCGTTATCTTTCTTGATTATCATAATATGTCTTATCTGCATATTTTTGATCATTTCCTTTTATATAAGCTAATATTACTTTTGGATTTTTAAATAAGTCCCAGTCTCCATATGTATCAAATCTTCTGCATGAAGTTATCATTCCATTTTTAATGGTACCGAATTTCTTATTATTTCGCTTTCCCCATTCTTTTAATCGTTTAGCAAAATCTGCATCTTCTGCCATAAGCATGTTTTCATTAAATCCGTTAATTGCCATAAAATCTTTTTTATAGCACCAAAAAATCCCTACAGATATAGCTCCATACTTAAAAAGTAAGGGGATTATTATTAACATTGCAGAAAAGAATATTCCTAAAGATATTCTTTCAAACTTCCCATTCACCCCACCACCAATGTATTTACCTGAAGATAAATATTTATCTACATTAGACAACACGGACTCTGTCATTATAGTATCAGCGTCTATAGTAACGATTATTTCTCCACTAGCTATTTCTGCCCCTGCATTTCGGATTTTAGATAAGTTTTTATCGTTATTTTTCAATGTAATACAATTATAAGATTTTGCTATTTCCTCTGTTTTATCTGTGCAACGATTTAAAACAACTATAACTTCCGTTTGCTCTTTATATGCCTCTGATGCCTTTGCAATTGAATCTAAACATTTTCTAATGTACTTTTCTTCATTATGTGCAGGAATTATAATAGAAAACTTCACATCTTTTTGTAAATAGCTTCTTGAAGATTCATTTGTTTCAGCCATGATATTCCCCCTATTTTATTAAATAAAATATCTGTTATACATAACATATATTGAAATTTATTAAGTTATATTATTAAAAAAGTAATTAAAACAATATGGACATATTTTTTTAATTGTAATAGGGCTACTATTAAGCTAACAAGATCAAAATTGACGTTGTATGAGCTTAACTTGTTTGCGAGGTGTGGGGCCTCTATATAAAAAACCACAGTTTACACCCAAACTGTGGTTTTTTGAAGTATAAGGAATTACATGAATCATAAGTCACTGTCTAAATTGTACTCCTCATTTATCAATATCTGTATCTAGTTTTCAACTTCGTAACAGAGCTAAGTTTAATTTCTTACAGAATGAAACCAAGGCAATTGTTTAATATATGTATCGCCATGACATATGCAAGGGATCTTTTAGAAATAAGATAAGCCGCAGTAAGTATCACTGCACCAGGTAAATAAATAGCAATATCCGAAATCTGGTTCGTATGAAGAAGTGTAAAAATTATAATCGAAATGATAGATGCAATAGCAGTACCAATATAATGTGAAAAACGATTTAATATTATATAACGAAATATAATTTCTTCAAGTATTGGACCTAGAATACCAAATACAAGCAATGTAAATATAAGAGGTATCTCCGCGCCCGTTTCAAGGAGCTGTTCTTGGTTCTCTGGCTGACCAGTTGCTAGAAAACGCATAACAGCCTGTTCTACAATTACCGTAAATAAAACCACCATAGGAATACTTACTATTTTCAAAATTGTCTTCTCTTTAAAATAAGTAAAACTTTCAATAATTTCTTTCCTAAAGAAAATTATTCCTACAATAGCAGGTACAGTCAAACCGATGGCACTAAGAGCAAATTCTGATTCAACTAAATTGCTGTTAGTTAAAAGTGATATGCCAAATAATATGAACAAGCCAATTTGAAGTAATGCAAACATTGTATAAACTATTAGCATAATAAGTTCTTTTGTATTCATTTTAATAAAGTTCACTTTATTACCTCCATAATGAAATTACCTAGAATCTTTGAATTTTCTTTCTGCATAACGTACTCCTTCTAAATATATTTATATAAGATTTCAAACCGGACGGTTCGGTCCGGAATCTAATGATACTATAAGTTTCTAGTTTTTCAAACCCCCTTTACAAATTATTAACACAATCAAAACGGGAAAAAACAAATAAATTTATACCTCAGTTTCTTATTTACAATCAAATTCCCGTACTCATTCATTATTAACGATTAATCTTTTATAGTATGAAATGATACGGCTTTTAACCAGAAGATATCCTAATTAAACAAAATGAAAGTGGGAGTAGTTCAAACATTTTAGCTAAACATATTAATTAAAATTATATATACTACTCATATGTCTATACGTTAAAATTAACTATATATTTTTACACATTATACGATTTCAAGTAAAATTATTTGTATAAAGTGACTCAATTAAACAATTGGTCACGTTTTTTTGACAGAAAATTCACTCGAATAATACAGATACTACAATTTGATTAACCTCTTTTCAAACTGTATCGTTTGAGGTTTCCATAAGATAGGGATTGATATGATATTTTTTACTCCAAACTTATTTATACTTACAAAAAAATCAAGAAAATAGAGGGTAAACATTACCTAAAATATTAAGCTCATTTTTATTAGGAGGATTACAAAGCATGACTAAAGTTGATACGGTAAAAGAAAAGATTATTGAAACATCTTTATATTTATTTAATACCAATGGAATAACTCGCACATCCATCCAGGATATAATGACAGCTACTGAACTACCTAAAGGATCTATTTATCGTAGATTCAAAAATAAAGAAGAAATTGTCCTTGCTGCCTACGACAAAAGTGGTGAGATTATGTGGAGTCATTTTCATAAAGCAATGGAAAATAAAAAGACAGCAATTGATAAAATCCTTGCAATTTTCCTTGTATATCAAGATGCAGCTAATAATCCCCCTATTGCTGGAGGCTGTCCATTGCTTAATAGTGCAATTGAAAGTACTGGAGTATTTCCAGAATTACAAAAAGCAGCAGCAAAAGGCTATGATGATACAGTAATGTTAATGGCTTCTCTCATAAAAGAAGGAATAGAGAAACAAGAACTTAAAGAAGATATAGACATTATATCGCTCGCTTCCTTTCTTGCATCTTCAATGGAGGGCGCTATTATGGCAAGTCGAGTATCTAACGATAATATACATCATCAGTATTTTATTGAACAAATAAAACATCATCTTTCCTCTTATTCTAAATAAGTGAGAACTTATATTGCTTTCATTCAATTTTTATAGACTTAAATTGAATAAATCCCTCTCATAAAAAGTGGCTTCTGTTTATGAGAGGGGTGAATAGTTTTTAGCAAAGGTAGCTTTTTAGACGTTGTATATTATGCATACAACCAATTTGTTTTTTTACATACCTCTTCTCTTACTGTCGACGTTCAAAAGCAAGACGTACAGCAAGCCCCGTTAAAACACTTGCCATAAGCCAACGCTGCACTCGTAGCCACGTTGGGCGTGTGCCAAACCATTTCGCAATCCGACTTGCTGTCAACACAATTAGGAGGTTGACTATAAAACTAACAGTGATTTGCGTAAGACCCAAAACTGCACCTTGTAGAAGCAACGATCCCTTCTCAGGATCTTCAAATTGAGGTAGAAGTGATACATACAAAATAGCAATCTTTGGATTCAGAAGATTGGTCATGAGTCCCATCAAAAATAATTTCCGTGGCGGCTCATTAGAAATCGTACTAGGCTCCATAATAGATGTAGCACCAGGTTTAATCGAATTCCAAGCTAGCCAGAGCAAGTAAGCGGCACCTGCCCATTTGACTGCTTCATAGACAGCGGGAACGGCGAGGAAAAGAACTGTAAGTCCGAACATTGTTGCGATTATATAGATTACGAAACCAAGCATGATGCCCAATAAAGAAATAAATCCTGCCATACGTCCCTGCGTAATGGAACGGGAAATGAGATAAATCATATTAGGCCCCGGTGAACAAACCATGCTAAGCGAAACAATTGCAAAAGCTATCAAAGTACTCAAGCTGACCATAAACCTTCCCCCTTTATCTTACATAAAATTTCCTATTGTACATTTTATCATGAGTGAGGAGAGAAAAGATTAATATAAGCCGATGTAGCTAAGGAATATTATCGGGTTAAATGTATTGTAATCACATACTTCTCATTCTCTTAAGTAAGGATTAAAAGTAACCGATCCATAGTGATAATCCAATAACAACTAACAAAGCAAAACAAAATGTGATATTTCGAATCCACTTTTGTATATCATCAAAATACCGGTCTATAAATTTAGCATGGATATAAACCATAAGAAATAGCACAAAGAAAGTAAAGGAACCCAATTTATCATTAAATTTTTCATTAGTAAATGTGCTTACATGAAGGAATAGAAAAACAAACGTTACTATAAATAGCTCAAATAGTCTTTTTTTATTCACTCCACCACCACCTTACAATAATTCCCTTTTATTCTATTTTATCAGAACATAATGTGTAGTAGGTTATGAATATTATATTCATGTCAAAAAGGCCAACAATTCAAGATTGTTAGCCTTTACTTTCCTTAATTGAACCTTTTATCTTTTTACTTCCTAACAACCGGAATCCACATTTCACCAAATACTAAACCGTTTCTTTCCCCCATCTCAACCGTTGTATTTGGCCCACCAACATAAGCAAAATCTGTTGCTTCTCGTAAGGCCTGACCGAAGGCGATGCCAGTAAGCTTATTACTTAACTCTTCAGCTGTTTTGTCTTCCCCTTTTACTACTAAGTATTCTCCCTTAGGAAACTGGATCACTCTAGATTCTTCTTCTATTTGTGCTTCTGTCATAACACCCGCATAATACATCATCTTGTTATTCACCGCTTCGCTCACAGAAAAAATGTAATCATTTGTAGCTAGAGCTTTTAAAGTATCCAGCCTCCCATCTTCTTTAACAGCCGACCAAAAGTCTTCCTTTTCTTTATTGATTCCAACAAAATCTGTATATTCACTTTTAATTTCAGTTCCAATACCTAACACAATAAAGCTATCTTTTTCTTCAATCGTATAATTTTTCATATTCAAAACCTTCCTTTTTTAAAATGAATCAAATGATTTCTCTTTTCATCTGATGAGTTTATAATATCTTTAAATCATGTCAAAAAATGATACTGTTTAGGAGACTAAAATGAAAAAAGTTGAACGGATTAATACAATTATGCGGTATATCAACAACCGCTCCCACTTTACAATTTCAGAAATCATACGAGAATTTAACATATCACGATCGACAGCTATTAGAGACATTAGAGAAATTGAAGCTATGGGCATGCCACTTGTCGCTGAAGTTGGGAGGACTGGTGGATATTTTGTCATGCATAACTCTATCCTGCCCGTTGTTCGCTTTACTGATAACGAAGTGAAAGCTCTTTTTATTGCTTTTATGGCTACAAGAAATCAACAACTTCCCTATCTAAAAAGTCGTCAATCTTTAGCTGAAAAACTGTTAGGGCTTATCTCTGAAACCCAGCAAGATGATATTGTTCTTTTAAATCAACTCTTGCTGTTTGAAGGGACTAACCCTCATAATCCTGATTTACTTGAACTTTCTGACCTCCCCCACCCTTTGTTAGAAAAACTCATTCAAATGCTTCTTTTGGATAGCCATTTATTGATTACCATCAAAGAAGAGAAAGAAATCAAGTCTTATTCCATTTATCTATTACACCTGTATCAAGAAAAAAGCCAATGGATCATTGAAGGGTTTGACTTAAAAGAAGAAAAGAAGAGGATGTTTCCTGTGGATCATCTCATCAATATCGAACCATACACGACGAAAAAAAAGCTAAATAAGAAAAAGATTTTAGAAAAACTAAATAAGAAGGATGAAGCAATTAATCTTGTACTTGAACTTGGTCCAAAAGCAATTGCCCAGTTCAAAAAATACCACCCTTTCAAAATTTCAATATCTTATACAAATCCTTACCAATCCACAGCCATTTTAAAAACATTTATTAATGTTAACAATTCCGATGAAGTGATGGAAATAATAAATTGGGTGCTTTTCCTAGGGAAGGATATTACAATCAGGGAAATGCCTGAAGAAATATTAGCAGGTTTACAAGAGAGATTATGTTTATACTCCCCATAAGCATTGATTGGTGTAACCCCAAAATATTGAGTTTAATTCATTACCAGTTGTCTATATTTTTCTAATACCTAGGGAAAACATTATATTTGCTATCATCGCTGAACGAAGCTTCTAGGAATAATACAATAAAAAAGGTGTGAACTAGCTCTTAGTTCACACCTTTTTATATTAGAGTTTACTATAAACACATTAAATTGCTTGTTTAAGATTTGAATGTGGATTTGGTCCATACTTATTCTCACCTTCATCACTTTCAATGATACAAAACACAAGTAGAACCGCTCCTCCAAATGGCACCAAATTTAATAGCTGCCACCATCCCGTTTTTCCACTATCATGTAATCGACGAGCTCCCACTGCCAGAGTAGGAACAATAAAAATTGCAATAAATAGCAAAGTAATATTGGCTCTTAAGTAAAAGGCAGACGAAGAATAAGAGGCCAAATATATTAATGACCAAAACGTAACCTTATTAACTAAAGTAAAAATCCAGTACTCTTTTCTCGTAGCTCTCCCACTAAATTTCGCATAGTTTTTGAGAGTATATAAATACCATTTCATTTGAACCTCTCCCTTTTCCATCCCCTAAACGATTGTTTTATACATTTTATACCTTATAAGTATAAATATAGCACATAACATCTTTAATCTCTATTTTCATATAGAATATTCTGTTTATTTCAGTTGAATGTTAACATACTACACTTCAAGGCATGTGTATTTGATTTATTATTCTCCTATTTACTTTAAAACTACTACAATTAGGCGAAGCATGAATGTAGTATTAAAGCATGGAAAACCTTCCCGTGCTTTTTCAAAGATATATATTATTTCGGAAGATTTAATTTACTTACCCTAACTGACGTTTAAATGCCTTACTAGCGAAAAAGTAAGAGATGATCATTATGCCTACACACCAAGCAAGTGCAATCCAAATATCGTTGCCAATAGTTCCTTCATATAAAAGAGCACGAATCGCATTCACGATTGAAGTTACAGGCTGATTCTCAGCAAACGCACGGACAATTTTGGGCATCGTTTCGGTAGGTACGAAGGCCGAACTAATAAATGGGAGGAAAATTAGTGGGTACGAGTAGGCTGTTGCCCCTTCCATAGACTTCGCTTTCAGCCCTGGAATGATAGCCAACCATGTTAGCGCTAACGTAAACATCCCTAGTATTCCAGCTACTGCAAGCCAATCTAAAATATTAGCACTGGAACGAAAGCCCATTAAGAGTGCAACAAGAATAACCACCACGATAGTAAGTACATTAGCAACGAGTGAGGTTAATACGTGAGCCCACAATATCGATGAGCGTTTGATAGGCATCGTAATGAAACGTGCCATAAGCCCGCTCTTTACATCTGAAAACAACCGTACGGATGTATAAGCGACACCAGATGCAATCGCCATTAGCAAAATTCCCGGCAATAAATAATTGACGTAGTTATCTGTTCCTGTCTGTATAGCACCACCAAATACATAAACAAACAATAGCATCATCATAATCGGTGTAATCGCTACCGTAATAATTGTATCCGGACTACGCATAATATTGCGCATTAAGCGCCCAAGTAATACACCTGTTTTGCTTTTCATTTACATCTCCTCCTTTTTGCCAATGATCGCAAGGAATATTTCTTCCAATGTCGGCTGCTTCTCGATATACTCTACTTTTGCTGGCGGGAACATCTCTTTCAATTCAGTAAGAGTGCCTGTCGTAATGATTTTTCCACCATGCAAAATCGCGATACGATCAGCTAGTTGTTCTGCTTCCTCCAAGTACTGGGTTGTTAGTAAAATGGTTGTTCCTCCACCAGCAAGTTCCTTGACTGTATCCCACACTTCGATTCGCGCTTCCGGATCAAGTCCAGTAGTTGGTTCGTCAAGAAAAATAACTGCTGGCGCCCCAATCAAACTCATCGCGATATCAAGCCGGCGCTTCATCCCGCCTGAATACTGATCTGCCCTTTGGTTTGCCGCATCAGTCAGACTAAATCTTGCAAGTAGATTGTCAGCGACTTGAGCGGGATTAGAAATACCACGTAACTTGGCGATCATTATCAAGTTTTCTCGGCCAGTAAGCATACCGTCTAAAGCTGCGAACTGTCCTGTCAAACTGATGCTTTGGCGAACATAATCTGGTTGACTCTGGACATCAAACCCGCAAATACTTACTTCACCGCCACCTTGCTTCATTAGCGTCGAGAGGATGTTGACCGTCGTCGTCTTGCCAGCACCATTTGAACCTAGCAGCGCGAAAATTTCGCCACGCTGCACCTCAAAATCCACTCCCTTTAAAACTTCTTTATCTTTAAAAGATTTTTTTAGTCCTTTTACAGAAATCGCTGCATTGCTCATACTTTTTCCCCCTTATAAAAATAAATTACCTTCACCCTCTATTTAGTATCACTGATAATCTGTATTACTTAGTAGTGGTTTAAAAATATAACTGAATAGCGATGGCGGTAGTTCACATTTGTAACCAGCTAATCAGTCGGTATTACTTATTGCATTTATTTTTTTCTCAATTTTTTCATGATACTTTCATTCAAATCTTCACGATATTTAGAGACATACGTTTTAGCATTTGCCACTAGTTCGTCAGCAAAGGATGCCACATCTTCCCCAGTAATATCAAGCACTTCTCTACCTTCAGCTGCACCGGCTTCAAACAAATCAATTAATTCATACTGAATGTGCAGCATATCCATCCCGTTTCCGGTCGAAAAATTCCACATGTAGTTTTGAATTTTCTTAAACACAAACTGATAGTCCTCTGGCAGTGCTGCAACACGTGCCATCATCATTTTGTACTCTTTTTTATCACCAATTAATTTTTTGAACATTTCCAACATCTTATTTTCCTCCTTTTTTATAAAGCCGAACAAGAAACTCTCCAAATACGAGCCGGAACATTTAATATTATGAGGCTAGTTTGACTTCAAGACGTTAATTTTTGACGATACAAAATCCCATTTTTTCCAAAACAATTCAAGTTCCTGACGTCCATCCTCATTTAATGAATAAAACTTACGAGGCGGCCCCATATCTGATGGTTTCTTTTCAATATTTACAAGCTTTTTCTTCTCTAATCGTACGAGGATGGTATAGACCGTTCCTTCCACGACTTCGGTAAACCCTAGATCATTTAAATGGCGGGTAATCTCATAACCATACGTTTCACGGCGGCTAATGATTTCCAGCACACACCCTTCCAGCGAACCTTTCAGCATTTCAGTTAAATTTTCCATGTTCTGATCCTCCTTTACCCCCTATTCTGTCTGACTTATATTCAGTATCACAGAGTACTAAGGCGAATTTTTACTGAATAGCTTTTGAGTAAAACCACACTATTCAGTATTACTTATTACAACTACATTGTATGACTGAGTAGAGAGAATGTCAACTTTATTTTCAAAAAAATTTAAAATCCGCTATATCCCAATCGGATACAGGCTACTTTTTTTATGTTGAACTATCCATATAACTAGTAAGTTAAAGAATGCTCTACAACAAAAACATATACATTTTTTGTTGTAAGGGCCATCAAACTAGCAAAACAGAGCTGATTCAAAGGGGAATTTAAATCTGCTCTGTTTTATTGTTTTTATACCGATATATCTTGTTTTTTCACGATACAAATTGTTTCTCACTACGATTCCCCTTGTATACAAAGCATAAAGGCAAGTGTGATCAGAGAAAATTTCCAGAGATTAGCCGTACATGATACGAGCCCCTAAAATACAACTCTGCTAGAAATTTTTTCTCTATATTCTCTTTTATTTTATTTCTGATAGTTGATTCACAACACTATCTAAAAATTCTTCTACCTTTTCTTTTGATGTAGCCGGCGCATGATAACCAATCGTAAATGTAAGTCTTCCATTATAAGAGCTTGCTCCCATTGAAAAGAATGGTGCATACATAATAGGCGATGTCATATACCCGTCCTCAGCTTGAATTTGACCAAACTGAATAGCTTCATCAGCGATTACTCCCAAATTTGTCAGTAATGGCAACGCCATCCCCATCTGTACAGCCTGTTCGTATTGCTGATTATACATTTCTTTCACTGTAGATAGCTTCATTTCTGCCAGTAGCTCCATTCCTGCAGCTGAAGAAAGACCTGGATTTTGAGACTTTATTTTATCCATTGATTGTTTAACTCGAACAAGAGTCTGATTAAATGTTTCATCTTCTTCCAATTTAATCACTGGCATTTCCATACCGGATAAGTTGCAAATAGCACCAGTTGTATTATTAGGCAGATATCGACGTAAATCAATTGTCAAACCAATCATTTTTTCTGCGGTGCGAGGTTCTGCATACACAGTGAAATGTGATAAAGCTCGGAAGTATGCAGCCATGATTACATCATTCAAAGTAGCCTGTTGTCCTTTTGCCCATTGGGTTAGACGTAGAGTTTGCTCATGGCTCAACCGTCGTACGGACATTTGGGGGAATTTATTTTTATTAGGTTTAGATGGAAAAGACCATAACGATGCCTGTTGTTCTTGGTTAGGACGATACGCACTTTTTATGTCCGATATTCCAGCATATTTGAATACATGTGATTGATCTCGAAAACTCTCATTTTCCTCACCAAATTCCTTTATAATTTGATTCTTAGATCGTCCCAAGGAAAGTTGAGTATAAATTGTTCCAAGTAAATTAATATATTCCTTGACTCCTGTACCATCTGAACATAGATGAGATAATTTCACAACTAACATATCTATTGTAGTGCCTCGTAATAATTTTGTTTGAACCATAGGCCCATCAATACGATCACCAGGTTCCTTAATAAAATCCATTGCCATTATTTCAAGTTCTTGATTATTTCCTTCTGCAAAAAAGAAAATGGGTGATTTAGTGCCAGATGAATGTTCCTCCCAGTAAGGAATATCATTTTCTACAAACCGGCTGTTCAAAACTGGCTGCAATTGTAACGTTATCCTTACTGATTCTTCAAGTATTTCCTTTGATATACCTACAGAAAAATAAAGAACTGCATTAATTTGTTGATCTGCAGAATAAAGACCTAATACATAATTCATTCGATCTTGAGGTGTTACCAAATACTTTCTTTGTTTCATAATTCCGTCCCCCTTTAGGACTTTTTTATATACACCTATTCTCCATATGCTTGTAACTTTTTTATTCATTTTTCTTCAAGAGCTAACAATGCTTACTTTTTTAATTTTTTAACAAACGCATCCTTTCCGTATTAGTTCCACTCTTTTCGCAGGTGATATACCCATTATTTTATTATCATTAACTTTTCCTGCATATCCAATAAAACCAAACGAAAATAAAATAAGTTTGCATATACATAAACATTTTATAATATTGTTTACCAATTATCAACAAGACAAATATATCATTTTTATGTCTGGCAAGAAAAAACAATAATATAATACGTTCAGAGGTTACTTTATAATAAAAGGTTGATGGGTATGCGTCTGTACCCCAACTTTTTGTTACAGTAAAAAAAGCCCTACATGTTGAAAAGTGTAATCAAAATGAGTTGGGCTTTTTTCAATATTTTCAATTCAAATGAAAAAGAGGTGAAATTATATATATTCATGTGGAAATTTCATTTTGGGGATACTTACAAATCTTAAGTTGATGAGCATGTGGTGGGACCCTTTAAAAGCCTTATAAAATCATAAATTTTATAGATATAGCAGCTTCCTTTTATTAATAAGATAAATCATTTGTATGTACGTTTACTCACGCACATACAAATGATTTATACAGCCATAATTAAATAAAAACATTTTTTCGTTACGATAACATCATATCCATATCTTCTGCTGCAGTTGTAATTAGTTTTAAACCGAATGTTTCTTGTAATACATCAAGCACGCCAGGTGAAATAAATTCAGGCGCCTTTGGACCGATACGAATATCTTGAATACCAAGACTAAATAGTCCAAGTAAAATGGCAATCGCTTTTTGTTCAAACCATGATAAGACAATACTAACTGGCAATTCATTCACTTCACATTGGAAAGCATCTGCTAAAGCAGCCGCTATTTTCACTGTAGAAATTGAATTATTGCATTGCCCTAAGTCAATGTAACGCGGAATCTCTGTACCAGGTACAACACCATAACTCACATCATTAAAGCGGAATTTCCCGCAAGAAGTTGTTAAAATAACTGTTTCTGGCGGAAGTGACGTTGCTAATTCACGATAATATTCTCCGCCTTTTCCTGGTGCATCACAACCTGCGATGACAAAGAATCGCTTAATCTTTCCTTCTTTTACTGCATTAATAATTTCCGGAGCTAATGATAATACTGTATTATGATGAAACCCTGTTACTAACTGCTCATCCGACTCCATATGTACTTCTGGGAGTTCTAGCGCTTTTTGAATCAATGGTTCAAAATCATCATTTTCAATTTTTTGTACACCCTCTAAACCTGCAATATCATATGAAAAGAATCGATCAGAGTATGATCCTTTAATTGGCATAACACAATTCGTTGTCGCTAATATAGCACCTGTAAATTTTTCGAAAAGACGTCGTTGATCATACCATGCCTTCCCAATATTCCCTTTTAAATGTTTATATTTTTTCAGCTGCGGATAACCGTGTGCTGGCAGCATTTCAGAATGCGTATAAATATTAATGTCTTTTCCTTCTGTTTGCTTTAATAGTTCTTCTAATGCAAATAAATTATGACCAGTAACTACAATTGCCTTACCTTCTACATGGTTTTGTGTAATTTGAACAGGCTCTGGAACGCCAAAGTGATTCGTATGTGCCTCATCCAACAACTCCATTACTCGTAAAGCTGATTTCCCTACTTTCATAACCATATCAATATGTTCTTGTTCATTAAAGTTTGAATTTGTTAATGTCATATATAGTGCTTCTTGCGTTGTAGCATCTACAAATGCATCCGTATACCCTAGCTGAGCAGCATGCGTACGATAAGCTGCAATTCCTTTTAACCCAAACACAATTGTATCTTGTAAACTTGCAATTGTTTCATTCTTTCCGCAAACACCTATTATTTTACATCCGCCTGTTGGGGTTTGCTCACATTGATAACAAAACATATCATCCCACCCTCTCCCAATCATTGCTTACAAACTAAGCATAATACCCGGTGAAATAAAAGGATGTGATATCAATCACAATAATATATAAAAATTTGTGACAGTTCATATTGTTGACATAATATTTTTATTGACTCTAAAAACATTACTGAAAAATGTACATCTTTGTTGGTACTTTCAAATAGCTAGTTAATAGATTTAGAGAACTATTACCAACTAGCTATTTTTTGATTACCGATTTTATGGGAAAGCTCTTTATTTACAATACATTTACATTATCTTAACATTGTTTACATTATTTATATGATATATTTATATAGAAACTACTTAAGAAATTTCATGTACATTGTTATCTTTATGATTTTTATACCAGGGGTGAATTAGGATGACTGAAACTTTAAAGACACTTATCATGCTTGATGCTACTTACGTTGTTATAGCAATTATGACGGTACTGGTATTTGTATACTTGGAATTAAAATCTCAGTAACGTATGCAGGTGTAATCGACAGCTTTGCATTTAAATATAGCTAGAAGAAAGCGAGGAGAAACTTGTTTCTCCTCGCTTTTATATTCCCACAATTTCTTATTTCAACAAATCCATTGTATGTAAAAATAAATACATGTACGATTCAGTAAAAAAGATCACCCAAATGGATGATCTTTTTATAATTTATCAACATATTGCTTCGCTTCTAACAATGAAAACCCAAATGCTTCTCTTACTCTCTTAACTGCTGTAACTGTTTTTCCTTCTTCCATAAGCTGGCGCAACTCTTTATTAATTTCGGGTTCTCTATCTACAATTCCCATTTCTTTCGTAATTAGCTGTAATCTATCTTCCATCCGCTTTAAACGTGCATCCGTTTTCTTTTCAATTTTATTTAATTTTTCAACGATATAAATAAACCCAAAGATCGCTATCGGTATGATCATCCAAAATTCCATGACTATTCCTCCTCATTAGCTTTCATTTGTTTTATTTCACTAACTTATGTAAATTTTACCACATGACACATTTAATGTATAATAGTAATATACAACACTGTTGATAAAACCTTATATTTTAAGGGGACACTTTATGAAAAGATTTTTTAAGACATTACTACAATTTGTAGTTCTTTCAATTGCACTACATTTATTATTTGATATAGTTGGTTGGCTTATTTTCAATGAGCCAATTAAAAATAAAGAAGTCATTATTTCCTTACTAACAATCTCATGGTTAATGTACATGTACCGAGACAAATTTCTTAAAACATTCACTTCGGATTAACTTAAAAACTTCATCGATAAAAGATGAAGTTTTTTCTTTTTCTCTCATTCTCTCTATTTACTACTGTATAATAGAACTAACATTCTGTCTTTTTTGAAGGAAGGAGTCACTATGAACTTAAAAAGTAACAATATATACGAGAAAATGAGCCAATATTCCGTTGCAGAGTTAAGTCTTGCCGTTATACGTGACGGCAAACTAGACGAAGCGATTGCTTTTGGAACACTTGAAGCTGGAACAAATAGAACTGTCACTATGAATTCTATATTCAATTCTTGTTCAATTAGTAAATTCTCCACTACAATGCTTGTACTGACGTTGTCAGATCAAGAAATCGTGCATTTAGATGAAGACATAAATGATAGACTCACATCTTGGAACACACCTACCAATCTACTTACCTCACAGAAAAAAATCACGTTGCGAAATTTATTAAGTCACCAATCTGGAATTATTGATCCTCCTAATAGTTTTGAGAATTATACACTTGCACAAGGGCGACCAAACATGTCAGAACTCCTTGCCGGTAAAACATCATATTGCCCAGTACCTATAGACCTGAATTATGAACCAGAAAGTGAATTTCACTACTCTGATGCAAACTTTTGTATTATTGAACTACTACTTGAAGATATAACTGGAAAAACATTCAATCTTTTACTTGAAAAATATATCTTTCAGCCATTGCAACTGAAGAATAGTACCGTATTCTCTACTAAAAATATAAATAAATTAGATACATTCTCTTGTGGACATAATAAAGATGGCACCGTTACAAATGAGAAGTATCCATTTTATCTATTCGCAGCTGCTTCAGGCATTTGGACAACACCAACTGACTTATCAACTTTAGTAATTGAAATCATTCATTCCTTACAAGGAAAGGGAAAACTAAAACTTTCTCAAAAAACAGTACAAGACATGATTTCTCCTCAAGGTTGCTCAAAATGGACTGGATTAGGTGTTTTTCTAGATGATTCGGATGAGGACTTACAAATTTATTCACTTGGATGGGGCGTGGGATTTCAATGTATAATTATGCTATCCATACCGAGGTAATGGTGCCGTTATAATGACGAACGCTGACTTAGGTGTTCATCAAATGGAAGGGATTATTGGTGATGTTATAAAAACGTTATCCTTATAATAAAAAAGAAAGAAGCTGTTCTTCCAGCTTCTTTCTCTATATAACATTTTTCGCAACAATTTTTATATGTTCTGGTGCAATAATTTCTTTTATACTTTCTTGGAAATCTTCCCGCAACATTTCTTCAATATGTTCTAGCTGCACTTCAACATGAGTGCATTCTAGAGTATGTATGTTCAATAATGCATAATGATTTTTTTTCTTAATTACTAAATATTGATTTTCCTCTGTTACGAGCATCGAACCTAATCGGATTCCTAGTAGGCGTTGATCATCAAACTTCACAATCATCCCCCTCCCTTTATATGTAATAAAATAACATTTTATGTAATCTGCTCTTTATAAACTATATCACAATTTATTAAAATATAAATATCATATTTCCTTTTACTAAAAATCCCTATTCTTTTATATATTTCGATACAAAAAACTTTCTCAACATAAAATTAGAATTTTCAGTTTTTATTCTTATGAAAATCAATTATAATAAAGTTAATAAATGTTTGACCTCTCCTAATTCATGTACATATGGATGATCAGTAGTCGCTGCTACTGATCTATTTTTTTGATTTCGGAAAGTAAATAAGCTGCATCCTTTCCTACACCACAAATAAGTGCAGAGCCCCTTTGAGATTGCCACGGCAAACCGATATAATACAACCCTTTTACTGGACTTATACCTCTTACATGATTAGGAAATCCTTTCTCATTCACTGCCTTTTCTATTTCAATCCATTTATAGTTCTGAATAAAACCAGTTGACCATATAATGCTTCCTCCGCTATACGTACCACCATTTTGAAACATAATGCCATTTTCTGATGCACTAACCACTTTTCCCTCTAGTTTAATTGCTCCATTACGAATGAGTTCCTTACCTTCAAAACCAAAAATGGGATCTTTTCTCTTCTGAAACCATTTTCCCCTCTTTGTATTTACTTCAGCGTACAATAAACCCAATTTTTTTAACCAACTAAAAATGCTTTTTCTAAAAATATGTAACGGTAAAAACGTTAAAGGATGACTAATAGACATTGTAACTTCATGAGTTTGTGCAAGTTCTACTGCAATTTGCATTCCTGAATTCCCGCCACCTACTACTAGTACTTTCCCCTTAGGAATTTGTGATGATGATTTATATTGTGATGAATGTATTTGAAAAACATGTGATGATAGATTTGCTGAAACTGAGGGAATAAATGGTTGCTGAAAACCACCTGTTGCGATAATAACTTTTTTCGTTTGTAGAATTTCTGTAGGAGTATGTAATTCAAATATATCTCTTTCTTTATTTATTTTAAAAACTTTGGTTTGCACTTGGACCGGTAATTGAAAGTGCCTTGCATATTCTTCTAAATAAGTTGCAATTTCATCTTTATATGGAAATTCATTTTTTTCACCTATTAACGCCATACCTGGCAAGCTACTGTAAGACCTTGGGGTAAAAAGCTGCAAAGAATCATATCGATTTCTCCATGAATCACCAACTCGGTTTCCTGCCTCGAGTAGTAAAAAATTATATCCTTCTTGCTTCAAGTAGTATCCCATTGTTAATCCAGCTTGACCCGCCCCAATAATAATTAGATCTTTCACTCTAATCCCTCCTCCTCTTAAACATATGAATACTTGTTCATGTATTCATACGTTTCCATAATAATAACATTTTATTTTTATATCATTCAATATGTATTCAAAATAAAAAGAGCAGTTTACCATCAAGTAAACTCCCCTTCATTTTAACCCCCTATTTTGATAAAATATTTCTAAACCCTCTCCTCATAAAATACGATTCTATTTGAAAACGGATCAATCACAGTTAATTCAATTGTACCCCAAGGTGTTTCTTCTATATCAAGCTTCGAATAAGCATGTTCTTTACTTAATAATACAGAATGATAATCCTTTACATCATCTATTTTGATCCGAATCGCACCACCTGGTGAGGCATCACCATGATGTTCTGATAAATGTATCACAGCATCATGTAACGAAATTTGTATATATAATGGCATATGCTCCTCATACCGATGTTCCCAATCCATTTTAAATCCTAAAAAATCCAAATAAAATAGCGTTGCTTTTTCAATATCAAAAATTCTAAATATAGGTGTAATCATTTATAATCCTCTCCTACTTATAAACATCTGCCGCCAATTCCCTCAAAACATCCACATTCACTACTTCAAAGCAACCATTGTTTTTCTTTATAATCTCTTTATCACAAAAAATATTTAATGTACGTAATAAGTGCCGATAACTCGTCCCTAACAATTCCGCTGTTTCCGTTAAATTCCCACTAAATACAATTCTATTTCCGTGCTGTACTGCTCGTTCTCCTGCTGCTAACATGTAACTCGCAAGTCTATTTTCAAGTGGATATAGTAAATTAATTGTACTATTTTTTGAAAGTCGGTTTAATTTATGTGCTAACGATCCGCAAATACATCTTAAAAATTTCGCATCGTGAAATAGCTGGTTTCTCACTTTTCCTAATGGTAAAGCAACACAATATGAATCTGCCATTACTTGTACATTTGAAGTGATCCTTTGTGAATGAATTAACTCCACATCTCCAAGTAACTGCAAACTGTCATAAAAACATAATAATACAGATTTCCCGTTACTTAATGTATTAAACGCTTTCGCTTTTCCTTCAACAAAAAAATATAAATAATCTATCTCTTCATTTTCTCTACAAATAAACTCATTCTTTTTAAAAAATATTAATTCCATATACGGATTCATATCATTACTAAAAAAGGAGTCAATATTATTTTGTTTCATATACTCTGCTAATTTAATAGAATTACATACTTTCTTCATAATCCCCCACCTTTACAACTCATCCCCATTGTAATCAAAATTTTCTTCTTCCACTATGACATATGTCATAGTAATACACAATTTCAGCATGATACAGTCATTACAAATATGAAATATAAAGGGGATATTACATTGTATAACTTTCTTTCTGTCTTTATTGGTGTGCTCATCGCCGTTATGCTCCCATTGAATGGGATTTTATCTGAGTTAATTGGCAAGTATACAGCAAGCGTTGTCATTCATCTTGTCGGTTTAATTGCAGTTATTTTCATTTTAATCATAAACAAAAATAAAATCCATTTTGATAAAAGTATTCCACTTTTTTTATATAGCGCTGGGGCGATTGGAGTATTCACTGTTCTGTTTAATAATATAAGTTTCTCCGTCCTTGGTGCCTCTATTACGATTGCATTAAGTTTACTCGGCCAATCCATCGCTTCCATCGTTATTGATCATTTCGGCTTATTAGGAATGAAAGTTGCAAAGTTTGAAAAGAAAAAGCTAATTGGATTATGTTTCATCTCTTCTGGAATTATAATCATGACAATTTATTAATGGGGGCAAGAAAATGTTATATATTACCATCGCTATTTTAGCTGGTGTTTCTATCGTTGTTGCTAGAATTATTAACGCGAATTTAGCAAAGAAAATTGGCAATTGGGAAGGAACTTTTTTCAATTATATTACTGGCTTATTTTTCTCTATGTTATTTTTAATTTTTAGTTCAGATTCATTATATATTCCAATGCATACGTTACAATCCATACCTATCGCTGTATATTTAGGCGGATTAGTAGGCGTTATCGTTATTTCATTGTCGAACTATATTACTCCTAAAATATCAGCATTTTATTTAACGCTACTCATCTTTATCGGACAATTATTTGCAGGGACTATCATTGATTTCTTCCTGACAAATGAACTCTCAACTGGAAAGATTATCGGCGGTGTTTTCGTATTAGTCGGGCTTACTTACAATTTACTCGTTGATCGTCCCCTTAAAACTGTTAAGAATAGCCACGTTCAACTATAATACTTTACGCTTACCTATCATATATTAATAGAAAAGCTCTTCATACGAAGTAATAGAGAGGAGAATATTCTATTAAGAAAATCATTTTACTGCTTTGTAGCACATTGATTATTTGTGGAATCGTATGGTTTGTAAACTCTGGAAAATCTATTCAAGATCGTTATACTGCAAACAAACCGAAAAAGAAAGTGACTATCATTTCAACGCAAAGAGATCCAAATGAGCCTCCTGTCTTTTTAGGAAAGCAGGAAATCAAAGATATACATGTCGAGTCACTTAAAACAAAAAAGGATGTCTTCCTCACAAGAACAGATGAATTAAAAACGTTTATTAATAGTATGGATACCGCAAAAAAAGGAAAATTAACATTAGATGAAGAAGGATCAGATTTAATAGATTGTGATATGTGGATTACTTTCGAGGATGGGACTTATAAAAAATATTTCATATGGGTAGTTGATCATGACAGTAACGAAGTGATGATTGCTCAGCAAGATACTCCTGATGATATAACCCTTACGTATTATCAATTGAATAAAGATAGTTCAAAAAAAGTTTATAACTTATTTAAAAAAATTATTTAAACGAAAAAGTCATGAGCACGTAAGCTCATGACTTTTTCCACTATATATATTCTGGGAACACTTTACATCCCTTTTCCTGTTCTATATCATGTCCAAAGAAAACAATCGGCTTCTCTTTCATCTCAACTTCTTTTAAACGCTTAATTGAAGATAAAGCTAATTCCGAATCAAATCCCGCAAACGGCACTTCATCTTCAAAATTTTCTTTCGTATAAGATGCATCAATCGTTAATAATACAGGACCGGATTTTTCCGTCTCAATTAATAATGACTGATGCCCTGGAGAATGACCAGGTGTATACAATAACCGAACACCTGGTATAACTTCATAATCCCCTTCAATAATTTTGTAGTTCAAATGCGTTAATATACATTCTTTCATATATTCTTCTCTATGAAGTGCTGCCTCATATTCCGCTCGTTGCACAATGATTGGTGTATTTGTAAAAGCACCGTTTCCTCCTGCATGATCAAAATGCAAGTGAGAATTAATAATATATAGAAGGTCTTCCGGCTTATACCCTACACGTTTTAAAATATTGACGATTCTATCTTCTTCAGTCATTTCCGGTAAAATCTGCCCTTCTGCAAATGTCCCTTCAAACAAGTTTTCATTATTAACTGCACTTTCTGGCATACCTGTATCTACTAAAATAGGTCCCTCTTCTGTCTCTAAAAGATAACACCATACAGGTAAATTCAATAAATTTCCCGGTGTGAGTGTACTATTCACAGAAGAATGATCTAACATACACCGACCAGCTGGAAGGAAATAAAGCTTCTTTACTGTCATTATGTATCCACCTTTACATTTAATTTGGGATAAAGTACACAGTAAAAAATTTCTCCTGTTAGAAAAAAACTCCTTCTCTTCTTTCATTGTTTCAACGATTATTTTTGAGTCATTCACAAATTCTTCTTACATTGTTAATTACTATTCGTTATTTTCCTAAGAATCGAGAGTAATAAAACAACTGTTTGTATTTTGAAATATACAAAGGATACACACTTAACCGAATGTTACATATAAAAAAAACGACTACCTACATGTTGAGAAAAGGAGTCGGTTCTTTTTTTATTTATTATTGCTCTTTATGTGTGGCGAGCTGAGATTATAAAAGGTAATATGCTATTGTTTTTTCACTGCAATATTTCCGTTACGTGTGTTTAATTTAATTACATTTTCTCCCTTTCCAATAATCGTATTTCCGTTATATTTATCCAGGATATTCGCGCTGCCATTGTGGACAGAAACATTAAATTGAACATTTGTTGGTTCTTTTTCAGTTTCAATATTGATTTTTCCATTGTGAGTCGTGAAATTGAGATTTCGATCCAGTTCATTTGTTTTAAGGGTAAGGCTTCCATTCTTAGACTGTCCCTCTATTTCACCTTCAACATGCTCTAGCATAATTCTCCCATTATTCGACTTCACATGAATATTTTGCGCTATTATATCTTTAAATCCCATAATTCCATTATTTGTTTCCGCGATAATTTTTGGCGAATTGATTTCTTTTAATTCAACACGTCCATTGTTTGTATTGGCATTCAAATACGTTGTGTGTAATTTTTTTATAGAAACGAAACCATTACTATTAGAAACTTTTAATGAATCATATTGTTTTTCAGGTAGATACACATTTAATGTTAATGGCGCCAATACTTCAGAAATATTAAAATTGAACCAGCTCTGTTGTTTTTCTTTATAAGAAATGAGAAGCGTTGAATCTTTCTCATCCGTAGCTAATGTTTTTTTTACGTTTGGATTAACCTCGCCATCTAATTTTACTTTCACGTTACTATCTGTTGTAGGGTTGATGTTAACACGAACGTTATTCGTATCGATAATGACGCTTGACACATTATTATTAATGACCTTTTCTTCTGAAATTGGTACTGCAGCAATTGAACGATAAGTGAATAAACTTCCGATAATGCCAATAATGAAAATAATACCTGCAATGATTGAAAGACTCTTTTTATTTATCATGCTTCAAACCACCTTTTACTAGTGCTATATTGAACTTTAAATAACGAACAAATCCATTCTTTGATAGCTTCGTTAAAAATAACATAGCAATAACAATGAAATATCCAAGTCCACAAAGTGCTAAAGAAACGAAAAGATTAAATAACAAGAATGTATTTGGATGTATAATAGTATCAACTAAAACAAGTAATGGTGCACCTAAAAATGAGATACCTAGAACCCAACCTGAAAAAATCAATGCCGCTAATGTAATTGCAGGTCCAAGTACGATTAACAAATTGAAAAAACCTAATCCAATTACTGCCCAAATTGCACGAAAAACATTTCCTGTTGTTGCACTTGTTGTTACTTTCTCAATATGATAATCTGCTAATAACTCTTTGGCGATTTGAGCTGGAGAACCTAATGAAGCTACAATTTCTTCTTCACTTTTTCCTTCCTCTAATCCGAAAGTAAAATGTTCTTCATAATCTTTTAAAATATCTGCACGCTCTTTTTCAGATAATCTTTTTAGAGATGCATTTAATTGTTGTAAAAATTTATTTTTCGTCATTACGTACACCTTCTTTTATTAATTGATTGACACCTTGTGAGAACTCATTCCATTCCTCCAATAGTTGGTACAAATACGTTCTACCTTTATCTGTCAGTGCATAATACTTCCTTGAAGGCCCTTCTGAAGACTCCTGTAAATACGTTGTAAAATATTCTTCTTTAGTTAATCTACGAAGTAGAGGATAAACAGACCCTTCTGATATTTCAATTTGATTGGAAATATTTCTAACTAATTCATATCCATAACGGTCTTGCTTATCCAGTAAGACAAGAACACAAAGTTCTAAAACTCCTTTTTTAAATTGTACATTCAATATTCATTCACCCTATTCTAATTGACATCCACTACTGTTTATTATTCAGTACTGTTTTATAATAAGTAACTACAAGTATAATATAACACTCGGTATTGTTCATTGCAAGGTACACTGGAAAAATAAGTATACCTTTCATTCAATGCTTATAAAATCAAACGATGGCTAGTCCTCCCCAGTTACAAAGTTCTATATGAGGCTGAAACAGGCCTTTTACAAAATGGAAAGGACTTAACTTTTTTACATAATGACACTTTACCTACTATAATAAAAGAGAAAAACTCTTACTTTAATGGAGGGAATACAAATGAAAGCAATTGGTTTACATGAATACTTACCTATTGAAGATGAAAACAGTTTAATTGATATGGAAGTTGAAAAGCCTGTTGCCACCGGAAGAGATTTACTCATAAAAGTTAATGCTATTTCCGTTAATCCAGTTGATACAAAAGTTCGCTCTCCGAAAGATAAAAAAGAAGAGGTAGCGAAAATACTTGGCTGGGATGCGAGTGGTGTTGTTGTGCAAACTGGCGAAGGTTGTACGTTATTTAAAGAAGGCGACGAAGTGTTTTACGCCGGTAGTATTACGAGACAAGGTACATATAGTGAATACCATTTAGTTGATGAAAGAATTGTTGGTAAAAAACCAAAAACGTTAAATGATGCTGAATCTGCAGCAATTCCTTTAACAGCTATTACGGCTTGGGAAGGTTTATTCGAACGTTTAGGCATTGATTATAATAAGAAAGATACAAATACATTTAAAAACATTTTAATTATCGGCGGAGCTGGTGGTGTCGGTTCAATTGCCATACAACTGGCGAAATGGGCTGGATTGAATGTAATCACAACTGCATCCCGCAATGAAACGATACACTGGGTTGAAACATTCGGTGCTGATTATATTATTAACCATCACCAACCTTTACAAGAACAAATAGTAGAGTTCGGGCTAAAAGATGTAGATTATATTTTCTGCTTAAATAATACAGATCAACATTGGCAAGCAATTTGTGAGCTTATTAAACCACAAGGAAAAATTTGCTCTATCGTAGAAAATGAACACCCTCTTGAAATGGGTATTTTAAAAAGTAAAAGTGCTACACTCGTTTGGGAATTTATGTTCACAAAAGCGATGTATGAAACTGGCGATATGATTACGCAGCACGAACTATTAAATAAAGTAAGCGAACTATTGGATGAAGGCGTTTTAAAGACTACTTTAAATGAAACATTCACACCAATTAACGCTGAAAACTTAAAGAAAGCACATACACTACTTGAAAGTGGGCGCACCATTGGGAAAATCGTTTTAGAAAAGTTTTAATAACAAAAAGTCCGATTTCTAAATGAGAAATCGGACTTTTCACTATCTTTATTTACTTGAAATTTCATTATCTTTTTGTATGTCTAACGGAGCACGCTTCCCTATTCCGAAAGCATAGAAACTAATTGTAACGATAGCTAAGAAAATAATACCTACAACTAATGAAATACGAGTATCATCGTTAAACCACATTCCGATTAATACCATAATTAAAAAGGCAATCGTCAAATAGTTTGTAACAGGAGCAAATGGCATCTTGAACGGATGATCTTTCATCTCTGCCCCTTTTTCTTTTCTAAAATTAATTTGACTAATTAATATAACGAACCACGGTACCATACCAGGAAGTACACTCGCACTATATACATATACGAATAAGTTTTTTGGTGCAATATAACTTAGAACTACACCAACCGCTAAACCGATAATTACACCGACTGTACCGAATAATGGTACACCATTTCCAGAAAGTTTCTTGAAATATTTCGGTGCTTGTCCATTTACACCTAACGTATACAGCATACGTCCAGCACTATAAATACCACTATTACAACCAGACATTGCTGCTGTAATAACAACGAAGTTAATAAGTCCAGCCGCAGCCGTAATACCAACTTTCGCAAAAGTCGCTACGAACGGGCTACCAATTGTACTTAATTGATCCCACGGATACACAGTTACAATAACGAAAATAGCACCAATATAGAAAATTAAAATACGCCAAATTGTACTTTGAATCGCTCTTGTAAGTGTCTTCTTCGGATCTTTCGCTTCACCAGCAGTAATACCGATTAATTCCACACCTTGATACGCTCCAACTACAAGTGATAATGCAAAGAAGAATCCAGAAAAACCACCTGTAAAGAAACCGCCATTTGACCAAAGATTTGATATGCCAATCGCTTCTCCGCCGTTACCAATTCCAAAGAAAATAAGTCCAAATCCCGCAATAATCATTAATAGAATCGTAACTATTTTAATCATCGCAAACCAAAATTCAAATTCACCAAATGACTTAACAGAAATTAAGTTAGCTGCGCCAAGAATAACCATTGCGATTACACCTGGTATCCATGCTGGTAAATCTGGGAACCAATATTGCATATACGCTCCAACCGCGATAATCTCTGACATCCCAACGATGACCCACTGGAACCAGTTACTCCACGCTGTCATGTAACCAGCTAGCGGATGAATATACTTATGACCGAATGTCGCAAATGAACCTGTACTTGGCTCCATATACAACATTTCTCCCATGGCACGCATGATGAAGAAGATAAAAATACCTGCAATTGCATACGCAAGCATAACTGACGGACCTGTCCATTTAATCGTGCTGGCTGACCCCATAAACAAACCAACACCAATTGTTCCGCCTAAAGCAATCATTTGAATATGACGTGCTTCTAAACCTCTTTTCAATTCTTTGTTTGCCACTTCACTTCCCCCTCTTAGATGATTCATAGCCGCATTTTAAAACAAGATGCTTTCTCCTAATTCCTTTCGGCCCTGAAAATGATGAAGCAAACGTCATTTTACACTAGCTTTAAAGCTATCCTAAAATCGTTTTGTTGCTTCTTATAAAATTCTCAAAACCTTTCATCTTCCATTATTCTATAAATCTTAAAATTACTTACCTTATATTAATTCATTAATCTGAAAAATTCAATTATTTTTTCAATAAATTATTATACATAAGTATGATTAATTTTTAACTAAATTAACAATAAAATACATCTATTCAATATGATTCCGGTATGAATGTTATGACAATATAAATAATTGACGAGAGCATTTCTTCCTCGGTTTCAGACCGCATGTACTTCAATCTTTATAGTTGATAACGTAAATTCCTACTCGTTCCATTCATATACCAATCAGAAATTTAATATATTAATACACTACTAACTGCTTCATTCCAGCCCAATTTTGAGGCAGGAATCTTGCTACCTCAAAATTGCGGAATAAAATATAAAAGAGTCTCATAAAAAAATGAGACTCTTTTACCATTTCATATTTAAATCGTTTTTGAAGTTTGTTTACCTAAAACAAACACTTTAGTAAACACCATCATGACAACTACTATAACTAGAAAATAAAGTGGCATCACCAGTAACGAGCCCGTATGAAATTGACTCATTCCCCAAATTGTTATTGTTACAATTACATAGTACCCTAGGCTAAACAATGCACCCGCTGTACCAATGACATCTTGAAAATCTATTAATGCTAAACTTAAACAGTTAGGTAATGCTACTCCAATTCCTAATAGCAATATAAACATCGCTACTAAAAATCCAATCATATATATTATGTTTGGATTTGATCCAACTGAAGTAATAATAGATAAAGCGACTGCTCCAACTACCATTACAAGACAACCGATATATATAATTTTCTCTGGTTTATAAGTAGCAAGTAAACGTTTTGAAACTTTCGCTCCAATAATAGAAGCAGACGCAACAACAATCCCTAAAAATCCATACATACTAGGCGATAACTGAAAGTATTCAATAAAGATAAACGGCGCTTCTGCATAATAGCTAAATAAAACACCATTTGCTCCCCCAATTAATAGCCCATATGTTACTACTTTTGGATTTGTAATTAACCTCTTCCATACTGAAAAGACATTTATTTTATCCGTTACTGCACTCGTTTTTGTTTCCGGAAGAGAAACAAACGTATACAGAAAAATCCCGATACTCATAACTACTAAACTTAAAAATACTATTTTAAATCCAAACATTTGATCAAGAAAGCCACCAATTAACGGTCCTATCGCTGGTGTAAAAGCAATAACTGCCGAGATTTGAGCAAACATAACATGCCTCTTATGCCCTTCTACACTTTCACGAAGAATCGTTTGCGTTACAACTGATCCTGCACTTGCTCCAAACGCTTGAATAAAACGACTTACCAATAAAACTTCAATGGAATTTGCAATAAAGCATAAGAAACTACCTACACCATATACGACAATTCCAAATAACATCGCCGGACGACGACCAATTATATCTGATAACCATCCAATAAAAAATACACCTAAAGCAAATCCAGCGAAATACACACTTAGCGTGAACTGCACCTCATTATTACTTACATGTAACGCCTTTGAAATGTCAGGTAAAGACGGTGTATATATCGTTTCACTAATTTGCGGAAACGCGACAAGAATAATCATTAACAAAAGTGATGGTACTGAGACTTTTTTCATTTTTCATACCCTCCTATAACTTTGAAAATCTCAGAAATAAAAAGACTTTCCTTAGCTACGGAACAGGAGGGGCCATTATAGAAATTCGCTCATAAAACAACAAAGAAAACACCTCAATTACGTATGTTAATACTTATAGGAGGGTAATATTAACATTGATTTTAAAATATACTTTTTCAATTATATTACATATTGCGTTTCTTTTTCTAGTACTCGGCCTTGGCAGATTTATTAAAGAGATAACTTGATACAACCACCTTTTTATGGAATAATTAGAAATAGTTTGGAATTGTACACCTAATTATTTAACAATAAACTAGCACATTTTAAAGTCGTAAAGCTTACAAACAGGAGGACTTTCGTAATGATTGAAATTTTAAGGACAGTAATAAACTTCCTAATCTCTCTATTCTCAGGAGAATTACCAATTGTATATTATGTATGGATTATCGCTTTATTTGTCATTCAAATGATCCAGGCTACTCTAAGCTACAAGATCTTTAAAAAGAAAGATAGTTTCAGCACTTATATATCAACAGAATTACTCGCTTTTATCATTCTATTGTTTGGTGGTATATTATTATCTAAATTACTTGCCTACATAATAGACGATCCTACTATTAGTATGACAAATGTAACACATTATTTTATTTCTCTTATCATACTAACTATATTTGTCGCTACAGGCTTTATTAAAGATTTTCTACAAGCATCTATAAAAAATAAAAATATATCCCTTTTTAGTATTTTAGTAATTTCCTTAATAGCTAGTATACTTTCATTCAAGTTTTTACCACTTTTAATTGAAGGTCCTTTCTCTCTTTCTAAATCTTTTATAATTACATTAATTATCGTAGTAATTGGGTTAATTACTCTATTAATTTCTTTAGAGGAAAAGTATGCAGATGAAAAAGAAACGGAAAATTTATAGCTTCTCATTGATATAAAAGAAAGAGGGAGCTCCCCACTTTCTTTTATATCGTCCTATTTCACAAGATTAAATCATCCCTTTTTGACATTACTATCGCACTAATATTAATCCGCAAAATCTAAGTTGTGTTTGTACTTATTTTTTCTAATTGCTTATTGATTGTTGCTATGTCTTTCTCATTAATAGTGATACGCGTTTCTAAATTTCGAATGTCTCTCATCATTTCTTTTTGCTCAGCCTTGAGACTGTCAATTTCAGCGTTAAGATAATATGCGATTAAGATAAATTAAAATTTGAAAAGGAACCCCTTGTTTATTTAACAACAAACAAGGTGCAATCCAACATTCGGGAGCACCTACAATAATTTCTATTGTTTTCATATTTACAACTCAATATAATCAGTATGATTTTCTGAAGAAGCCACTTTTTGAACTGCTTAAAGTATACTAATATGAATACGAAATAGCTGTATTGATAAGCTCTCTAGAACAATAAATATACTAGCTGAAACGGATCTATATCCAATATTTTTTCCAGTAACATGAATGGTTATTTGTGATAAATGCGTTTGTATATCATTGTTTTCAAAAATTTCAGCCTCAACCTTTACAATATCTGCTTCACAATCTACTTCTTTAAAAGTTTTCAATAATTTTGTTTCCAATAAACTACAATCAAAGTTCTCATCTTTTATTACGGCAAATTTAACCTTCATATCGATTTCCCCATTTTTAACAATCTAAAACCATTAAATCAATATAAATATATATCATTCTATTAATTAATTCAAAATATATGTTTCTTACAGATCATTACTAAATATCAATTTTAGGGACTGTAAGGCCTTTTAAAGATTTTTTATCAAAAATAGAACTTAATCCACGAATAATCACGTGTTTCAAATACGATATCTTTATCTGTTGAACGTCCTTATCTCTCCTTAAAAAATCTTGTTTTTACCCTATTTCTTAACAAGGGCTTTACCTCAAGTTATCTTTTCTTTATAAAAAATAGCCCACCTATTTCCGTAGGCAGACTATATCTTTATTACACCTTACAAAAGCATACTCTCTATTCCACTCGAACTTTATGTAATGATGCAGATTATACATAAATTATTATCATTGGTTTTTCGTTCATAAATTCGTAACACATATATATGAGTTATCATGCTAAAATTAGTTTATTCAAAAGAAATTATTCTTAATGAATCGATAATTTTTAATACCCTGTTTAAAGCCTCGCCCCCCTGCGAGGCTTTTTCCTATTTAACTTGAATAGTAGTTATCAATCGTTACTATGCAGCTACACATTCCTACCTTTAGTTATTCAGCATCAGCACACGTAAATTTCTTTCCTGCATCATTTGATTTACAAATTTTATTTATCGATTTTTCGGTTATCTTTTCACTTTCACTAGAAACTTGATCTAAATCCATTCGAAATACTTGTTCCGGATTCTCTTTTGAATTCCCTTCAATATGAATTGAACGATCGAACATCTCAGCCGTGAAGCTGCTAGATGTATTTATCATTTCCACTCCATTATTTTCACCTACATAACGTTCAACTACTTTTTCGGCTTCTTTAAGTTGTTGAGATGTAGGATATGGTATAGATTCCGCTAATATGGCTACACCTACTAAATATGTAATATACAAACCACCTGCAATCAAGATAACTTTCTTTACTGTTTTATTAATCATGCTCTACTCCCTTTTCTTTTTTTGCTATTAAAATATATAACTTTCCTAATTTCTATCAATTTCTTTTTTAGTACATAACATTCGTTTTACATTTTATAAAAAACACCTCTCTTACTAATTTCCAATTTGATATTAACATGTTATTTATCGTTTTTCAATAAATAATTATTATTCAACGATTTATTTTTGTTGTTTTTAGTTCTGATTCAACCTGAAAATAACCGACTTATTTAATTCCACTACATCATCAGCAAGTTTAAAAATTTGTTAATTAATAAAATACAAAGAGCAACTATATGTAAATCTCCCTCGTTATATCTATGTAGATCAGTAGTTTAGCTTCAGCACTCACCCTATTCGAGAATACTTTACCGAACATTCAATCTAATGATAAAGTTGACCTAATTAATATTTTCGTCCATCACTGTATAAAAATTACAATAAAAAAAATAGCACTCTCACAATTAAGTAAACGCAAGCTTTTTCTTCTATCTACTTACTATTTAAGGTTAATGGTAATATAACCAAATTAAAAAAATTCGACTTAAATTCATTGATGAATGGAGAGGTTTATATGAAATTAAAAGACAAAGTAGCGATCATAACTGGTGGTGCAAGTGGAATTGGCGAATCTACTGTTCGTCTTTTTATCAAAGAAGGTGCAAAAGTAGTTATTGCTGACTTTTCTGAACGTGGAAAAGATCTATCAGATGAATTGAATGCACATGGATATAATACGTTATTTATTAAAACCGATGTAACAAAAGAGGCAGATATTAAACAGCTAATCCATGAGACAGTAAGTACATACGGTAAATTAGATATTATGTATGCCAATGCCGGCGTTGCTGATGATGCACCGGCAAACGAATTATCCTACGAAAAATGGAAAAGAACCATTGATATTAACTTGTCTGGGGTATTCCTTTCTGATAAATATTCGATTGAACAATTTCTTAAACAAGATACAGGCGGTGTCATCGTTAATGCTGGTTCGATTCATAGTTTTGTTTCATTACCTACCCCAACAGCATACTCATCTGCAAAAGGTGGTGTGAAACTATTAACTCAAAATTTATGTACTGCCTACGCTAAATATGGAATACGTATTAACGCGGTCTGCCCTGGCTATATTGACACCCCTTTACTTAGTAGTGTTAATCCTCAACAGAAAGAATATTTAGCTTCACTTCATCCACAAGGCAGACTTGGAACACCAGAAGAAGTAGCAAAAGCTGTCTTATTTTTAGCAAGTGATGATGCTAGTTTTATTAATGGTACAACACTTCTTGTTGATGGAGGCTATACTGCACATTAATTTTAAAACTTTGAAGCATATCTCTAAGAAATATATAGCCTTCAACAAAAAAAGCACCGTCACAAATGACGGTGCTTTTTTCTATGTAAGAGCTACTAGAAGGTTCCCTTCTAGCCTACTCCCATTTATAAGTCCAAAATTGTTCCAGTTGCAGCCATTTTAATGTTGCTGCATCTTTGTTTTTGATTTTCGCGTGTGTTTCTTCAAGCATTGCTTCTGTTTGTGAACGGTGCGCACCTAGTGCAGCTAATTTATGTTCAAATACTTCGCTAATATTATTTACAACATCGGGCTCCCCGAGTACTGCTTCACGATTTTTCGTAATTGCAACTGCATGAATGACTGGACGTTCTTCTTTTGGCATACGTGATACGGCGCGAACTACAGCGCGGCCAAATGCATCATGATCTGGATGTACGCCGTGCTCTGGATAAAATGTAATAATTCGAGATGGATTTACTTCTTGGATGATCGCTTCAATTTTATCAGCAACGAAATCAACATCTTCAAATTCTAACGTTTTATCATGGAAACCAAGCATTCTTAAATCTTGAATCCCCATCGCTTCACATGCATCTTTCAATTCTTTTTTACGGATATTTGGAATCGTTTCACGGTTAGCGAACACGTTTTTCCCCATGTTACGTCCCATTTGTCCTAAAGTACCGCATGCATACGTTACAGGTACTCCTTGATCTGTTAATAAGCGAATTGTTCCTCCCGCAGCAAATGCTTCATCATCTGGATGCGGAAATACAACAAGTACATGTCTCTCCATAAGTTTCCCTCCTTCTTACTTAAATGGCGTTAAGCTTAACTCAAGCGCAACTGCTAAGCGGCCTTGATTATCATGCCCTGCTAGTAATAAACGTTCTTTATCGTCTACTTCCCAGTGCGTAATACCTTCAGCATATACCCAGCCATGATCCATTTTCAAACCAACTCGGTATGGGTTTGTTCCAGTTATTTTTCCGCGCTCAAAGCGAATAATTGCATTTCGAATGAATGCCCCAACTGTCATCATCTTTTCATTAAAGTGTGACGCATACGCTCCGTTCGTCGTTTCTAAATGAATATATACATCTTTATTTACAAAACGTTCAATTTCATTTTGAATAAGAGAACTATCTTTTACTATTTCCATCGGAATTCACCTCTTTAAACCATTTTACGCAAAAATAATGTAAATTGCTATCTCTATATTAGAGGACAACTCTCACTTTTCCTAATAATTTGCACTGTGTTTCTTTATTTTTTTATATCATATGTAAAAAACACATTTTTTCCTTCACTTTGTTAAATAGTTTTCTTTCTTTTTTGAATTTGCTACAATATATTTTATCCCGTATTCATATAGCGAGATACATTTCGACAATTGAATACATACTTTAAAGAAGGTGACATGATTGGAACAATCAGCACATGAAGTAGCAAATTGGCAATATTATTTTGCAATTGCCGTATTTTTAGTCACGTACGGATTTATTATTTCTGAGAAATTGAATCGTGCTGTAATTGCACTATTCGGTGCTGCTATTATGATTATTTTTGGAATTGTAGACTTACATACTGCTTTCACATCACATATTCAATGGGAAACGATCACCCTTTTAATTGGGATGATGATTCTCGTACATATTACGAGCCAATCGGGCGTATTTGAATTTGTGGCCATTAAAGCAGCGAAGGCAGCTGGCGGAAAACCAATCCGCATTTTATTATTACTATCCTTATTAACTGCTGTCGGATCAGCATTTTTGGACAATGTAACAACCGTTTTACTAATCGTACCTGTTACACTATCCATTACACGTATTTTAAAAGTAAACCCTGTTCCTTATTTGATTTCAGAAGTGCTTTTTTCAAATATAGGCGGAACAGCAACATTAATCGGTGATCCACCTAACATAATGATCGGATCGGCAAATAAGCATTTAGATTTTAATGCCTTTTTACTAAACTTAGCTCCAATCGTAATTATTATTTCTATCGTTACACTTGGCATTATTTACTTCCTGTATCGCAACAAACTAAAAACAACAACTGAACAAATTAAAATATTAATGGAATTAAACGAAAAAGATTATATTAAAGATCAAAGCCTCCTTTTAAAATCCATTTCGATTTTAGGACTAACTATTTTAGGCTTTGTATTTCATTCCATTATTCATGTAGACGCTGCGGTAATTGCAATGACAGGCGCTACACTTCTTATGCTAATCGGAGTAAAAGAACATGATATTGAAGATGTATTTGCTCACGTTGAATGGGTAACCATTTTCTTCTTCGCCGGACTATTCGTTCTCGTTGGCGGGTTAATTGATATTGGGCTTATTTCTTCACTCGCAAAAGAAGTACTCGACGTAACAAATGGCGATATCGGTTTCGCTGCGGTACTTATTTTATGGGTATCTGGCATCGCATCTGCAACAATTGACAACATCCCATTTGTCGCAACGATGATCCCGCTTATTCAAGATTTAGCTACAGGGCTCGGACTATCTGTCGATTCCCCGCAAATCGAAGTACTATGGTGGGCGTTATCACTTGGAGCTTGCTTAGGAGGAAACGGAACATTGATTGGAGCATCAGCAAACGTAGTCGTTGCTGGTATTGCGAAACGTGAAGGACATGCTTTCTCTTATATGGACTTCTTAAAAATTGGTTTTCCGTTAACAATTATTGCATTATTGTTATCACACGCTTATATATATTTACGTTATTTAATGTAAATGTTATGGTGTGTGAAATTATATCGACGGTTTTTAAAATATATCAACGATTTTCTAAATATATCGACGGTTCGACAGAGAATATCGACTTACCGACAAATAACGACACTAAAAAAGGTATGCAGCGTTAAACTGCATACCTTTTTTATCACCAAAATATACCTATAATTGCTAACCCACCTAAAATCATACCACCAATTTGTCCAATGATTGCTGGTGATAGTTGAACACCCTTTCGCACTTCAACAACCGGTCTTTCGTGCCTTAGTTGCTGCACTTCACTTTGAAGTTGATGTACACTTCCGTGCAATTCTTTAATTAGCTCTTTTAATTCAGCGACCTCTTCATTTACTGGTTTTGCTTTTTCTAAATTCATTTTGCATAGCTCCTTATAAAGTGAAACTTTAATCAGTGGGGGTTTTGTTCATCCCCCACTGATTATTAGTTGAACCAATCGGACGTTTACGGACAGCCCGACTCCCACCTAACTTCTTTGCTCCAACTGAATTTTAAGGTGGGAGTTTTACTGCCCGTTAACGCGGGATAAATTCAATCAGTACACTGTAAATTTTCGCCAATTATCATTATATCTCCTGCATACTACATATATAATTTAGAATGTACTTTCTAACCTTGCAGCTCTATCCATTCATCCCGCAATATCCCCATAATGATACGATCAAAACACTTCCCATCTCTTTGCACTGCTTCTCTCATACAGCCTTCTATCTGAAAACCCATCTTTTTATACAACTCAATAGCAGCTTTATTATAAGAAATAACATCAAGACCAACGCGGTGTAAATTCAATTCATAGAAAGCATATTTTAAGATAAGATGGATTGCTTCTCTTCCATATCCCTTCCCTCTATCATTTGCATCTCCTATACCAATGGCTAATAAACCCGTTCTGTTATTCCACTCTATGCCATGAATTGCCACAAAACCAATTAAGCGATCATCTTGAACTGTCCTCAACATGAAAGATACACTATTCGATCTCCGTCCCTTTAATAGCCCATCACTTACTATTTCTTGTAACGATTGTGGAAACGCTACATCTGTATCGACATTTCTTAAATACTCACTATCTTCTTGCCACATAGCCATTACTTTAGCATCTGATTCTCTAATAGCGGATAATTTAACAGTTTTATTTTGAAAAAGATTCATCGTCATTTCAAATTCCCCCTTTTTTAATAACGGGGACACTTATTTTAGTCTATTTATCCCCTTGTTCCATAAACTGTTTTATAAACGGGATACTTACAATAAGCGCTGACATTGGCACATCTCCTCTACATTAAATTAAATTCATTGTATAATTTTTTATTTATTCTAACAATAACAAAAAGGCCCTCCAAATTCAGAGGGCCTTTCCTAATAGCAAAACTCTATTATTTCGTAAACATTTTCTCCGCTTCATCCATTGCCATTTTGTTACCTAAAGCAGAATAGTCAAGCCATGGTTGGTCATTGATAATGTATACGTGCTTGCCTTTAACAGCTTTTAAGTCTTGCCAAATTGGTGTTTCTTGAAGTTGCTTAAATGCAGCTTTTGCCTTATCGTCTCTGTTTACAACAACGAAAATCGCATCTGCATCAAAGTCAGGTAATACTTCTTGTGAAATGACTTCGAAAGGACGGTTTCCATCGATTTTCTCTACACCATTTGCAGGTTGTAATCCTAAGTCTTGGAATAAAATTGGTCCCATCGGTCTTTTCGTGCTAAATACTCTTAATTCTTTTGCAGTAACACGAATTGCCATTACTTTTTTGTTATTACCTAACTCTTTATCTATTAAACTTTTTACTCGTTTTGATTGCTCTTCGTAATCTTGAATATATTTATCCGCTTCTTTCTCACGGTTTACAAGTTTACCAACTTGTTTTAAATGGTCTCTCCACGTACCTTCATCTAAATTGAAAGAATGTGTTTTTGCAATTTTTTCGTATTTCGCTAAATCTTTGCCAGCGTATTTTTCATCCACATAAATTTCAGATGGTTTTAACTGAAGTAATGCTTCCATATTCGGATCTGTTACAACACCAAGTTTCTTCGTATCTTTCAGCTGTTCTTTTGCGTGCGGTAAGAAATCTTTTAAATCTCCACCAATTACAGAACCTACTGGTGTAATTCCTAATGCAAGTAAATTATTCGTTAAGTGAATAGACATAGAAGCGATTTTTGGATCATTACTTTTTTCCGTTTTTTTCGTTGCCTCTTCATTAGATTTCGTTTGACCGCATGCTGCTAATACAAAAATACACATAATGCTAAATAAAATAGTAAGTTTCTTTTTCATATGCTCTCCTCTTTGAAGTATTTATTTTGTTTTTGTAAGTAAATAAAGAAAATAAGGTGCTCCTAAAGCCGCCACTACTACACCAGCTGGAATAGAGTTTGGCTCAAATATAGAACGACCTATCGTATCTGCTAGTACTAAAATAATCATGCCGATAATGCCAGCTAGCGGAAGGAAATGTTGATAGGTAGTGCCTACTAACTTTCTTGCGATATGCGGGGCAACTAAACCGATAAAACCAATCCCTCCTGCCATCGATACACTTGCGCACGATAATCCAACCGCTGTAGCTAAAAGTAGCAACCGTTCTTTTTGAACAGAAACACCAAGTCCTGCTGCTACACTATCACCTAATGACAGTGCATTTAATGTTTTAGATTTTAGCCACGCATACGGGGTTAGTATGAAAATCCAAGGTAATAATGCTAGAACATGAATCCAATCCCTTCCCCACACGTTACCAACGAGCCATTTAGAAGCGAATATATACGTCTCATCATTTAACTTGAGAGAGAAAAATAACGAAATCGCACTAAATCCAGCTGAAACAGCAATACCAACGAGAATAAGTCTAATGGGAAGTAAACCTTTTGATCGATCACTCGCAAGTAAAATAATTAAAAATGCAGCTAACACTCCCCCGCCAAATGTAAATAACGGTATTAAAATCGATGCATTCTCATTAATAGAATGAAAGAAAGTAACGAATAGAATTAGCCCAAAAGATGCACCTGCATGCAGTCCAAGAATACCAGGATCTGCAAGTGCATTACGTGATAACCCTTGCAAAATCGCACCGGAAACTCCAAGGCCAATACCAGCTAACATTGTGATTATAATTCTTGGCATACGATAATCGTATAGCACGGTTGCACTTTCAAAATCACCATAACCGAAAAGCGTTTGAATTACTTTAAGTGGCGCTATACTCAATGTTCCTGTATTTAAACTAATTAAAATGACAGCGATACCAACACAACCGAAAATTGTAGTTACAGTAATAGCTCTCTTCTTATCTGTGTTCAAAAGATCCTTCACTTATAGTTCCCTCCCAACTTTACGTGCTATATAGAGGAAGAACGGAACTCCAACAAGAGCTACCATAATTCCTATCGCAAGTTCTTTAGGAGGATTTACTGTTCTTGCCCCTAAGTCAGCTAAAACTAATAACATAGCTCCTAAAAATGCTGACATAGGAATAATGAGTCTATAATTAACACCAACTAATTTTCTAGCAATGTGCGGGATAACGAGTCCTACAAATCCAATAGAGCCAACAGCTGAAACAGATACGCCTGCAAGAATGACTACTGTAATTATCCCTAGTATTCTCGTACGGTTCGTTTTTACTCCTAAATTCGTAGCAACATCATCCCCCATTGATATGAGTGAAATAGACCGCCCTAACACTGTCGCAAAAACAATCGTTATAAGAATAATAGGAACTAAAAATTTCAAGTGTTCCCACTTAACCCCTGCAACACCACCAGCGTACCAAAACGCTAAATCTTGACTTAAGTCATAATAAATTGCAACACCTGAACTTAACGAATGTAAAAGTGCTGCCATAACTGCCCCAGCGATCGTTAACCTCATCGGTGTTAATCCGCCTGATGTTGCTAATCCGATAATAAAAATGAGTACTGTACTTAAAACTGCTCCAATAAAGGAAACAACCATCAAATAGGAATACGGCATATGCGGGAAAAAGGCAAAACTAAGTGCTACTACAAACATCGCACCTGCATTTATGCCAAGCACACCTGCATCAGCTAAAGGATTTCGTGTTACTCCTTGCATAACAGCCCCAGCGACCGCAAAAGCCGCTCCTACAACTGCTGCGCCAATTACCCTTGGGAGCCTTAATTCGTAAATGATTTGATGCTGCGTTAATTTCGGATTGTAATCAAAAACCGCTGTCCACACCGTTTGCAAATGGATATCCTTTGCACCGAATGCAACGGCCAAAAAAATCGATCCAATTAAACATAAAATTGTTAAGCTCATGAAACATATAAACTTAAAATGTATCCAGCGATTATTGCCAGTAAGTATAGTAGACTTATGTAACATGTGTCATTTCATCCTTTATATTCAGTTGTTTTTTATAATTATTTTTTATTTATAATTAATATTGATAATAATTATCATTTTCATTTAGATATTATATCCCCACTTTTTTTAAATAGCAAACTATTTTTTACTTTGTTACATATTAAAATACTTATTACAATTCCCTTCCAAAACTTACAAATACACGCAAAATAGACTACTAGCTTATTTTTAAAATTGTAGTATACTTAGTCATTATTTTGAGTTTTCTAACAAAAAATATCGAAGGAGACACAATGTTCTATATAAAACAACTACTACATTTCACTTACGAGCAAGCATTATCTTGCTTATTCCCAGTCGTCATTTTTTTAACACTAGCCCTTTCAAAAATCGTTTCTATCCCAGGGTTATATCGCTATGATTTCATACTCATCGTATGTCTTCTTATGCAGTTGTTTATGTATAAGACTGGACTTGAGACGAAAGACGAATTAAAAGTAATTACTGTCTTCCACCTCATCGGCCTTTTACTAGAAATATATAAAGTACATTTCGGTTCATGGAGTTATCCGGAAGAGGCATATTCAAAAGTGTTTGGAGTTCCACTTTACAGCGGGTTTATGTATGCAAGTGTCGCGAGTTACATATGCCAAGCGTGGAGAAGAATGCATTTACAAATGTACCATTGGCCGAAAGCTATTTTTGCAATACCTCTAGGAGCAATGATTTACTTCAATTTTTTCACACATCATTTTCTATATGACTTTAGATGGGCATTAACATTACTTCTATTCATCGTTTTCTTTCGGACATTTGTGGAGTTTTCATTACAAGATGTTACATATAAAATGCCGCTCGTTCTCTCCTTTTTCCTTATCGGATTCTTTATTTGGATTGCAGAAAACATCGCAACATTTTTCGGAGCATGGCAATATCCAAATCAACGGGAAGCATGGAATCTCGTTCACTTAAGCAAAATTAGTTCATGGTTTTTACTGGTTGTTATTAGCATTATGATTGTTACACAACTTAAACATTTGAAGGAGTCGAAAAGATAATGCTGATTATGTAAAAAAGTTAGCACATCACTCATTAGAGAGTGATGTGCCTTTTTTAATAATATTTTTTAAACCGCCCTCATCAAAAGAGTTATAAATTCATCATAATTTACAAGTGCATAAGCAGTTGCACATTATGAACTACTACTAGCGGAGGAGGTTGCTACAGATGAAGCGGCAATCGTTGCCATCATAGCTGCCTGTTGTGCCTGTATGAGGACTTCTATCATTGTTTGTAAGCCTGTGTTGGTAGCTTTACTTTCCTCACTTTTCTGACTTACAAACAGTTGAATAGCAATAAGAATATTGGTATCTGTATGCCAACGGAACAATTTCTCCCCCTGCAATTTTTCAATCAATGCTTTAATAGAATGAATCTCTTTTTCTCCATCCTCAAGTAACGCTAGTAGCCCGATAGCGGGATAATGCATCTGTTTCACTTTTACCTTTTCTCGCTTTAATAACTTCCATATGTTTGTGCATGTTGCAACTAACATTTCTTCACGGACATCCTTCTTTAGTGAAAGAATATGACTTAGAAATTGAAGATCATTCCCTTTACGCAAACCAGCTGCCGCTAGTTTCTGATAAAGACGTTCCACTCGGTCCATAAGTGCTTCTACATGCTCTGATTGCCCTGCTAGTAAAACCGCGAGCGGATAATCATTTGTACCTGTAAGAAAAAGATGATCCTCTTTCATTCGTTTATATACTTGCATCGAACGCTGAATGTGCGTGCCATACTGTTCATTATCTTCTGTTAAAAGCACAGCTGCTGCAAGATAAGTAAATATACTCCGACTAAAACCACCAGCGACCAATTGTTCATATAAATCTAAAAAGTTTCGAAAAGCTTTCTTGTAATCTGTAAAGTGTATATCTAATGTTGCGGCCACCACAAAGCGATGATAAGACTTTAAGTATGAAAACATTCCTACCTGATTCTTAATATAACTACTAATTTCTAAAAAACGTCCGAGATCAAATAATTTATCACTGCTTGCATACATAGCAGCAATCATCATTCCTGTTCGAGAATCACTCGTTTTCCATTTTAGTTCTTCCTTTAACTGTGCATATGTATGTGTGTATTGCTCCAACTTTTGTTCCAATGTAATCATAGTATTCACCCCTATTTCTAGTTCTTCTCTTTTATTATACGTATATTCCATATTTAGGAATACTATAATTAATAATCACACCATAAAAATAATAAAATTTCTTTATCCCTATATATTAGTTTTTTCTCCTTCTTCATCAGCATCACGATGATAACCCCTAATCCTTCAAGAAGTTATACAAAAAAGGTAGATAATAATTTATCTACCTTTTTTGTATATATATTATTTAACCATACATCTGTCATTTTTCTTGTTATATGCAATTCAAACTAAAGAGCCTTAATAATACGTTCCATCGCCTTCATTTGCCCAATATGATCTGCTTCATGATAAAGCATCATACCGTAAAGCTCACCAACTGTTTCCAATCCTAGGAATGGATCTGGAAGTTTGTTTTCAAATGCTTCTGCTGGAATTTCGTTAATACGTTTTGCTTGTTCTTTTAATTGGGCCGTTAACACTTCTAATGATGGTCCTTCTGTTGTCCATTTAGATGGTCTTGATCCATATCCAAACATACCTGGATATTCCGTTGGTAATTGTTTAAACTCTCTTCCAAACATAAAAGTTTCTGCTGCTGTTAACACGTGACCAATATGCCAACGAATTGTATTGTTAAAGCCTTCTGGCTGCGTATCCACAGTTTTATCGTCTAGCGTCTCCATAAATTTAAGCAATTCCCCACGCGTTATTTCAAATTGTTTTAAACCAACTAGTCTATTCATTTTATCGCTCCCCTTTTTTATGTACAATTTATTATGAGCTAAGAGTGTTCAACTTATTAAAGTTTCACCTTGTATAATCTATCAGAAACAATTAAAAAATACATCTAATATGCTTAGTAAAAATAATAACAAAGGTTCACTCCTCATAAATATAGAATTACTTACTACACAAATGGTTTAGTAAATAAAAGAGGAGTGTAATTGCATGTTAGATATTTTAAAACAACAATATAATCTTATTAGCTCTACAAGAGAAACTCTATTTTCATTTTTGGAAGAAATCCCACTAGAAAAATTACATAGCACTATTCCGAATTTCGGAAGCGGTAGCATAATAAAGACGCATCTTCATGTAGCCGATTGCTACCGATACTGGCTTGGATCATTCGCATTTAAGCAAAAACGAGCAGATTTTTCATTCGCTAGTGATTATGAAATTGAGCATGCAGATATCGAGAAAGTTCGTGCTAGGTTTAAGTTAGTCGATGAGGTTGTACAACGTTTTTTAGATGAATACAATGACCGTTTGCTTGAAAATATAGCAAATGAAGTGAAATGGCAAAAAGAACCTTGGAGCACAACCCCACTATGGCTTTTAACTCATACGGAGACTCATGAGTTTCATCATAAAGGACAAATTGTATCTATGGCTCGTCACCTTGGATACACTCCCCCTGATACAGATCTTATTTAATTCGATTTTTCTAAACTCCCAAAAAATCGAGCATGTTTTGAAAACCTATCAAAACATGCTCTTAAAATATTCTACCTTACAATCTCTATATCCTCATCAATACCAAATAGTCTCAGCATAATTATATGCATCACTATTTGGAATGGCATGTTTCCCCTGCGCTTGCGCCTTTCTTGGATCTAAATCATATACCATTGGCGTATAGCATGATGTTTGCCCTTTATTCACAACACCATTCCCTCCAGCACTCCCGCAAGTATATGCTTTTCCATCGGTTTTTCTGACTATCCTTGCATCAGCTTCGTTATTATAAACTGCCGGGCGGGTTACAGTAACTTTTGCCCATGCTGTCTTACACGTCGTGCTAAATTTTAATTCCACATAAGAATTTGAATCAATCCACTTCTTCTCTTTCGTTACTGCTGATTGATCACAACTATTGTAATACGGACTTTTCCCATCATACGTATGGTCTTCCGCATATGCTTTATTATTATTGGTCGTACTAAACACACTAGTTACAACGAGCAACGCCAGACAAAGACATGCACTTACTTTTTTTAAAAGTTTCATAGAATTCCACTCCTTTATTAATAACGTCCAGTTTTCCCATAACCATTATTAAACGTAACCGCTTCAGCATCTGCTGTGTATCCGAAATCAGCAGTTAAGTCAAATACCATTCCTGTATACGTGCTCGTTTGACCTGTTTTTATTGTGCCATTCCCCTGATTTGAAGTGACTGATTTTTGGAATACACCATTTTTATATTTATTTACAACAGCGTACGCGTACACTCCTCCCGAAACAGCAGGTGCTGGTTGATCTAAAACAAACTTTGCCCATGCTGCATGACATTTATTACTGTAACGTAAATACACTGTTCCTACTTTTTTGCTACCTTCATACACCGCTGTAGACTTTGCATTAAATCCATCTGCATCACATGTTGCACTACCCCCATACACTTTCGTTATAGCCGGATTTTTCCCGTCATAATAACTACTAAGATCGGTAGCTGCAAATGTACTTTCTTGAAAACTAAATAATACCCCTACACTCGCTACACTTAACACACATACTTTCATGAACCTTTTAAACATTTCCAATCTCCTCCCTCAAAATAAATACGTATGATAAAGACAATCTATCCCCTATGTACGCCCCTCCTTTCATGCTTCCTAGAGGCATCTTACAGAAACAAAAAAATGTTGTAAATTCCCTTATGATTATTGGAATATACGAAGAAATTTACTTATCCTTTTAAGAAAAAAAGTTGAGAAATACACATTTTATAGCATCCTTTATTTCAAACATAAAAGAACCGATACTTGTTACATGCAAGCATCGGTTCTTTATACAAAATTGCTATTTTTTCTTTTATAGAAAACAAATATTTCTCCACTTAATCCGTTGTAAAAAACTCTCTTGTTACATCAATAAATTGCTGCAGTGGCACTGTCATCCATTTGTCTTTATGCCAAGCGATTTGCGTATAAATCGGAGGAATTGTTTCTTTTAAAACTAACTCCTTTATCGCCCCTTCTCGCATATCTTTTTCTACTACTATAGCTGGTAACACAGCAACACCTAAATCTGCAATGACGCATTGTTTAATTGCCTCGACACTAACAAACTCAATCTTATTTGCTGGATATATGTCTTTCGCACGAAATAACTCCTCAAATAAAGTCCGATATGAGCACCCTAGTTCTGTTAATAAAAGTGTTTCCTTCTCTAAATCTTTTATAGAAACGGAAGTTTGCTGGAGTAAATGATGCTCTGGAGCAGCTACTACTTTTAATTCTTCTTTCATAAGAGGCTCCACATGTAAAGCATCTTCTGTTTTACATTCATCCAAAATAAATGCAAGATCGACTTTTCCCTCCATCAATTGTTCCTTCGCATCTTTATTAGAATGTGCTGGTTTAAATATAAGTTTTATTTGAGGAAATTGTGCTTTAAATCTCTTTAATATAGATGGAAGCCTATATGTACACTGACTTTCTTGTGCACCAATCGTTAACGTACCAGCTATTTCTTCATCATCTTTCACAGCCATTTTCGCTTCGTTACTAAGTCCAATCATCTTATCAGCATATAATTGAAACTTCCTCCCTGCTTCAGTTAAGAAAAGACGTTTTCCTAATCTTTCAAATAACGGCGTACCTAGCTCAGCTTCTAACGTTTTAATTTGCGCCGTTACGCTCGATTGAGCAAAGTTTAATTTCTTCGCAGTTTGTGTAAAGTTCAAAGTATCCGCGGCTATTTTAAAGGTAATTAATTGTTTTATCTCCATTTATCATCCCTCTTTTCAATCGAAATTTTCGATTGATCTCATCAAAATAATCCTCTTTGTCTATTGATATTTGTATTGTATGATAAAGAGCATCTACAAACAATATAAATGGAGGTATTCCATATGAAAGCACTTTGTTTCGAACAGTTTGGAAGTCCATATGTACTACAATATAAAGAAATACATGATCCAATCATAAACCCAAATGAAATTCTTGTACGTACGAAAGCAATCGGATTAAACTTCGCTGATATTTACAGACGCCGCGGCTATTATCATCTCGCTGGAAACCCGCCTTATATTTTAGGTTATGAAGGGGCTGGTATTGTTGAAAAAGTAGGAGCTGACGTTACTACTATCAACTCTGGAGACCGTATTGCATTTGCTGATGTCCCATTTGCAAATGCAGAATTAGTTGCTGTTCCAGCAGAAAAAGTAATCCCTCTTCCAGATTCAATTTCTTTTGAAACAGCTGCTTCTGTCTTATTACAAGGTCTAACAGCACATTATTTAACAAAAGATAGCTATCAAATAAATCAAGGTGATACAGCTTTAGTACATGCTGCCGCTGGCGGCGTTGGTCAACTTCTTATTCAAATGATTAAACTACAGGGTGGAACAGTAATCGGCCTAACTTCATCAAACGAAAAAGGAAAAGTAGCCACATTAACTGGTGCCGATCACGTATTTTTATATACTGAAAAATGGCATTCAAAAGTACTTGAAATAACAAACGGCACTGGAGTAAATGTTGTATATGAATCAGTAGGCTCTACACTTGAGGAAAGTTTTAACGCTACTAAAGTTGGTGGTACTGTCGTATTTTTCGGAATGGCTGGCGGTAATCCTGCGCCTGTAGATCCACGTATGCTTATGGATACTTCAAAAACTTTAACTGGCGGAGACCTTTGGAACATACTTACTACCTTTGAAGAACGTAAGCAACGCTCTACTCAATTATTCGATTGGATCGCTACTGGAAAATTAAACATTACAAGTCCTACTACATTCTCTTTACAAGACGGTGCTCGCGCTCATGAATTATTAGAGAGCAGAAAAAGTACAGGGAAAATTTTATTAATCCCTTAGTCGTTCCAATTTAAAAAGGAAGCAAGATTTTATTTCTTTGCTTCCTTTTTTCATTTTATTAATGTTCACTTTCGCTTCTTCCCAATAACCCTGTTATTTATATTCTTTCTATACTTCTTTTTCTAGACCGCTCATTTTTAAGTTCATAAAATAAACGAATCTAAATATTAAAGGAAAAAACAAACCTCCAAATATGAGCGACTCAATAAATACAGTATCAATAAAAGAAAAAATCCCAAAGAATATCATTCCAAAAAAATAAAATACAACTGCATTCCAATAAATAAAACGTGGAAATTTAGTTTGGAACGAATCACCTTTTTTACACGGTTTTCCAAATAAAAAATGAACTAATTTAATCAACATAATCACTTCTCCATATAATTGTTAATATTCTTTTCCTCTTAGAACTGAACATAAATAACATAATATATATCATTTCGTTTGAATTTTCCGACACGAAAGTTATTAACTATGCCGAACACAGTCTGACTTTTACTCATGTCCAAAACCTCATATACAGTAGAACCCCCTCCTATATATCGTTAGACTTTCTCGTCCATGACCTAAAAAAAGGGTTTTATATTATCACTTACTCTTCGACTCAAAAATTAATTAAATAAATTGAAAACATTATACAGTTGTTTCGCAAAGGCAACGATATATTTTTATTTAAATACAAATCGTCTATTGCCATTATCATGGTGCAATTCAAACATTACTGGATTACTAACAAATCGTTTTAACAAAACGTATGCCTCATGATCAGTTATTTCATTAGGAATATTAATTCCACTAAATGACGTTGAGGAAATTAATGTATGAAAATCATATTTGAACTCATAGTCTCCAATATACGCAAGCGCCAATTTCCCTTTCCATTCAATTTGATACGTCTTCCCTTCTAATCTAGTGAACTTAATATCATGAAAGGCTGACGCATCATGTCCAAGTAAATAAACATCAAATGCCGTTAACTCTAAATCTAAGTTCTTCTGTTCATCTTCGGATAAAAAATCAATTGCAAATTCCTTCCCATTTAGCATATCCAAGTCAAATGGTACCTCATCACTTCCTACACGAAATCCTTTAAAATCCCATTCTTCTGATGACAAGGTGCAACTATGGAAGTTGTTCCATACAATCTTCGCATGCCAATCATCTTCGTTTTCTTCATCTTCTTCGTCTTCTTCATCCAAATCTTCCTCATCATAATCCGCAGTCTCTAAATGTAAATCAAAATACAAACCAGCTATACCATTTAACTCTTCTTCCTCTGCATATTTAAAATGTGCACTCCACTTAAAATTAACAATTCGATGACCATTAGGCCACGGATTGTCCACAAAATATATTCGATCCATATTCACACGTTCCTTACTTTGTTTTAGTTCTTGTAAACTTACTTAAATTTCGAGATGTAAGACTATACCACTATCCATCCAATATATTACAAGACGATTCTTTGTTCCTAAGATGCTACTAAATACCTACCTCTTACTATATCATCACAATAATTATCACGGTGTATTTTTATCAGAACATTCAAACTAAAATCTATAAATAGTATACTAAAAAGGGAAAAGGAAGCTAGATTTTTCTAACTTCCTTTTCATATTTCTATTTGAGGTATAATTATATTTCCACACTCTCTTTCCCTTTTGCAACATAACTCATATCTCCAACCGACTCGACTGTATATGCTCCATCTCGATATACAATCTTTGTCACACTAGCATTTTCCACGCCAAGTTTTGTTTTACTACTGTCTAGCATTTCTATTAAGGTAGTAATCAAAAGCCCATGAACGACAACTAAAACGTTCCCGCCGCCATCTTTAGCTGCTTCTTCACTAATTTTATCAATCTCTGCTTTTATACGAGTAGAAAATAATTCCCAATCTTCCGCCTGTTTTGTAGGGTCTGCTGCTCTAATAAGATCAATAACTTCTTGAATAGAAAACTTCATAAGTTCTTCTGGTGATGCAACACCCGCAGCTTTTCCAACCGCATCCCACATATTATCAAGTTTTTCACCTTCAAAAATACCAAAATTTAATTCTCGTAATTTTTTTCTTTGCTCAAGTTTCAATTTTGACTGCTCACTATATTTTAATACTAAATTAGCAGTTTCAATCGCTCGGCCGCTATCACTACTATACGCATTCATAAAATGAATATCTTTTAATCCCGTTCCTAAATTTGTGGCAACTTCCACACCTTTTTCCACTAACGGAGAGTCTGCCCAACCTTGCGCGCGATGGTTCGTATTTAATATTGTTTTACCATGTCTTGTAACATATAACGTAACGACATTGCTCTCTGTTTCTCGATTCTTCATTCTTTTTTCTCTCCCTTTACATTTCTATCTCAATATTAACACCTCAATTATTCATTGAGCAAAATATATGTAAGTAGCTTCGCTTAATAAAAAACGCTACCTTTCTGTATATCCATACAAAAAGATAGCATCTTTTATGATTATATTTCTTAACCGATACTCCTACTCAGCAAAAGCACTCGAATATTGTACAACTCCTTCTACACTTTCAAGAGCATTCTCCCTTAATTCCACCACCATAAACACCTCTTCAGGCACTTCAAATGTTGCTTTTATATTCCACTCACTTGCTTTCTTAAAACCAAATTTCGGATAGTACTCTGGATGCCCTAATACTACTACTGATCCGTATCCAAGTTCTTTCGCTTTTTCTAACGCAGCTACAATAAGTTTTCCACCAATTCCTTTTTTCTGATGGCCCCTAGCAACTGATACTGGCGCAAGCGCTAATGAATCTACAGAAGCTCCATCTTTTTCTATCGTAATTTTCGATAACATAATGTGACCGACTATTTCCTCATCTACCGCAACAATAGATAACTCAGGAACAAACGCATCACATTCTCTAATACGCTTTACAAGTTCATGTTCCTTTTTATCACTATACTCTTCATGTAAAAATGCTTCTTTTACAACTTCTTCTGTTTTTCTATAATCGCTTTTTTGTTCTTGCCTAATCGTTACCACTCTATATTACCCCCTATTCTTTCTTATTTCTTTTTGGATTTTACGAAGCGCTTTTTTCGATCCGCGCTCAATATCATGTTGCATTTTTCTTTCTTTATAATCGACAAATAGTGTATTTAAATCGTATCCCTCTGGATATAATTCTTTTGCTGCTACCTCTAAAGTAATACGTTTTACATTTACTTCAACAAATTCACCGTTATAATATACAACGACGTTATAAAAATTATCTATTTCCTTATAGATGATACCAAAATCATCATAATCTAATAAATTTACACGATCGCCCATTTTATACTCGTAATGATTTTCTCTTTTTTCTTGCACGACTTTCGGTTTTCTAACTTTGCTTTCATTCAGTTTTTCTAGGGCATATTCTTTATTTTCCATGTACTCTTTCGCTCTTTTCAGTACATGTTCTCTTACGTTCATTTTATTTGCAATCCAAAGTGCATTACTTTCACCTGATTTACCGATTACTAATTTATAAAGCGGTTCTAATGTCTCACTATTAAATTGCATTGCTGCATTCATAAAATCATCGTGTATTTCTGAGAAGCGTTTAATTTCACCGTAATGCGTACTCGCAACTGTAATACATCCTGCAAGATAAAACTCCTCTAAAATAGAAATTGCAAGTGCTGCTCCCTCATTTGGTTCAGTCCCGCTTCCTATTTCATCAAATAATAGCAACGTATTATTATTTGACATCCTCATAATCTCAGATAGATTTTTCATATGTGATGAAAATGTACTGAGTGCATTTTCGATACTTTGATTATCACCAATATCTACAAACACATTTTCAAAAATAGCAATTTCTGTTTCTTTATCTCCTGCAATATGCAAGCCTGACATTGCTGCTAATGTTAGTAGCCCAATTGTTTTTAATACGATTGTCTTCCCGCCCGCATTTGGTCCTGTAATAATTAAACTACGATAATTTTGACCGATTTCAAAGTTTAACGGTACTACTTTTCCACTTAAAAGCGGATGCTTACAATTTACTAAATGAATGTAGCCATGATCATTTAACTTCGGCTCTATTCCATCGATTGATTTACTAAACTTCGCTTTCGCAAATACCATATCATATTGACTAATTAATTCCATATTAATTTTTATATGATAAATGTTTTCTACTACCATTCCTGATAAAGTTGCCAAAATTTGATACTCTTCCATCGCTTCTTCTGCTTTCAAACTTGCGAGTTCCGCATTTAACTTTGTAACTGTATGCGGTTCTATAAATACAGTAGAACCTTTAGCAGAAGCTTCAACAATACTTCCGGCAACTTGATTTTTATAAGAAGATTTAATTGGAATCGTATAACGGTCATCTTTTTTACTAATAAAGAATTCCTGAATATACTTCTTATTTGTACTACTATTTAAAAACTTCGTTAAACGTTCTTTTATTTTCCCATTTACCGAATCAATGTTATTTCGAATTCGTTTTAACTCTTTACTCGCAGCTGCATCAATACTATTGCCTTTTATTGAAAAATTAATTTCCTCTTCGATACTTTTATATTCAGTCATTGAATTTGCATAAGAAGCTAATACTGGCGCAAAAAATTCTTTATCTAACATAAACTTTTTAATTTTTCTACATCCACGTAAAAAGTCTGAAACACTTACTAATTCTTCTGGATCTAAAATCATCCCTTTTTCTAATTTTTGGATTGTACTAGCAATATTTGAAATCCCGAAGAAAGGAACATGCCCTTCTGCATCTAATATAGCTCGCGCTTCAGTTGTTTCATTCAAACGATTTCTCACTACTTTTATACTCGTACTTGGCTCTAATTTATTTAATAAATCCTTACCTAATCCACTTACACAATAAGATTTTACTATATCCTTTAATTCGTTATATTGTAACTTTTCAAAAGTCATCGTATTCATTTTATTTCTCCTCACTATGATTGATTTCTATCATCAATGAAGATACCTACTCATTAGATTCCAATGAGCTCTACATTATTCAATTACCATTTTTATACATTAAAAATATATACAAAAAAGCTGCGGGGATACCGCAGCTTTTACATTTACAAGGCATGAGTAATAACATATGAGGAAATAAACCATAAAAACGGATGGAAATCCCCTTATTACACGCTTTATAAAGTATTGTAGGTATCTTCATAGGTATCGAAATAAATCCATGACAAAATTAGGGGTATGGTATACATAAAAATCCCCTGGTCTTATCCGATTTATTTCATTAAATTTTTCCTATTTAGTACCTACCGCACTCACAAAAAGCACCTCTCATTAATTTATATTATAGTCATTGAAATCTAATTTACTGAAATCATCATACTATATGTTTTATAAGAAGTAAAGGTGTCAGACTATTTCCTTGCAGATTGTAAAGCTTTCATATAATCAGCCTTTTTCTCAAGGGTCGTTTTCGCATCTTCAGCCGTTACTATATAATCTACCGCAATATGTTGTAATACGTCCTTATTAGCATTGGGTAGCTGAACCGTTATATCATCCACACAACTCTTACTATTTTCAATCGTTTTATTGAATTCCTGAATATTTCTCGCAACTTCCGCTAATGTTTCCATATGTGCCCGGTTGTCTAAATCCAAAAAGATATTACTTCTGAAAACCGCCGTAACATAATGCTTCGGATGTTTCTTCGATATTTTTTTCTCTGCATCCTTACCGAAAACAGTGTCCCCTGTTTGCATTTCCTCGAAAGTAAGTATAGTATTAGTCCCTTTTTCTTCATAATATGTATTGAATCTTTCTCGTAAATCATTCGCTTCTTTTTTTATTTTATAGTTATCATTATTTACCTTTGGAGAGGTTCGTCCATCGAAATACATTTGAAATTGCAAATATGGTTCATCTACTTGCTGTACATAAGCTATTCGTATATCTGGTCCTAAAAAATCCTTACCTTGACTAGGTATTTCAATTCGATCTAGTTTCACAGAAATACCATGCTCCGATTTTGTATAACTTTGTGCTTTTTGTTCAATTTCTTCATCCAATATATCACATGATGTTAATAGTAATAAACTAAACATTATGCTACATTTCATTATTGTTCTTTTCATATTGCCTCTCCTTTTACTACTACTGCCTATACAAAAATGTCCTTATGGATTTTAAATTACGATTTATATAAAGAACTTCTTCTAATAATCATAAGTATAAAAAAAACTATCAGTTATCATTTTACACTTATAGTGTAATTTTACACTATAATCATTTTATCGTAAAGCAAATATAATCTCTATTAAAATCCGTTAAAAACATACTAATATTTAATTCTATAGCAATCACAGTACGGTTTTTATTGTCTCCAACTTTAAAATAACCTCTTTAATTTCACTGCGAAAAAATTTAATAAGTGCCTCCGCTATTGCGAATGTCATTTACTTTCTCTACTACATTTAATAATTATGACAAGCAATCATAGGAGGTTACTATATGAGCGAAGAATATATTATTTTACATGGAACTGCTCTTGAACCAAATTTAATCGGCCCCACACTACCACCAATTCCACCATTTACATTCCCTACCGGACCTACTGGAATCACCGGACCTACCGGTGCGACAGGTTTTACTGGAATTGGAATTACTGGTCCTACTGGGGTTACAGGACCCACTGGGATTACAGGACCTACTGGAATTGGAATTACTGGTCCCACTGGGGGTACAGGACCTACTGGAATTGGAATTACTGGTCCCACTGGAGCAACCGGTTTAGGGATTCTTCCCGTATTTGGAACAATAACTACTGACGTAGGTATTGGTTTTTCAGTAGTAGTTAATACAAATATTAATTTTACCCTTCCAGGACCTGTTAGTGGAACTACTCTAAACCCAGTAGACAACTCCATTACAATTGATACCACTGGTGTATACTCAGTATCCTTTTCAATCGTATTTGTGATACAAGCTATTTCGTCTAGTATATTAAATCTTACAATAAACGATTCAATTCAATTCGCAATTGAATCACGAGTTGGTGGTGGTCCTGGGGTAAGAGCTACATCCGCCAGAACTGATCTATTATCTTTAAACCAAGGAGATGTTCTTCGAGTACGAATAAGAGAAGCCACGGGTGACATTATTTATTCCAACGCATCCCTTGTTGTCTCAAAAGTCGACTAGTTCATTTATTAAAATAACGATTTAGGAATGATAACAATATAAAAAGAAGAGGAAAACTTATATTTCAGTCTACCTCTTCTTTTCTATTAACAATTCACCGCTGAACATATATGGAAACTGATCCTCCACTTACATGGAACTGCCCCCATCCATCCTTATTAATTGTTACAGTATTTGTTTGATTACCCGTCATATCGTGCCATACTTCCCCTGCATTATTCTTTCCAACATCCATCCACTTTGATCCTCCCGGTCCATCAGAGATTAATGTCGCTAAACCAGAATTAGCATGTACACTATCACCTTCTCTTGTCCATCCAATCACATCTGGATGGTCTAAATAATCACGCTGCGTACCATATGCAAAGTTTTTTCGTGCTGTCAAAATCGGATCAATTTTATCTTTTAACGCTGGAATTTCATAACTACTATTTCCGTTTGTCCCATAGTAATCACCATAGAAAACTGAAGGATAGCCCTCTGCACGAGTTAAAATAAATGCATATGCCAACGGTTTAAACCACGGACTGACTACAGATTCCAATGACTGACCAGGCTGCGAATCATGATTCTCAACAAGAGTAACTGCGAGTGCAGGATGATTTTGCATTACTGTTCCATTTAAAATATTTCTCATATCATAATTCCCATTTCCTTTTGAAGCATAATGAAAATTGTAATGCAGTGGTGCATCAAATACAGATTGATTATAATTGACTTTCGCTAAATAATTATTTAAAGTTTGGATATCATTTTGCCAATATTCAGCCACCGTAAACATTTCTTTCCCCGTTTGCTGTCTGACATGATTTACCCAATCGCGTAAATATTCATGATCAATATGTTTAACAGCATCTAAACGAAAGCCATCTAAATTTAATTCATTCGCATACCACGTCCCCCAATTTTTCATCTCATTCGCAACATCTGGATGATCAAAATCAAGGTCTGCATACATCAAATAATCATAATTTCCATTCTCACTAGACACTTCCCAGTCCCATGCTTTACCTATACCTCTAAATTTATAAATTCGATTTAATTTCCTTCCTTCATCCCAATCCGTTCCGTCAAAATGATACCATTTCCATTTGAAATTAGAATAAGTAGCTCCGCGCCCTGGAAAGTTAAACCCTGTCCATGCATTAATTTCATAATCACCCGATACCTCAACGTTTCGATTATTACGGTCTACCTCAACAGCTGTTACAGTTTCAGTATAATCTGCTCCACCTTTATGATTCATAACTACATCACCGTATACATCGATGTTTTGCTTATGTAAAGCTTCAATTGCAGATTTCAATTGTGCTTTCGTCCCATATTTTGTTCGTACCGTTTCTTTTTGATTGAATTCCCCTAAATCATATAAATCATATGCTCCATATCCTACGTCATTTTGCGTAGTTCCTTTATATGCAGGCGGTATCCAGACAGATGTAATTCCTTTTTGAGCTAAATTTCCAGCATCCGAATGCAAGCGGTTCCAATGATTCCCATCATTTGGAGCATACCACTCAAAATACTGCATTAACGTTCCATTGTTAACCGTATCTGCATACGCTTTACTCTCCCCATATATACTAGGTAAAAACAAAACAACCGACAAGCCGACTACTGTTATTTTTTTTAACATATTTAAACCATTCCTCCTTAGAAAACGTTTGCATAGTTTATCGGAATTATTATAATATTCGTTCTACAATTAGTAAAGTAGCAATCTCTCATTCTCCCATATTATTTTTTAGTCTAACTTCAAATATTCAACCAATACTTCAACGTAGTTTTCATTTCACATCTTATTCAAGATTGTTTACAATTTATCTATAAAAGCATAACGGAGGGATTTCTATGACCGACTTTCAAAAGCAATTTTTTGCAAGATTAAATATTGAAGAAAAAGAAAAAGACAAAGTTTCATTTGAAGATTTACCTAACATTATGTACGCAATGGCACAAACTGTCCCATTTGAAAACTTAAATGTTCTCGAAAAGAATTTTAAGGAAATATCAAAAGAAAATCTAAAAGAAAAAATTTTAGTAAACAATCGTGGCGGTCTTTGTTATGAACTCAATCCTACTATGTATTATTTCCTTAAAGATGCTGGATTTGATGTTCATCTCGTTTCAGGAACAGTATATAACGCCGCAAACTCCATATGGGCTGTTGATTCTGGTCATATCGCAACCGTTTTAACACATCATAATGAACTTTATTTAATTGAAGTAGGATTCGGATCATACTTACCTCTTGCACCTGTCCCTTTCTCAGGTGAAGTCATTCACTCCGTTACAGGAGATTATCGTATTCGTAAAGAAATGACCGAAAAGGGAAACTATATGTTAGAGATGCGTAAAAATAATGAGTTTTTGGATCAATCTTCTGCTGGTGATTGGACGTTAGGCTATGCATTTTATATAGAAGAAGTGGATGAAGAAAAAGCAAATACCGCACAAAAAATTATCGTTGAACATGATGGCTCACCATTTAATAAAGTACCTCTTATTGTAAAACTAACTGAAGATGGGCATGCATCTTTAACAAAGGATAGTCTGACAATAGCGAAAAACGGTAAAAAAACGAAAGAAAACGTTACAGATGTGCAATATAAAAATCTTTTACATTCAAAATTCGGAATTACATTATAATTTTTCAAGCCTTGCCATTTTAGCAAGGCTTTTCAATTTTCAGCAGGGATTTTTTGCAATTTGTTGTATTTCATAGTTATATAGAAATATAACTACATGTATAGAAAGGAAATGATTATGACAGAACTTAAAGATCGATTACAAGTAGATGAGAAAGAGAAATGGGATTTAACGGATATCTACCATACAATTGAAGATTGGGAAAGCGATTTTCATAAAATTGAAGTGTTAACGAAAGAATTACACGAGTTTAATGGAAATATTCACGATGGCAATAGTTTATTAGCTTATTTAACGAAGAGTGAAGAAATATCTAGCATAATATCTTTAATGTTTGCTTATGCACGATTACAATCTGATCTTGATACGCGCGATACTGACGCCCAATCGCTTGTCGATAAAGTGTCACAATTACACGTGAAAGTAAGTGCGGCTAAATCTTTCTTTTCTCCATTCTTACTTAGCATAGATGAAGGCACATTACATTCTTACATAGAAGAAGCAGAAGGCTTACAATATTATAAAGAAGACTTATTTGAATTATACCGTTATAAAAAACACGTATTGAATAAGGACCAAGAAGAGATTTTATCACAAATGGGTGAAGCACTTTCCTCTCCTCAGCATACATACGGCATGTTAAATAATGCAGATATACTATTTGGAGAAATTACAAATGATGATGGAGAAAAAGTAAATTTAACACGCGGAATGTATGCAAAGTTAATAGAAGATGAGAATCGCGAGAAACGTAAAGAAGCCTATAAAGCTTATTACAAACCATACGTTCAATTAAAGAATTCTATCGCTTCTACTTTATCTGCTGCTATTAAAAATAATGTTACTATTTCTAAGCTAAGAAACTATCCATCGGCGTTAGAGAAATCATTATTTGGCGATATGGTTCCGAAAGCAGTATATGAAAACTTAATTGATACAACGAAAAAAAACATTCAATCATTACATACTTATAATAAACTTCGAAAAGAAAAATTAAATGTAGATGAACTACGCCAGTACGACTTGAGCGTTGATTTAGTAGCTGGTGTAAAACAAGACATTCCATACGATAGAGCGTTTGACATCATGATTGAATCACTAGCTCCTTTAGGTGAAGAATATATTGAAACATTAAAGAGCTTTAAAGATAAACGTTATATCGACGTGAGAGAAACTCCAGGAAAACGTTCCGGTGCTTATAACTTTGGTGTATACGGCGTTCATCCATTCATTCTTTTAAATCATCATGATGATTTAAATAGTCTTTTCACTCTTACTCACGAATGTGGGCACGGTATGCATACGCACTACTCACACGGATACCAACCAAGAATTTCTGCACACTATACTATTTTTGTCGCAGAAGTCGCTTCTACAGTAAATGAAGTGCTATTAATTCATCATTTATTAAAAGAAGCAAAAGATGCTGATGTACGTAACCATTTAGTAAACCATTTCATTGAGAAATTTAAAGGCACTTTCTTTACACAAATTATGTTCGCTGAATTTGAAAAAATCACGCATGAAATGGCGCAGCAAGGTAAACCATTAAATGCCCAAGTCTTTAGCGACGTTTATGAAAACTTGTTCAGAGAGTATAATGGCGACTCCCTCGTATTTGACGAAGAAGTAAAATACGGGTGGGCTAGAATACCGCATTTCTACCGTCCATTTTACGTATACAAATACGCAACTGGATTCGCTTCTGCAATCCAAATTGCCGATAAATTATTGAGCGGCGATCCAAATGCTCAAAAACACTATATTGAATTCCTTAAAGGCGGAAGTTCAGACTATCCATTAAACTTATTGAAAAAAGCTGGTGTTGATTTAACTACGCCAGAACCGATTGAAAGTGCATTAAATCGTTTTAGTGAACTTGTTGAAGAGTTTTCAACTTTATAAAAAAGAAGAGCCTCTCGCTAGAGGCTCTTTCTCTTTCATGCTCCCTTTCCTTCTATTAAATCATTCGCCATTTTCCTAAACTCTTGATTAAATGCATCATTCATACCATTTTGGACGTTAGAGAACAATATGACAAACGTTCTTTTATCCCAGTTAAAATTATTAAAAGTATTCCAGCCTGCTAATACCCCGTGGTTATGATAATAATCTGGATACGTATAGAAACTAAATCCATACTTTCTTGCAGGTGATGCAGTAAACATATCTAATACACTTTGTCTAGATAACAGTTTTCCATTCATAATAGCCTCATCTAGCCTTTTCATATCTTCAACAGTCGTATACATTTCACCACATCCATACAACCAGTTCATTTTTAAGCGAGGTGCAGCTATTAATTCATTATCTTTTCTCGTATAACCTTCTGCTAAAAAAATATCTTCTGGGAGAGTTGCCCCCATTCCAGATTCATGCATTTCAACAGGAGTGAAAATATTTTCTTTCACATATTCAGCGAGCGGTTTATTCGTAATTTTTTCTACAATATACGCAAGCACCATATAATTATAGTCTGTATATTTCCATCCTGTCCCTGCAGGAAATTGTAACGCTTGCGAACCAATCCACGTTACTAACTTTAAACGTGACGCCGCATCCACCCTACCTTTTCCTTGATCTGGTAACCCTGATGTGTGCGTTAATAAATTTCGTAACGTAATATTTTTATCTGCCGGAAACGATGGAATATACTTATTTACATTGTCTTCAATATTTAATTTTCCTTTTTCTTTTAGTTGCATGATAGATATTGCAACGACTGTTTTCGTAATAGAACCAATGCGATATTTCGTTCTTGGCATTGTGAATACTTTATCTTTCACATTTGCATACCCATAACCTTTTCGTAAAATCACATGGTCTTTACTAGCTACAAGAACACTACCATTAAATCCTTTATCTTTTAAATATTGATCTAGTTTTCCAGCTACAACTTCATAGTGCTTTTTCTCATTGGCATCAACTTTTTGCATATCGTCCTTTTGCTTATTATTCAAATTAGAAAATGCCTTTATATCATATTTCTTACCTTTACTTGCATGTATGAGTGCAACGACACTTCCAGAAAAAACAGCAAAAATAAAGAAAACGATTAACCATTTCTTTAACATAATAGGAACCCTCTTTTATCTAGTTTCACTTAACGCGCATCCATTCTATTCTATATCTATTAATTTTCAAATTTTTTATAATACTACCTATTATTCACCTAAATGAACTAGATTCCTTTTTCTCATATTCAGTTTTTGGCTACTCTCTATTGTATTTCTTTCTTGCAAAATTTCCACCATACAATCGGATGCACCCTACTATAATTTCAACATCTTATGTAACATTTGTTACACACTATAAGAAACGGAGTTGTTAAGATGAAAAAAACAGATAGAGACAATTGTTTAGGTGATATGACGTTTCATTATCCTACAATAGAATATAGTTATAATTTAATATTAAGTAAAATAGATTATGACTTTAAAAGGAAATGATACTAAAAATTTTCAAACAAAATAAATCATGCAAATAACGATAAAGAAAAACAAATCATTATGGCTAAAATTACAGGCAATTTCAAAAGAGGCAATGAACTTCATTGAAAATGAATCTCATTTATATTTTGATTATACAACAAATAAAAAAAGAAATGTCGCTCACTCGGCATTTCTTTATATTTTCTTCATAAAAAATTTACATTGCTAACTTTCTTTTATTTTTTTGTTTTTTCTATATAAACTGACTGCTGAGATACTTAACAATACTACTATACATAACCACGCATACGCATACCCTTTCTCATCCACAATATAACCAAATAAAACAGGTGCAACAATAATAGCAATTTGATTTAATGTAAGTGCTACACTCACTGTTATTCCTACAGATTCTTCACTTGCCAATTCAGCAACTTCGGCTATAAAAAGACTAAACCATCCAATTGAAAAGAATCCTAACAATGCACTTACACTATACAAGACTCCACTCGTTATTGTATGTATATTCATTACTAACAATAAAATCAAGCCGATAGAAGCGCAGACAGCTATAAATAAAGGTATACGCCGATTCCCCTTATAAAACACATCACTAATAGTTGCTAATGCAACACGACCAATCATTCCAGAAAAGAACATAACTGAAAATACTGTTCCGGCTACAATAGATGTAATCGATTGTTCCCCTGCTAAAAATTTCATGAAGTGTCCAACTAACACCATTTGTAATGAAATCATGCAAATACCCGTTATATAAATTGGATACAACTCTTTTTTACATATCACTACTTTTAGCTCCATCCAAAAGGAAATTTTAATATGTCCTTTCCTCGCTTCCTCCTGAACATATGGCTCTTTATAAAACACAAAAAATAATACTCCTCCAATTATACAAATGCATGCGATACTATTTATCGCGTAAGTCATATTATATTGTACTGTAAGAAACGGGATTAACACTCCCGCTAACGCGCCACCAATCGGTATACCAGCTTGCCTTATTCCCATCGCTAATCCGCGATTTTCTTTTGGGAACCATTTTAAAATCACTTTACTTCCTCCTGGCTGGGAAACACTATAAAACATTCCTATTAATAAAAGTACAAATAATAACCCATTAAATCCACTTACTATATTAGTCAGTAAAAGCGAACTCCCTAGCAAAAATGAACTGATAGAAATTAATATTTTTTCATTATATTGATCAAGTAGCCGACCGACAAAAAGCATACAAAATAACGGTCCAACATTTACAATACTTACTAACAATCCATTCTCCACATTCGTAAGCGCATATTCTTCCTTCCAAAATAAAGCGAAAACCCCGACACCATACGTTATTAGCGTCGCTGTTGTTTGAGCAATCGTCGCAACAATTAACATAACCCACTTATAAGTACTGTTCATCCTTTCTTCCATTAACACAATAATCCCTCCATCCTCTTCCATTGTATGAAAGTTCTGATATCATATAAAATAAAGATTCATCATATAATCCATCAAAAAAAATGATACCTTTTCGGAGGGATGATACGTGGACATAAAAGATTTAACTGTATTTTACGAAGTTGCGAAGGAAAACAATATTTCTCACGCAGCTAAAAATTTGAACTATGTACAATCAGGCGTAACGATGCGTATGAAACAACTAGAAAATGAATTAGGTGTGCCTTTATTTTACCGAAACGGAAAAGGTGTAACTTTAACTTCTAACGGTGAGATTTTATTAACATACGCCAAACAAATTATCCACTTAATGGATCAATCTATAAAAGCGATTCAAAGTAATGGAACTGAGCCAAAAGGTACTTTGAAAATTGGATGTACAGAATCTACAACTGCGGTAAGGCTCCCCTCTATATTAACGGCCTACTATGAGAAGTACCCAAAAGTCGATTTGATTTTAGAAACAAATACGACCGAACAACTAATTTGGCTTGTATTAGAGCGAAAACTTGACGGAGCATTTATAGCTGGCTCTATTCAGCATACTGAACTTCATACAAGTGTATTTCGTGAAGAAGAATTAGTTCTCATTAGTAAAAAAACTTTATCCTCCTTTAAAGACATAGGAGATATGAATTTACTTGCCTTTAGTCACGGATGCTATTATAGAAGTTTATTAGAAGACTGGCTTCAAGAAGAAAGTGTCTCGCCTAAACGAGTATTAGAGTTCGGAACAATTGAAGCTATACTTGCATGTGTAAAATCAGGTATGGGCGTAGCGATTATGATGAAATCAATTTTAAAGGGGCATGAACATGACGTATCATTCAATCCTTTACCAAATAGCTTCAAAAAAGTTCCTACTACTTTCATTACTAGAAACGATATATTTCGCTCAGCTGCATTACAAAAATTTATAGAGGTGACTCACAATGCATGAAAAGAAAATACGTGGGATGAAACGAAAAACAAACGCTATGATTAAACGAATTGAGGAACATACAAAAACGTTCCCTTCTATTTTCTATAACAATGAATATTGGTATATGCCTTTACCAGTTTCTCAAGCTTTTATCGAGTCTCATAAAACACCTAGAAAAGTAAAACGATTATGTATACAAACCTTAATAGATCGAGTAAATCATTTAATAAAAATAAAACCGAGTGATACACATACATATCGAGTTGTTACTTTAATTTCTATAGAGAATTTATGGAAATCGCAAATTATCGTATTTAAAAACGATGACTACTTTCATAACTTTTTCACTAGAAATAATGAATTTCAAAAATGGATACTTCTTTCGAATGAAATTGATTTTTGGGAAACATGGGGAATCTCAATTTGTCCTACTCCTCAAATGTTGCACTTTCAAGAAGTCACTTATGATGAGGATGCAATCGATGAAAAAGAAATTTGGTTTATTGGAGAGTTATCTTAAAAGGGGTACTTTTAAATGAAAACCTTCCCTTTTTCCACTTAACAAAATCGCTATATAATGAATTTATCATTTTACTATATAAGAGGTTTTTAAATGGTAATACCTAAATATCCTGATGTCCCTACTCTTACGAAAAAACAAATCGATCAAATTACAGAAATCACTTTTCTAAAAGAAATAACACCACAAAAATGTGATGCCATTTTCGTTTTCGGCGGTTCTCACCCTGGCAATTGGCAAGCTCCTCTAGAAGCTTATCGACAAGGTTTAGGAAATCAAATTATCGTTACAGGTGGTACTAGTTTACATGGCATGAAACATCCGAGCTGGAATTACGGGGATTTGTCAGAAGCAGAAGTAATTGTAAATAAATTAATGGAACATGGCGTACCAAAAGATGCTATCATGTTCGAGACAAACTCCCTCCATTCTATCGCTAATGTAATGGAAGCGAAAAAGATTTTTGATTTCACAAAGATTAATCGGCTACTATTTGTATGCAAAAGCTTAGGCGCTGGTCGGCAATATAGAGTATTAAAAAAACATTTACCTAAAACTATTACTTGTATCCCATATACATTTGATACAAGTTTCGATGGTGAGTTTATAATTGATAGATATAATTGGATGGAAAATGAGAAAAGCCGCTCTATGATTTTTGGAGAATACTTGAGAAATGTTTGCTACGGTAGAAAAGGTGGTATTGAGCCACCTGAAAAAGAGGTTCAAGGTCTAGAAGAATATGTTTCCTATTACTATAATCTAGCATAATAGAAAAAAGGTATACCTAAAACACTGGTATACCTTTTATGCTATCTCACTTATTTTTCTTTTAACACACTATGTAACCGATCCGGATAATTTGTAAACATTCCTGTAGCACCCCATTTCATTAACAATCTCATATCTGGTTTCTCATTAATTGTATAAGGATGAATTAACAGTCCATTTTGCTTAGCCATTTTCATATATGACTCATTGATAATTAAATCTCCGTTATCATTACGTAAGTTTGGTCCAATACCGACTGCATATTTTTTAATTTCTTGAAAATCATCATTCGTTACACGTTTCGGCTCATGTGTAATGCCAGACCATTCAACAATCTCATTGTTTTCATTTGGATAATACCAAAGCAATTGAACTAATGGAATATTTTTATTCATACTATGAATCTTTTTTAAACTATCTTTACTAAATGATTGAATCATGACACGGCTAGAAGACATGTTTTGACCTATTAAATTATATTTTTCTAATAAAGCTAATAATTTCTCTTCCATTCCTGGATACACATCTGGTGATTTTGTTTCAATGTAATACTTCATGCTTCTTCCGTACTTTTGGAAAATTTCTTCAAGAGTCGGAACTTTTTGACCAACATACTCTTGCTTAGCCTTTTCTGGATACGCTTTATTGAACCACGATCCTGCATCTAAACTCTTTATTTCACTTAATGTTTTATCTCGTACTTCACCTGTTCCATTTGTCGTGCGATCAACTGCTGTATCATGCATTGCAATTAATTGGCCATCCTTTGTTAATTGAATATCTAACTCTAAATAATCCGCTTTCATTTTTTTTACTAAATCATAAGAAGCAAAAGTATGCTCAGGTGCATGTCCACTTGCTCCGCGATGTGCAATATTTAAAAACTTATTCTTATTCCACTCATGCTTTCCTTCTGCTTTCGCATGAACAGCTCCCCCAGCAAAAATACTTCCCGTCATAAAGAAAATAACTAATACGCTAATAATTTTTCTCATCCTTTTAACCCTTCCTACGTTGTAAATTTCAACAAGTTAATGAGATTTACACGAAATAGAAGATACACTTTCATTATTTTTATAAGCCTATATTAAAATTCCAATCTTACAAATATAATTCTCCTATGTTATTACTATACTATTTATTTTCCATATCCCTCCTATTCACATGTAACTTCCTATTGATTACATTTCATCAATAAAAAAAGCCATAAATTATTTAGAGGACACTTCTGTATCCCTAAATAAATTTATGGCTTATCTCAAATATCTCCGGCCTCGATTAACTTGTCGAAATTAATCATACCAAACCTATTAAATTTTGTGAATATTATTTTTCCAGTACAGTGAAGCTTTAATCAGTATGAGTTATACATCTGCCTCAAACTAATTATTATTTGAACACGTCGAATTTTTCCGAACAACCCGATTCCTATCTAACTTCTTTAATTTCCATTCATACAAGATAAAATTCTATTGTCATTTGACATGATATTTACGTAAATCTAGGCTTTACTTAATTACAAATTCTTAATTTCGTATATCCTTTCTTGCAAGTTTAGGTTTCTTTTGAGAATGTGGTATATTTACATGTCCCGAAGCAGCCACGGATTGTCTCCTTTCCTTCCTTGACAGTTTAGGCTTCTTTTGAAAATATAATTCTTTTAAATGTCGCGAAGTAATACCTTGTTTTTTGAAATCAAAGTAAAAATACAAATGTGTACTTAGCGCTAGGAAAACAACTGAAATAAATGAAAAAATAACGATTAGCACAATCGCCATAGCTTTTTGGCTCAAAATTCCAATACTAACTTGACCAATCATATAACCTAAACCCGAAAAATATACAATTTTAGGGATTTTCACATCTTGATCAGTGATCCCCCTTAAGCGGGCTGTAAAATATTTAATCCAGAATAATTCAGATTTATAAACAATTAAACTATATGCAATAAGCGATAGAATAAAAAATAAAGGAGATTCTATTTCTACGAATTCGTAAGCTAACTTTTGCACAGCTATAAAACTACAAAATGAAATACTTAACGCAACAAATCCAGAATATAGTAAATGTTGCAATTGAGGCTGCCGAGGCTTATAAATAGAAACCCAAATTCCCCATAGATTACATATCACATAAAATGGAAAAGCTGCGTAAGAGTATATATTGTACGGTGGAAATATGAATAAAATGATGAGTAGCATAAAATTCATGATAACCCACATAAAGGCCCCTACAATATTTCTTATATCAAATGGTATTAATATTCGTATACAATCCACTATGTTGTTGCCATTATATTTGTCCATTATGCATCCCATCCATTTCCTTCCTCTTCAAATCAACATATACCCATATATATACTCCAGATATACTAAGCACAACAGCAAATAAAGAAAAGACTAAAATTAAGACCGTCGCTAAACCGTTTTGTGATAATGTACCTATACATATTTGTCCAATAACATATCCCAATCCTGATAAATACACAATTGGAGAAATTTTTATATTGTCATTTTCTTCATTGTTTAATCGCCTTAAAAAACTTTTCATTCCAATAGAAATCAATTTATAGATTGTAAGAATGTAAAGCACAAAAGTAACAATAAAAAACAGAGGTGTTTCAATTTTAATAAAGGTATATGCAATCTTTTGAATCACTATAAAGCTTCCAAAAGAAAAAGTTATTCCCATAAATCCATTATATAAAATGTGTACCAACCTTAGCTCATTTGGTTTATAAAAAAATACCCATACTCCCCATATATTAGCAGTCAAAAGAAAAGGTAAAATTATATATAAGTATATAGTAAAGGTTGGAGGAAATAAAAATGGGGTTAAAATCATAAAATTAATAACTACCCATACCATAACGACACTCGATCTTACACTGTCAGGCATCAATTTCTGAATAATTTGTTCCGTGCTCTTTCCGTGGTATTTTTCCATATTAATCTCCCAAAAACTAAAAAATTTTATCTAAAGTTGCTCCGATTCCAGTTTTAACTTTATCTTTTATCGAATCCTGTTTACCATCATGATTCCAATCACCTTTATTAAACTTAATTCCATCTGTTACTATACTAGCTCCTATAGAAACACCAAAGCCAATACAAGCCCCAGCAGCAGTTCCAACAGCTGCGCCTACTTTGGCTCCCGCAAAGGCACTTACAGCAGTTATACCAACCCCAATTGCTGCATAGCCTAAAGCACTTGTTTTTAATTTTAATCAATCTTTAAGAAATTCTTTTGGTGATAAAATATGTCTTTTTACATCGTCTATTTGCTTTACTTCGGCTAGAGGTAATGTAGTATATAATCTCTAGGAAATATAATACAATAAAAAAATGATTCAATCTAGTAATTGCCAACACTTATAACTAAAAACTAAAAAAATTCTAATAACAAAAAAAGAAAGAGAATTAATTTACATATATTTTTATAATAATAATGTCTCTTCACTACACAATCTTTATTTTTTAAGCTAAAAAAGAAGTATCGTCCTATAAAAGACAATACTTCCTTAGTTACTTAAAAATCACATAATAAATTACCCATTACCTCTTCAAGCACTACATCTAGATTTACTACATCTAGATTTACTACCTCTTTTTCCAAACGCCATCCTATAAAACCATCTGGTCTAATTAATACAGCTCCTCCATTCTCTATTCCATATAATTTGCTAAAAATATCTTCTTGAGCAATAAAGTCTCCCCTTAAACCAACGCTATAAAATTTTATATTTATTCCTAATGTAGATGAAACATTCTGTACACACTCAGCCCAAGTACGATTTTCTGCTAGAGTAAGTAATACAAAATCGTTACCCAATAAATCAAGTATTGAAATTTCTTTCCCATCATATGTTCCAAAAAAGTGTGGCGCTCGCGTTCCAGGTCTCCCGTTCAACTCTACGCTATCCATTCTATGTGGAGTGACTGAGTCATCTATAATCGCCTCTGAACAATACTGATATCCAACTGTAACAGCTAAACCGTCCATATTATTTAAACTACCTTCTTCTCTATTCGCCGCATGAAACAGTAAACTACTCGCATAATCTGTCGTTAATTTTGCAACAGGATATCTCTCTTCATGATATGTTTCTAACAATTTCGGGTTTGCTTTTCCTTTTATAACAGCCGCTAATTTCCAAGCTAGATTGTGCGCATCTTGTATCCCTGTATTGGAACCAAACCCTCCTGTTGGCGGCATAATATGTGCAGAATCGCCAACTAAAAAAATGCGATTATTTTGAAATTTTGTAGCAGTACTTTCAGTCGCTTCCCACGGTAAAACACTTACTATTTCCGGCTCAACATTTGTGCTTCCAATTGCGGTTTGAATAATTTGTTTACAACGTTCTATAGTGAAATCCTCTGGTCGCTCTCCTTTTAATGGATCGTAGGATACATGGTAAATCCATCTTCTTTCATTATCAACTGGAATGAGCGCACCAAGAACTTCCGGATGAAATACCATAGAAAAACCAAATGCATCTCCTTGTATAAACTCACTTAAATCCGCTTCAAAATAAATATTCATATAATAGCCACCGATTGTACCTCGTCCCTCCGTACTTATCCCTAGCTGCTCACGTATTTTACTTTTTGCCCCATCTGCTGCAATTACGTAGTCACAATGAACAACCCTCTCTTTTTCCGTTTCGCGATCTCGAATCGTTGCTATTACTCCGTTTTCCTTTTGTTCAAATGAAACTAATTCATGATAAAAAAATAGTTGCCCACCTAATGTTTTTGCTTCTAGTAACATCATCTGTTCTAAAGTAATTTGATAACAAGCAGTTTGTTTTGATGGACTAATCTCTTTTACTTTTCGAAGTAATTTTTCATCGTTTTCATACTGAGTCACCCTAAATTGTGCGAATTCTTCCTGATTCGCCTCAGCTATTGTATGAACAGCTATTCTTCCTCGACAATTTTCTAATGTTTTACCCGCTGATCTAATTCTTTGTTCTAAACCTAATTCTCGAAATAACTCCATCGTACGAAAAGTGATTCCACCTGCTTTTGGATGAATTGCAGTAGACGGGTGCCTTTCAACCAGTGAATAATCAACGTTATGTTTTGCAAGGAATAGCGCAGAGGCTAACCCTGATAATCCTCCTCCAACAATTAAAACTGGTATGTAATTCAATTTCATATATTTACCCTCCACATCATTGTTCTGAGCTCAGTGACATAAATATAATCAAAAAAACAACAAAGATATAGACTTATAATTCATTTTAAATTATCATATAGATAGATTACGCCCCAAATTACTTTTACTTTTTCATACATCTATAATCTGTTTGAATTATGCATGTATGAAAGAGTAAAACGAAACAATTCACTTTAGTAGACACCATCATAATAAAAACATGATAAGCGGTCGTACCCTATAAGTTATTCAGGGTACGACCGCTTATTTTTTTAAAATCCTTATCCTTTCTCATCTGTAAATAACATATCATTAAAGTCTTTTCTATCCCCTACCATTTTCAACTCATAAAATTTCATTCGTCTCGATTTTCTTTCCCAATATTGCAGCTCATATAACAATGATGTAGCATTACCGTATCGATGTAATGGTCCATCATCTTAAACCTTTCGACTAATTCATTGGAGGTAAAGTGATTGAAATGAATAAACAAGAACAATTAAGCGTTATAAAAAAAGATTTTATTGATTCTCAAAAAGTATTATTGGCAATTGGTGATGAAACACGGCAAGCTATTTTGTTAGTTCTAATGGAAACAGAATGTCAAACCGGATTACGTGTAGGTGAAATTACGAAACAAACACACCTTTCTCGACCAGCAGTATCACATCACCTTAGAATTTTACGAGAAGCCGGTATTATTTTAATGCGAAAAGAAGGCACAAAAAACTTTTATTATATTGATATACGTACAAAATTAGGCTTATTAAAAAATCTTGTATTAGATATTGAAAAGCTATTGCACAACTTTTATTGAAATTTGGAGGTATAAGAAATGAAAGCAATGATAATTGATAAGTACGGGAAAGTTCCAATGCGTATGGCAGAGGTACCTACTCCTGAAATAAATGAATATGAAGTACTCGCTGAAATTCATGCAGCTAGTATTAACCCAATTGACTTTAAAATACGTGATGGAAAAGTAAAGATGTTACTTAAATATGAAATGCCCTTAATTCTTGGTAATGACTTTTCCGGTGTCATCGTAAAGGTTGGATCAAAAGTGACTCGTTTTAAAGCCGGCGATGCAATATATGCACGTCCAAGAAAAAATAAGATCGGTACTTTCGCGGAATATATAGCCATTCATGAGGATGATATAGCTTTAAAACCAAAAAATTTAAGTTTTGAGGAAGCGGCGTCGATTCCTCTCGTTGGCTTAACATCATATCAAGCACTACATGACATCATGCACTTACAAAAAGGACAAAAAATATTAATTCACGCTGGATCTGGTGGTGTTGGTACTTTCGCAATTCAGTTAGCAAAAATAATGGGTGCTACCGTTACGACGACTGCTAGTGAAGCTGGTTCCGATTTAGTAAAGTCTCTTGGCGCAGATGAAATTATTAATTACAAAACAGAAAAATTTGAAGAAATACTAAAAGATTATGATGCAGTATTTGATACAATCGGCGGTACAACACTTGAAAAATCATTCGATATTATAAAAGGCGGCGGCAACATTGTTTCCGTTTCAGGAATGCCAAATGCTCGTTTCGGTAAAGAATTTGGTTCCAGATTTTTCAAAACACTCTTATTTTCATTAGCAAGTAAAAAACTTACTGCACTTGAAAAGAAGCATAGTGCTCAATATTCATTTTTATTTATGAAGCCAAGTGGCGATCAATTACGTACTATCGCAAATTATATTGAAGCAGGAAAAATAAAACCAGTAATCGATCGAGTTTTCCCTTTTGAAGATGCGCAAAAAGCAATGGAATATTCAGAGGCTGGAAGAGCAAAAGGAAAAATAATCGTAAAAATAAAATAATAATAAAGACTCCATTTTCTTAAAATGGGGTCTTTATATTTACTGTTAAATAGACATAGTGCAGTGAAGTCCTTACAATAGATTGCAAGGGGAAATATCATATTATACTTTTAGCTAATTTTGCAAAGAATACATACGTACAAATACATAATAAAAAAATAAACAAGGAGGAGATAAAATGACTAAAAATAATGAAGCTGGTTGGAATTTAGATAATAGTTATACGACTTTACCACAATCATTTTATACAGAACCCCCCCCTACTCCCGTAAGTTCACCGGAGTTAGTTAAACTAAATCATTCATTAGCAATATCTCTTGGCTTTAATCCTGAAGAATTGAAAAAAGAAGTTGAAATTGCTATTTTCGCTGGTAATGCACTCCCAGAAGGAGCTCATCCATTAGCTCAAGCGTATGCCGGTCATCAATTCGGACATTTTAATATGTTAGGCGACGGTCGTGCGCTTTTAATAGGTGAACAAATTACCCCTTCAGGTAAACGTTTTGACATTCAGCTGAAAGGTTCTGGCCCTACTCCGTATTCACGCCGTGGTGATGGTCGCGCTGCACTCGGTCCGATGCTACGTGAGTATATTATTAGTGAAGCAATGTATGCACTTGATATTCCAACTACGCGCAGTTTAGCAGTTGTTACAACTGGTGAACCAACATATCGTGAAACAAAGTTACCTGGAGCAATTTTAACTAGAGTAGCAAGTAGCCATATACGCGTCGGCACATTTCAATATGCTGCCGCTCGTGGTTCCATCGAGGATCTTCAATCACTAGCTGACTATACGATAAAAAGGCATTATCCAGAAATTGAGGATCATGAAAACCGATATACTGCATTACTACAAGAAGTCATAAAAAAACAAGCAAGTCTCATCGCTAAATGGCAACTTGTTGGATTTATCCATGGTGTAATGAACACTGATAATATAACGATCAGTGGAGAAACGATTGATTACGGCCCTTGTGCGTTTATGGACAATTACGACCAAGGAACTGTATTTAGCTCTATTGATACACAAGGTCGCTACGCATATGGAAATCAGCCATATATGGCTGCATGGGACCTGGCGCGACTAGCAGAATCTTTAATACCAATTCTGCATGAAGATGAAGAAGAAGCATTAAAGATTGCTCAAGACGAAATTTCAAAATTTAGCGTACAATATGAAAAACAGTGGTTCATTGGAATGAAAAAGAAATTAGGACTATTTAGCAACGAAGAACAAGATCACTCACTTATTGAGCAACTTTTAAAAATGATGGAGAAATATAAAGCGGATTACACAAATACATTCCGTTCATTAACTCTTGATACGTTAGAAAATACGCCTCTATTCGATAGCGCTGAATTTAAAGAATGGTACAAACTGTGGCAATCTCGATTAGAAAAACAAGAAGAATTGAAAGAAAACGCCTACGAAATGATGAAAAATAATAACCCATCGGTCATCCCAAGAAACCACCGCGTAGAAGAAGCACTAGAAGCAGCTGTCACAAATGGCGACTATAGCGTAATGGAAAAACTTCTTGAAGCTCTATCCAATCCTTATGCGTATGCTACAGAGCAAGAAGAATACTGCGTTCCACCTGCACCGACGAATCGTCCTTATCGTACTTTTTGTGGGACTTGATTGTTTAACATGTAAAAAGGTGTGTTCATACAGATTGTGTGAACACACCTTTTTATATTCTCCCCTCTCAACTAGAACTTTAAAATGCACCTTTCCCGATTCCTTTTCTTTACTCCAAAACAAAAATTAAACTATTCCAATAGACTTACTCATAAGCTCGTTAAACAAATATTGAGAAATAAAAATTACATTTCTAAATATTGTTATTTTTGATAATATATTTTATAAGAATATTCAAAAAGCGAGGGGATTTCATGAACGTTCAACTACAAGGTAATGAACAAATTACGAAATTATTTAATGATTGGTATTTAGCTATGCTTAAACAAGATGTGTCCCAGGCGACAAACTTAAAGCATGAAATTGAGGAAAAGGAACTAAACTTTGAAGAAGATGAAAACTTAGCATTATATCATTCCTTACTAGACTTTCGATATAAAGTTTTAGTAGATAGTTTAAGTATTTCAAAAGATTGTTTTGATAAAATAGATTCTTACTTAATCTCATCCAACCATCCACTGGCTTACTACTATCACTTCTTTAAAGGCATTTATGCAACTTTAACCACAGACTATAACTTAGCTAGCGAACATTATGAACAAGCTAAGTTATTACTAGTAAATAACACTGATAATCTAGAGCATGCTGAATTTTATTATCGAATGGCGATTTTCCATTATCACTTTTATCAACCAATTGAATCCATTGAATATGCAACTAAGGCTAAAGAGATTTTCGATAAACATACTGGCTACGAAGTTAAAGTTGGATTATGCAAAAATACATTAGGTGCCTCATTTGTATATTTAAAACAATATGAACAAGCGGAAGAACAATATAATTCAGCAATACACCTTTTACAAAAATCTAATGAAAAAGAATTAATTTTAAGTGTACGTAATAATTTGGGTTGGTTATATGCGAGTCAAAACCTCTCCACACTCGCAATCCGTCACCTATCAGAAGTAACTGAAAAGAAACCTACACATTTCAAAGCTCTCTTCTTGCAAGCAAGAGAACACTCTAAACTAGATGAAACTAGTATTGCTGAAGGGTTAATCCAAAAAGGGTTAAAAATTTGTACTGAATTAAATAATGAAGAATATATATATCATTTTAAAATTCTAAACGAACTAAATAATAATGTTGCTTCTGAAGAATTAGAAACAATTATTCTTAAAGGAATTACGTTTTTCGACAAAGAATTATTATATAACTACACTCAAGAATACTCAGAAAAATTAGCTGTTAAATTTTATAGTGAAAATAACCACATTAAGGCAAGTGAATATTTTCATAAAGCGTTACAAGCAAAAGAAAAAACGTTTGAGAAAGGGGCATTGAAATGATTAAAAAAATTAGCTCTGTTTTTTTAGGACTATCTGTTTTCGGTATTCTAGCTACTGGTATTCATAGTTCATTTACATACCAAGCGGGTCATGCTGATCTTCCTGCACCACAAAGACCTGACCTTGTTCAATCTGTTGACGCAAGTAAAGACTACAACTCAACAACAGCTGAAAAAGCACTTTAAAAAACGGAAGACCTTCAATTAAGAAGGTCTTTTTAAATACGCTTATTTAGAATATCTCCCTTTGATGTAGACTTTATTTTCTCATCAACTCCGCAATCCCCCTACTCCCCTCACTACCAACTTTCTCAAGTTCCTCCACAACTAATTTTCTTCTTGCCACAGAATGATTTTGACTTAATTTCGCTTTTCCTTCTATTTTACTAATCTTAATTTTAAAACCAACTATCCCTTTACTTAATCCTCCCATATAATTCGGATCTACATCATTAAGTGAGTAGGTGCTCTCTGGATCTTCATATTTATGTACTAACTCTTGAAGAGAATTTAATAATTCCTGTTCATCCTCAACAATTTCTAATTCCCCATATACATGCACTGCAACGTAATTCCATGTTGGTACTGCATTGTTTGTTTCATACCACGATGGAGATATGTAGCTATGTGGTCCTTGGAATATAGCTAACACTTCTTGATTCTCACTATCTTTCCACTGTTCATTCGGACGTGCGAAATGACCATGTAAAGTTAGAGTCTCCCAATTTAATAACAACGGTAAATGCGTTGCATATGGTTCCCCGTTATGTTGAGAAAATAATGTTGCAAAGCTATTTTGTTCTATTATCTCATACTTCATCTTTTCATCTTCTATTGCGAAATATTTTGGTACGTACATAAGCTCCCTCTTTTCCGATCTTTTATTTCTAATTATATTTAAGTCTCGTAGCATTCAACAGGGCCAGTTTATATTTGTTTTATAATGGCAGCTCTCAATTAAAAAAGAATAGGCCGCATATACTCAATGCGACCTTAGTTTATTTTTTCCAATATATTTGTAATAAATGCCGTCTTACCTTCACTATAACTGGATCGATGTTTCGACTCTCTTGCTAACTCTTTCTTTAAACTCCCATATTCAGCAGCAACGGCTTCATGTTCACGAAGGTAATCCCGAAACGCTATATGTCTTCTTAGCTCTTCACTATTTTTGTCACAAACATATAAATGATGTTCCATCCAATCTGTACTTTCTCCGTCCCACGGAACGAAAGCGTCCTTTCTGCCAAACGCCTCTCTCCCTTTGTAACTCCATTCTGCCTGATGATAGTATCCTATCGCTTCAAGCTTTGTTACTACTTCAGGAAAAATTCCGTAATCTTCTATTACTATATCAATATCTAATACTGGTTTTGCTGCAAGTCCTTTAATAGATGTACTCCCAACATGTTCAATGGATAAAATACTGTCTTCCATTACATCGTTAATAAGAGTGTGTAGTTTATTAAATTCACTTTCCCATTTGGTGTTATATTCTTCGATAGTAATTCTCTGTTTCAATATATCCCTCTTCCCAATACAATTTACAACCTTTGAATATGAGTATCCTTAAAATCCGTCTCATATTTCAATCCATATCCAAACATTCGATCCATTCCGATATGTGCCGTCCATATTAGGCCTATCATAATAACGGTATCCATCTTAAAATAAACACCTACTATAGCTATTAAAATGGATATAATATATGTGTGAAATATATTATATATTTTAGCACCAATATGATTATTTATCCCATAAGCTAACATTGATAAATCCGGTGCTAATAGGAATATCCAAAATATAATCCAACTAAATTCATATAATGAATACATATAAATCGCGGCTAAGAATACAACTAAGCCTTCAAAATGTACAATACGTTTTTGCATTCTTTATCATTCCTATTTTTCTATATTTACCGATACATTTTCATCCCTGAAAGTATTCTTTGCATTTTCTGACCAGATGGTTGCTAAAATCGGCCCTGCAATATTATGCCATACTGCTGCTAATACACTTGGAAGTGCCGCAGCTGGTCCAAAATGTGCGGTTGCTAGTGCAACACCTAAACCTGAATTTTGCATTCCTACTTCTATTGAAATAGCTCTTCTTGTCCCTTCATCTAGTCCAAGTACGAACGCTGTTATATATCCGAGTAAAAATCCGAACGCATTATGGAGCATAACCGCAATAAAGATAAGAAGGCCTGAAGAAGTAATACTGCTTACATTTGCTGAAACTACCGCTGAAACAATAATGATAATTGCTAATACTGATATTAAAGGAATAACAGTCATTCCTTTCGTAACAGTTTTAGGGAAAAACTTCTTCACCACTAATCCTAAAATAATAGGTAGGATAATGACTTGTACGATAGAAAGAAACATAGACATAGCATTCACTGGCATCCATTGTCCTGCAAGTAATAATAAAATAAGAGGTGTAGCAATGGGTGCTAGTAACGTTGATAATGACGTCATTGCAATAGACAACGCTAAGTTCCCTTTTGCTAAATAAACCATAACATTTGATGCAGTGCCACCCGGTACTGAACCGAGCAACACTAATCCAGCTGCTAATTCGGCTGGTAGATTCATAACGTAGGCTAGTACGTATGCGACAAGTGGCATAATAATAAACTGAGCACATACACCAATAATAACTGGCAATGGTTTTGTAGCAATGATTTTAAAATCAACAGCCTTTAATGTTAAACCCATCCCAAACATGACAACTCCGAGTAAAATCGTTATGTAACTAGTTAACCCGAGAAATGGAGCAGGAATAAAATATGCGATAGCTGCAATACAAATAACCCAAAATGCAAAATACTTTCCAGCTATATTACTTATCGCTTCTAGTACTTTCACCCAATCAGCCCCTATCCTTTAATTGAAACACCTTATTCGGATTCAAAATATTTTGCGGATCAAGAGCTTTCTTTATTTTTTCCATTACGATTAATGCTGCCCCGTGTTCTTCTTCTTGATACTTCCTTTTTCCGATTCCGACGCCATGTTCTCCTGTACACGTTCCCCCTCGTTTAAGAGCATATAGAACAATACTTTCATTTATTTCATCCGCTTTTTCCCCTTCTTCTTTATCATTTGGATCAACCATTAAGAGCACGTGGAAATTCCCATCTCCTACATGACCAAGAATGCCACCAACAAGACCATTCTTTTCTAATGTCTCTTTCGCTTGTTGGATAGCTCCAGCTAATTCTGAAATAGGTACACATACGTCTGTACTCATAAGCTTTTTACCAGGATAGCTATGAACGTAAGCGTATGCTAGATTATGCCGGGCATCCCATAATTTATTTCTCGCTGCCGTTTCCGTTTCAAAAGCAACTTCTTTACATTTATGATCAAAAACAATTTCCTTCGTAAATTCAACATCTTGCTTTAACCCTGCTTCATTACCGTGAAACTCTAAAAACAATGTAGGTTCTTCTCTGTAACTTGTTTCACTATAATGATTGACTTGTTTCATAGATAGTTCATCAACGAGTTCAATTCTCGCAATCGGAATACCCGCTTGCAATATGTTAATAACAGCTTCAACTGCATCATTTATAGTTGGAAACGATGCTCTTGCGGCCATAACATGCTCTGGTATGCCATATACTTTTAATGTTAACTCTGTAAAGCATCCAAGCGTACCTTCTGATCCTACGAAAACACCATTTAAATGGTAACCTGATGACGACTTCGCGGCTAAATTCCCAGTATGTATTACTTCTCCATCAGCAAGAACGACTTCTAAATCACGAACTTGATCACGCATAACGCCATACTTCACCGCTGTCGTTCCACTTGCATTTGTAGCAGCCATTCCACCTAACGTTGCATCTGCCCCTGGATCTACACTAAAAAACAAACCGTATTTCTTCAATTCTTTATTGAGCTGAGAACGAGTCACCCCCGGCTGTACCTTCACCAGAAAATCTTTCTCTCTTATTTCAAGAATTTTGTTCATTAATGAAAAATCAACCGTAATCCCTTTTTCATAAGGAATTACATGTCCTTCTAAACTAGAACCTACCCCAAATGGAACGACAGCTGTTCCGTGCTCACTCGCTATTTTCATTATGGCACTAACTTCTTCTGTCGTTTTCGGAAAAACTACTACATCAGGTAAACTACTAGCATGATAAGATTCATCTTTACTATGTAACTCTCTTACTGTCGTATTCACAACTACTCGATCTTTGGGAAGTACACCCTTTAATTCATTTACTAAACGCTCTACTGTTATTTCCATCGTACACTCTCCTACTCTCTATAAATTAGAATTACAAAATATGTTAAGTGTTTTATACATAATAATCCGAAAAATTAAATAATTCAAGTTTTACATATACGAAATTCATTTCTTACTTTCGAATAAAAAAAGAACTTGAAACAATTGTTTCAAGTTCTTTTCTATAAAACTACATTTTAAACGACTTCTTTATTAACAACATAAACCAAATTAAAGTAATTGCCATTAGCGAATGAGAAAAACCAACAATATAAGTTAACCCGTTAAAATCCGCTCCATTTAACTGAAAAAGCCCTCTTGCTGCCAATGAACCTAACATTAAAATTAATGCGATATTATGTACAACAAACCACTTATTAAAACTTTTCGCTTCATGAAACGCGAATACTTTTGCTAATCCTAAAGCAATTAAAAAGAAGAAAAAGCCAAGTACAAGTGTATGTGTATGCAAAAGATTTAACAACGTAGATCCTACAATCCCCTTATACTTTCCATATTCCCTAGCGAAAATCCCTGATAATAAACCGATAATCAAATACGTAAACGATGCATTATATAATTTCTTCATTATGTACCTCCTTGAGTAGAATGTGTAGTGTGTCATATTTAGTAATAATGATAGTTATATAGTAAAAACTCCTAGTCACCTAGGAGTCATTGTATAAGCATCTCACTCTTTACAATCAAATCTAATTATAAAATATCCTTTTATACAAAACAAACGAACTTTATGTGAACAAGCAGGACTCTTTTAAAATATGTTGCGATTTCGTATTACGCAATCCATACTAATTATTATAAATGTTAAAGGTGGTGCATTGGATTGATAGTTCTTGAAACTGAACGACTCGTTCTTCGCTGGTTTGATATAAAAGACGCTCCATTTATTCTTGAATTAGTAAACGATCCTGCATGGATTCAGTATATCGGTGATAAAAGAATTAAAAACTTAGAAGATGCAAAAAAATACATCTTAAACGGACCCGTTGATATGTATAATAAAATGGGCTTTGGTCTTTACTTAGTTGAACGAAAAGAAGATCTCACTCCACTTGGTATGTGTGGTCTTATTAAAAGGGATTCATTAGAAGATGTTGATATCGGCTTTGCCTTTTTAGAGAAATTCCGTTCAAAGGGATATGGCTTTGAATCCGCTTCTGCTGTAATCGAATACGGAGTACAAAAACTAGGACTGAAACGAATTGTAGCAATTACAACTATCGATAACATCTATTCAGGAAAGCTTTTAGAAAAAGTAGGATTGCAGTTCGAAGAGATTATTTCGGACTCAGGAGAAGATCTAAAGTTATTTGGATATAACGTATATTAAATTGACAGAGTTCTCTTTTAACCTAATCAAAAAATATTTCTTCAATATACATTCCTAAACGTTATCATGATTAAAATACTCATCTATTTTTAACGATATAACAACGCTAACATTTAAATCACAACCCTAATTTTCAGTACTCTATTTATTCTTAAAAACCCTCTATCTTGTTCTTAAATTTGTCAAAACTCTTATGTAGTTACATGAAAATTTTATGCTAATATGTTACTAAGAAACTATGCGTTCCCTTAACCCTGTATCCGGCCCTGTATTTTTTACAGGGCCTTTGTTTATTTAATTTACTTATCACGTGCTTATACACATTAAAAGTCATTTCAAATGTAATAAACAATAAATACTAAAATAATTTAAGAATGAAGTGTCCAAAAAAGCCTAATCTCTCTACAATATATTGAGAAATTAGGCTTTTTAATAAGAAAATTAAAATTCATAAACAATGAATAATTTACATGTTAGGCTTATCTGTTAAAGCAGAAATAATTCTGTTCACTAAGTCTTCTGGCATCCATTCCTGATTTATATCATTCGTTTCATTTGGTCCTAAAGAATCAATGAACTTTTTAAACTTTGGAAATAAAACAATAGAAGTGATCCAATGTATCGTATGATTTATGGAGAAAAAATGAAAAACTCCTTGTTTTTCACCCTCCTGTAATATTGCTTTTAACTGTTCAAAATTACCTATGAAATAGGGTTTGATTTTTTCTAATCTTGCACTTTCCTTAATAATCTCCTCATATGCCAATACCCCAATTTCAGGATTTTCTTTTATATGTGTAGTAAAGACTATTAAATATTCTTTAAGAGCATTGATAGGATTAAATTGATTCTTCTCAAGAAAATTAGGTAACTCATTAGCAAGGCCATATTTCTTAAACACCTCATAATACAGGTTTTCTTTCCCATTAAAATAGTATGAAGCCATAGCGACATTCACTTTCGCTTCTTTTGCAATTTCTTGTATGCTCGTACCTTCGTAGCCACGCTCTCCAAATTTTTTCTTAGCAGCCTTCAAAATATTTTCCATCGTCTGCTCTCGAGATTTCCCCATTTTACACACCTCAAATAATATATATTTCACTTCAAAAATCCAATAAGGACTTTGAATAGAGTATCTTTTTAATGAAATTTAATTATATATTTAAAGTAGTAACTTAACAACCGATGAAGTCTTGATTACTTTAAACTATTCGCCACACAACGTACGCCTCAAAAAGAAACATCCCCTAACCCTCTCCTACCCTATGTCATCATACAAAGAATTCATTTAAAAATGAAATAAAAATAAACACCATACTTAAAACAATATCCCGCTGTGTAGCATGAATAGCTTTCAAATACTTCACGCTCTTTTCTGATTGAGTATAAGAACGAACGAAAAATAATAAGGACCAGAGTTTATCTGTTTTTACAGATAAACTCTGGTCCTTTCATTACGTTATGCAGATTTAAAATAAACCTTTATACTCATATCTTGATGAAATAATTATCCATCAATTGTACCTCATTTACTGATTAGATTTGTTTAATCTCAATATAAGGTCCTTTGATGTTTAATTTGTTAATGTCATTTGAGATATTTCCTACAGTTGTTTTTTCATTAAACGTATAGACCTTTTCACCATTTACAAAGATGCCCCAATTTTTATCTTCGTAACTGATACCATAGCCAGCATTGATAGATGTCGCTTTGAGTTGGTTTCCATTCATTGAAAAAGATAATTTCCCTTTTCCTTTGTTAAGTTTGTTATTCACGTTGTTGATACCAATCATTTGTTCTTCAAGGGCTTTTTGGTTATCAAGGGTAACTTGATGGTTTTTCCAGTCCAATTTATAGTTGTTTGTAAAGAACTCATTATATGTATCTTTATTATTTGTTCCCCACCATTTTGAACTTACCCATTCAATATTATACTGATCTGAAATTCTACGATTTGTTATTTTTAAATCTGATGTAGATTCTGTTTTATCAGCAGTAATAACCGCTACTACATTAGGAGAAAAACCATATCCTGTTAAAGCTGGTACTGTATCCTTTGAAACAAAATTATTCGTTCCTTCATTATAACTACGTGATTTCATAAATAGTTGATTACCGTAGAAAGTATTAAATGAATCACGATTATAAATTCCCCACTCCGGGTAATTAAATGATTGGAATCCTACTTTCCAATTTAATTTTTTATCTGTGTGAGTCTCTAATACCGTTTTATAGTCTACTTGATCGTAAGATACACTTTCTTTCCAAGCAAAGCTACCCGTAATACTCGCATCGGCATTGGGTCCTTTATCATTTACCCCAACTTTAACACTTCCACCAAGTGTATACCCAACCTCGGAAGTAACCTTTGCTGAAGTCATTGTATTAACTGGGGCAGCTTTATGGAATTGAGCGCTATCACCACTTGTTATTTCTGCTTCAGTATGATAAGCCGATGGCCATTTTAAACCTGCGTTATAGTATCCGCCATTAATTGTATATTTAGCATCTATATTACTACCATCAGTGGTAACAATTGCAATCTTTTTATCTGCGTAAGGATCCTCAATAAAAGAAACCTTTATTGAATTTTTGATATTCTGCTTCATGTCATAAGTAGTTTTAAAACTATTATAGACTTTTCCACCATTTTGAAGATTTTCTACAGTTCCTTTAGAATCCGCAAATACAGATGTTGCTTGTAAACCAAGTGATCCAGACATAATAACGGACGCTACCGCAACACTTTTAGCTATTCCATTTGCTTTTTTCATACAGACAGCCACTCCTTCTTAAACATTTAAAAGATATAAACGTATTATTTTTAGTTTTCAATACTAAAGATAGATTCATAACGTTACAATGTAGAAATTTATTAATCTTTACGACACTAACTATCAACACTTGTTTTGCTAATTTTCATCTCTTTTTTACTGATAACTATTATCAACATTATTAAAACACAAAATAGCGATTTAAACAACAATTTTAAATATGAATTTAAAATTGTTGTTTAAAAAAATGTAAAAAAATTATAGAATTCTTCATTTCAAGAATTACTATATTTTCATTTACTTATTACAATCTATATTCAGATACATTATTCCCTTTCCATTCATAATAATCTAAAATCCCCTCATAAATGGCTTCTGCTGCAATCTGCCTTCCGTTTTCTGTAGATAACTTACTATAATCGATACCATTATCTATAAAAGCAAGTTCCGTTAACACAGCTGGCATGTCATTTTCTCTTATAACATGAAGATCTCCATGTTTAACACCTCTATCACGTGTTTGAAGTGCGTCTACTAATCGTGTTTGAATTTTTTCAGCTAAAACACGACTTTCTTCCACATGAGGATTTGTTTTTTCAGATTTAGAAGATTTATAGTAGTATGTTTCTGTCCCTTTTGCATTACCGTTAAAAGCATTTGCATGAATGCTTATAAAGATATCACCCTGATTTTGCTTAGCAAACTTAACACGTTCCTGTAAAGAGCTTTTTTGATCATGTCCAGGTCTAGTATCAGATTCACGAGTTAGTAAAACTGTAAATGGAGTATGTTTTTCAAGCAATTGTTGTAGACGTAAAGAAGTATCTAGTACAATCTTACTTTCAGGTAATCCCTTTGTGTTTTTTCCTGGATCCTCGCCGCCATGTCCTGGATCAATAATTATTGCTTTATTTTCTAAAGGATTACTTTGACTATATTGAAGCATATCTGTTTTTGCGGTTAGTTGTGCAGCTTCAGCGCGTGTTATGAATCTATTTGGTTGCCAACCATTATCTGTACCAACTGAGATTTTTAAATCAATTAAAGTATTTGCGAACTTTTCACCCCAATGTCCCTTTAAATCTTCAAATTTACTTTGTCCATTGTTAGTGCTTTTATTTTGTAGTTTATATGCATTCACTAGCATAGTAGCCATAGCAGCACGAGTAACTTTTCCAGAAGGATTAAATATTCCATTTCCTTCACCTTTAATTATTCCTGCCTTTTCAGCTGCGGCAATATAAGGAGTTCCCCAGTGGTTTTGTGAATCTTTAAAAGATGGTTTTGCATTTAAATCAATGTGTATACCAAGAGCCTTTGTCATAATGGTTGCTGCAGAAGCTCTATCTAATGTGTCATTTGAACCAAAAGTTCCATCTGGATAACCACTCAATACTTGTTTATCAACTAAATAAGTAACGGATTTGTCAGCCCATGCAGGAACATCTGGGAATTTGTGAGTATCTGCAAAAATACTAGAAGAATAAGATAGTAGACTTCCAGCAAGAATTCCTGTAGCAATTAATTTGTTTTTCAAAATTTAGCACCTCTAAAAATTTATTACAAGTTAGTAAATATATCATTTATAGTTAATCTTTAAATACTACTCCTTAGAATAAAGCATAGATTAAGTTGGCATTAACACTATATTACAAATGAATAATTTAAAATCGAACTATTATTCCGAAAAGAATCTTCAGACATACACTTATAGATTAAAACTATTTAATATATTCACCAACATTGTGTAACTAGTATAGTTACTTATATATACGAGTGTCAATTGAAATAACCTTACAGTTTTGTAAGGTAACCAACTTAATAATATATTAAGTAATTATTAAACAATGTAAATAACTATCTTTTATTTTAAGAAAAGATTGATTCCAAGCACACTTTTTCTAAATTATCATTGATGCCTCTTTCAATTCCTAATGTACATCTTAAAAAGAGCACTTTTGAAAAGTGCTCTTTTTACTTTGTACGCCACTAATTCTATTAGAAAATTTTTTACGAATTATGAACCTACAAACCTAGAATTCCTACAATCTGGCGAGCCTTAGCATTATCAATATAATAATGCATCTCTAATCCTCGTCTTTCTGCACGGAGCACGGTTCCCTTTAATTTTGATAGATGCTGTGAAACAGTGGATTGCGGGAGCCTTAATATTTCTGTCAACTGCGAAACATTACACAGTTTATGATGCATTAATTCATTTACAATTTTTAATCGAACGGGATGTGCCATTACCTTTAATACATCTACATCTTCCTCTCGGATTTTAGCTAGATCTCTATTAGATATTAATGTTGTCATTTCGCATTCCCCTTTATTATTAATTTCTATTTTCCAATTATCCTTATAAGTAGTACTTATAGATATTTACCATTTGTCCTGTTGAGAAAATATATTCTCGTTCAAATAATAAATTATGCAACATTGCATTTGATAAACATTTTCATTGTAACTATAATGATTACAGGATTACTATTAATCCAAATATTCCACGTGGAGGTTTTATTATGTTTAAAAAAATCATTGTATCTTCTATGGCGCTTACTATGTTTGGTGGGGCTGCAACTATGCTAGAAACACCTACCGCACAAGCGGCTTCTTATAACTCAACATCATCTTCTTACTTTGATGTCACTCCTGAAGAAGCGGCTACTTTTTATCAATCTCAGGACTATAAAAAATTAAAAGCCTTTATGGATGACTTTGAAGCTAGAAATCCTTATGTTCCTGGTGGAGGCTACGCTCAAGGTAGTGTTCGTATGCAAAAATTCAATGATGCTCTCAGAGATGCTAAATTAACAAATGTATATCAAGAATTTATTAGAATTTCGTACTACAATCATTATCCAGAACCAAAATAATCCAATCAAATAAAATGCTTATTACTTTAACTAAGCCTAATTTTAAATGTATAGCCTAAAACTAGAAAAACCACTTATATAAGTGGTTTTTCTAGTTTTCCATGTAACTTAACTGAATGATAAGTTACCTTTATTTTAAGATTTATCACAACCGACATCCTCTTTTTTACACAAACTAGTAAATTAGCAATGAAAATATCAACATGTATTTATAAATAGTTGAAAACCATTCTCTTCTGTTTTATAGCAAAAAACGAGCACCCTCTCGTAATTACATAAGGTGCTCATTTTTATTTTTATGTGTAATTCTCGATTCAATATAGTTTCTTTCCGGTAAATAAAGACTAAATTAACTTATAAACAAGGCGTTTTAAATTTAATTCATAGATCCTACTGCAACTTGGAATTGTCCCTTAGAACCATCATCATTTGAAACGTAAATACTATACGTTCCAATTGGTAATGGAGATAAAGCATTCCGTACATTTGTAACATTAATTTGTTGTTCTCCAGGTTTTATATAACCACCAACAATTAGCTCCATATTTGGACCTTTCACACTATATCCCATTGTATTTTGACCATTATTTTTCATAAAGAAGCTTAAATTTTCACTCCCACTATATACAAAAGAAGTTATAGCCTCTCCACTATAATCCATTGTTTGAGTTAATAATATGTCTGTAGGAATATGTTCAACAAAATGAATTGTATCATTCATTTTGTTTACTTCTTCAGCATAAGTATTATTTCCCAACACTCCAAGTGTTAATGCTGAAATTACTCCACAACTAAGCACTAGTTTATTTAACTTCATTTTAAGTTCCCCCTCGATGTTTGTAGTCTATTACCATCATACATTCTTTTGTAAGTACGTTTTTATGTAATAATTCATATCTTTAAACCTATATATTTTAAAATTACACCTTAATGGTTATTAAGAAACTGACATAGATAAGGCTACAGTATTATGCTTCATAAAAAAGAACATGTAAATTTCAAATTCTTTTTCTCACAAGAATTCATACAATTAAGTACCAAGACACTCAAATAAATAGTGTTTCCATTTCAGATAAAATATACTAATAAAAAATTTTGAAATTTTCACTTTGTAATTTGATATATTCCATGTTAATATAACGAAGGCTATAAAACAAAAGTCACCACATATATTACCTTCACAGAATATTCACACTTAAAAAATCATTATTTTATCAGTAACTTAATTCAAATTTCACCTATACAAAAATCAATTTCTAGTTTCATATGTATAAATATCTAAGTAGATTTTTTTATCTATTATTTTTTCTAACTTCCTTATCAATTCTAATACGAGTAATATAATAGTACTTTTTCAAGTGCCCTTCCTTTTTTAGATAGAAAGTTTACTGATACTAAACATCTAAGTTTAACTCATACATAATCCAATATACAAACTATCGGAGATGCAAAACTATGGGAATATCTACTCTTTTATTAAATACCTTTATAATAATAATTTGTATCCTTAGCTACCACGTATTTTGGCTAGAATTTAAAGAAAAAATAACATGTAATAATATATTGATTTCTATCCTTTCCTCCGTTGCTATTATTTTTTGCATGACTTTTCCTTTTCATTTACATGCTGGATTTATTTACGATTTACGTTTTATTCCTATCATATTAGTTTTTCTATACGGAAATACAAAAAACATTGTTTTTATAGGAATTTTATATCTTTCTTATCGATTTTACTTAGGCGGAAATGGCGTTCTTCCATCATTTATTATCTTTACTATTATTTCTGTTATAACAATGTTCTTTCGTTACGTATTACCTATGTATGTTAAAGAAAAAAAGCTATTATTAAGCTTACTTCTTATTTTAGTATGTACAACTTCACTTTCTATCTGCGGTTTTGTAACTCAAATAAATACAGGCGGTAAAATAGACTCTACTCTCATAGAATTTTTATTAAATTATATAATCATTAATATTTTCACAGTATTATTATCAGTTTATTTAATAGAGGGAATGATTGAGAAATATAAAATGAAAGAAAAGCTGCAACGGGCTGAAAAATTTTATATAGCTAGCGAACTAGCCGCGTCCATTGCACATGAAATCCACAATCCACTAACCACAGTACATGGATTCACTCAATTGTTAAATGAAAAACATGCCTCTAAGCTACCTCAGAATCAGTACTTAGAAATCATGTTAATTGAAATGCAGCAAATACAATCTACTATTAATAACTATTTATCTTTAACAAAACCACAGAACACCCTAAAAGAGAAAATAGATATTAATCATATTTTAAATCAAGTGAAAGACACTATTTCACCACTCGCTCTATCATATAAAGTTGAAATAAAACAAAATAGTACAGATTCCTTTTATATAAATGGCGACCCCGAAAAATTCAGAATCTGTCTAAACAACATCATACAAAATGGAATTGAGGCCATGACAAATGGTGGAGTATTACAAATAAATATACAGAAAATAAAAGGTAATATTATAATCGATATTATTGATTCAGGGATTGGAATGTCCTCTCAACAAATAAAACGAATTGCTTTGCCATTCTATTCAACAACAGAAAAAGGGACTGGACTTGGTACTATGATTGCTTATAGCATTATTAAAGAATTAAACGGAGATATAGAGATAGAGAGTGAATTAGGTAAAGGGACACGCTTTTCTATTAGTATCCCCTGCTAATATGACGGAATTATTTAAATGATAAAATTTTACTACTTAACTTATTAAATAAATTTAAAAAATGCTGCTACTTGACTCATTAGTCATCTTGATTTCTTGAATGAATTAAAAGTAATAAGGACCAAAGTTTATCTGTTTTTACGGATAAACTCTAGTCCTTTAATTAAATCAAACATACTTAAATTTTATTACTTTGCTCACATCTCTATGAAATAATGATTCATAGACTGTATCTCATTTACTGATTAGATCTGCTTAACTTCAAGATCAGCTCTTAATACTTGATTTCTTAATATCATTGGATACATTCCCTACAGTTATTTTTTCATTTAAAGTATAAGCTTTTTTGATATGCATAACGATATTCCAGTATTTATTTTTGCAACTGATATCGTTACCTGCATTACTAAATATAAGCTTAAATTGATTTCCATTCATTGAAAAACAATTTCCCTTTTACTATTTTACTTCTACCGTATAATTCCCTGTTCCCCCGCCATACTGATACACATGTAAATAATATTTTCCTGGATACGTGTAGTAACTTCCTACTAACTTATTCCCCTCTTGCTGTGCATACGTAACATAATTATTTAAATCTGCTTCCGAATAAAGAACCCAGTTTACTCCTATATTATTTTCCTTCGTTACATTAATTTGCAGGTTTTTCGCCGTTTCCACATTTATTTCAAAGAAATCACTCGTATCACCATTTCCTAAACTAGCACGTAAAACTTGATTTAATTGCAGTTTATTTGCTGTTTGGAATGAATTATTTGGTTCTTTTTCTACACTATTATCCTCTTTCTTTTGAACGGTTACATTCGTTGTAACAGTATTCGTTAACCCTTTATCATCTGTTACTGTTAATTTCGCTGTATATGTTCCTTCTTTTGTATACACGTGAGTCGGATTTTGTTCATCACTTACAGTACCATCACCAAACTCCCATTTATAAGCAACAATTTTCCCATCTTCATCTTTTGATCCATCGCTTTTAAACGAAATTGCCTCATTTATATTTCCACTATAGGGACCATTTATAACCGCAACTGGCGCTTTATTCACAGCGCCTTCTTCTGTATTAATCCCATGAAATACAACGTCATATTCAAATTGTCCTGATGCATTCACACGGTAATTTACGAAATAAGCTGTTACTGTTTTATAGCCTGTCCATTCTTTTGCACTTAAACGTTTTAACGTATCATTCACATTTTGTGTAATTGTTTTCCAGTCTTCATATTCCCCTTTTGCAGTAGTACCTGTGTACGTCCCTTGCAATGTAAATGTATTAAAGAACTGTGATTTATTTTTCTTAACCGATACATTACTTAATTTTGCTTCTGCTGTAATTTCTGCCGCAATATCTGAAACTGGTTTCGGTGCGTGAGTTGCTAAATAATCATCTGATACTAATGGAACATTATATTTCTCACGGTTATCGACTAACATTTGCATATAGTCTTGATACTCTTTATTTAAATTCGCATCTTTACTTAAAGCAGAGCGGTATGCATCATATGCTGTTACATCATTTTTTCTAATAAGATCATGAATTTTGTCAAACATATCATATCTCTTATTGTACATGTACGATTGTAAAGCGAAGGAATAATTATAGAAATCCCACGTTCCATACTTTGCATTTAACGTCCGCTCTGCCGTATAACGTTCCGCTGGATTTGAAGATAATCCGCCAATAATGCTCTTTCTCGGTACAACATTATCCGTTCTCGTTGCACCTGCAAAAAACTCAGCATTTCCTTCTTCAAACCAAGATAATCTCTCATTCTCATAAATCTTACCTTGGCCCCAAAGTCCTGGCACTTCATATCTTCCTTGTAAATAATGCGTAAACTCATGTCGGAACAATTCTTCTAAACTATAAATACTTTCTTCTTGTGTACGTTCATAAGTAAAGAACGTGCCTGTTCCTTCTATATAAAGACCACCGTTATTCGTTTCATATCCGTACAATTGACGATTAAATTGATATTCAGCTGGACTATTATAAATAACCATTGTTAATACATCATCAGGATTTCCTTTTTCTAATGGCTGGTCACTTTCAGCCGTACGATGGAATTGCGCCTTTACTTCTTTTGCCGCCCAATAAAGACGTTTTACTTTTTCTTCTGTCACTTTATCTCCAGCTTTTAAAACAATTGCCCCATCATCAAACGTATACGTTTTCGGCAAATACTTTTTCTTCCCATCTTCTCGTATTTGATCTAAATTAACAACGTTACCATTTGCATCTTTCCCGCCATAATTCGTCGTAATTTGCTCAGCCGCTACGAAATATTGCTCTCCTAAGTACGGATATATTTTCATTGCGTCTGTTACTACTTGTAACCCTTTCGTTCCTATAGTGTGGAACGTACCAAGTCTACCTGTATAATAAATCCCATTATTAATAAGCCATCCGTTTTTCTCTGTAATCGTTCCCATTAATGCAAAACGACTTAGCTCATTAATATAGCTATCTATTTTCTGATACCATACTGTATCTTTTGGCGCTTTTCTCGTATCGTACAAATACGATTGAATGTCGTAATCGACGCCTTGCATAATATCGTAAATCGCATTTCCAGCTGATAAATTATCTACTAATATAGAAAAATTATCATTATATTGTTTAAAAATCTTTGAAGCTGATGTTATCGTTTCCACATCACTCGAAGCATTTCCTATTAATTTCCCGTATGATGATACAACTCTATTTTGTTCTAATGTACCGAGTTTAAAATTCGGATTGCTTGTGATCATTTTCAATGCAGGTAAGCATTTATCATGATAGCTCCGCTCATTTAGTTTACTTAATTCTGTATTATAAAACCCTAAATAAAAACCAGATCGTAACACCTCTACTAAAGTCTCAATCCCTTTTGAATCATCTTTCGTATAGGCTTGTCCTTGCTGCTTCAATTTATCAATAATTGCCTGCATCCTACTATCATTTTGATAGAATGCAAGACTATCCTTGTTAAACTGAAATAGCCCAGTAATTTGCTCCCAATCGATTGTTACAAGTAAATCTACTAACTGCTGATTGCTCAATTGATTTAATTCAGCAATTGTATAAGTTTTCGCTGCAGCTAATTGCTTACTTTCCTTTTTCACTTCAGGCGGTCTTTGTGATAAATCAGCAAGTTGTAGCCTTTTCTCAAAAGACTTATTTTCCAGCACTTTTGATGAATGAGCTAATTCTTGCACTGGTGGTTGTACGCCAACTGGCTCCATTTTGAGCACATTTCGATAAGAAACTTGCTCTCCCTTTGTACTTTCTGCCAATGTACTCCCTTGAAAACTTCCTAACATTAAACTAGCAAAACTTACCCCTAATAACACTTTTTTCGAATAACCTTTCATGCTCTCCCCTACCTTACATTTTTTAGTGTCCCGCACCATTATTTTACTATTTTTACTTTTTATACTGTATTGAGAAAAAAATAAGGTAACGTTCACACATGTATCCATGTCGTGCAAAATTAACACTTGACTTTACGTGCGTTTTATATCAAAAAAGGATAGATCATAGCGAAATTCCCGCTACATCTATCCTCGTTTTTAACACTATGATTTTAACTTTATGAATGTAACTTCCGGTAATGTTTGCATATGCTGAATAAACTCATTCTTTTCTTCTGACGATATATTTTTCAGTTTCATCCCTACCTTATAAACAGTTTCTATACTTTGCTGTGAAGCTTCCACTTCATATGAAAGTATTGGAATGCCTTTCACTTGTAGTGTTTCTAATATTTGTTGTACTGCTTCCTGTTTATTTATACACATTTGCACCGTTATATTTTGTGGAAATAAAAATTGCACCTTAAAAATACGACTTACAATTTCTAAACCAATTAAAACGAGAATCGTCGCTCCAATGCCTACTACATACATTCCCGCTCCAATTGCTAATCCTATTCCTGCAGTAGCCCATAAACCAGCCGCGGTCGTTAATCCTTTCACCTCCTGCTTTTGAATAATAATTGTACCTGCACCTAAAAAACCAACTCCACTAACGACTTGTGCTGCAATACGGCTTGGGTCTAGAGACATATGCTCTTCAAACACAATATCTGAAAAGGCATATTTCGAAACAACCATTATTAACGCACTTCCTACCGCTACGAGGAAATGAGTCTTTAATCCAGCTTCTTTCGATCGAATTTCTCTTTCAATACCAATCATTGCTCCTAACAAGCCAGCAACACCGATTCGTATAATAAAATCAAAATCTACACTCACGGGCTCTTCCTCCTTTCATTCATTATAGATAGATAAAACAAAAATTATCACAAACATCTATTTATCAATATGAAGGAATACCACTAAAATACACTTAATACTCCGACCGTTTTATGTTAATATTTTAAATATTAACATAAAATAAATAACTTCTAATTTTAAACCTCCACTAATTTTCTAAAAAACAAGGGTGGATTACATGAAGTTAGGTTGAGAAAGTTCAGAAAACGCTTTCATTTTGTATCATAATTATTTATAAAAACTACATAAATAAAGGAGCTTACTAACAATGAACGTCTCATTACTTACACCTACTACTGATTTACAAGAAGAATACTTAGATTTCTATAACGAATGGAAAGATAGCGGTGAAACAATGATCCCGTGGGTCATTTCAAAAGACCCTTCTAACTTCCCCGCTCTGATTCAAGAATTACTCGATGCACATAACGGAGTAAACCTTCCTGAATCCTGGGTACCAGACTCTACATATTGGCTCGTTACAGATAATAATAGAATTGTGGGGGCTGTTAATATACGCCATAGTTTAACCGAACATTTATTTAACGCTGGCGGTCATATCGGTTATGGCATTCGTCCTTCTGAAAGAAGAAAAGGTTATGCTACGAGGTTATTAGAATTATCCCTAGAAAAAACGAAGGAATTAAACATCACGAGAGCACTTGTCGTTTGCGATGAAGTAAATACTGCTTCAGAAAAAACAATTTTACATAACGGCGGGCTTCGTGATGATGATTTCACTGAGGAAGATGGAAATGTAGTAAGAAGATTTTGGATTGAGCTATGAAGAAGTCCTCCAATGAAAATAATCTTGTTATAGAGAAGTATAGTAGAAGTAATGAGCTTCAAGTAAAACAACTTATTGATTTATATAATGAAGAATCGTATCTATTTCACTTATTACGAGATAATAAAACAAAATGCGCGTATGTTGCCTACTATAAAAAAGATGCAGTAGGCATCTTTTTTACCTGGGGCAGTAACTTCCATCCATACTGCACATACTTTCGAATATATACGAATCCTTTCTATTCAGGGCTACGCATTGAACAATTTTTATTAAACGAGATTCCAAAACGAGAAAATTTCATACTACCATTACAAACCTCTATATGGGAAACGTCAGCTCATTTAAAAGATTATTATGAGCAAAATAATTTTATGGAAATCCGAAGAACATATATGCCGATATTAGACGTACAAAAAATCATACCTATCGGGACAACGCTTCATTCAAATTATCATGTACAAACCTTATCCACCATCTTGTCCAATAATAACTTCTTTGAAAAACTAGCTCACTTAGTAAAAACGAATTACGAGTATACTCACTTAGCAAATCTGGTTGCCTAACTCTCTCTCGAAACTTGGCAAGAGATGATTTTAGCTGATGATGTACTACTAGATGGAAGCTTTCTCATTATAGATGAAGCGCATCAAATTATGGCATACTCTTTCCTCCATACATCGGAAAGGGATACTGCGTTAGAACTAGGATGGTGCGGAACTCACACTATAGAAGATTTACCCTTACTGAAACTGCTCTTTTTCAAACAAGCTATGTATGCAAATAAACACGGCTATTCTTTTATTCAAGGTGAATTTGATTCAACGAGTATATATGCAATGGAAATATTAAAATCCTTTCCTTTTAACCCTTGTGCTACTTGGATTACGTATCAAAAAGAAGTCGGAAAGTGATTATACACCTTCCGACTTCTTTTATGCTGTTTCTATTTCAAACTGCACTGTAATACCACTTGGATCTACCACCACAAACCCATTTGTAGTTTCATTTATTTCATGTTGTTTTTCTATTAATCTTTCTTTCACTTCATCTAACGCTTCTTTATGCGGTAGTACAATCGCATATACCTTTAGTCCAGTTGCATGTACTGGTGGATGTGGATTGTTTACTCCGTTCCAAGTATTTGCACCAATATGGTGATGATATTCCCCTGCTGAAATAAATAAGCAATCCTCTTCACGCTGTTGTACTTCAAAACCTATTGTTTCGACATAAAATTCATGTGATTTCTCTACATCAGCTATTCGTAAATGTACGTGCCCGACAACAGTGTTAGCAGGTAATCCATCAACCTCATAATCAACGAGTGTTGCTAGTTCTTTTAAATTAAGTGGTGTACTTCCTCCTGGCCCTTCTCCCCATTGATCACGCGGACGATCCGCATAAATTTCAATACCATTTCCCTCTAAGTCTTGTAAATAAAACGCTTCGCTATACGTATGATCACTTGCACTATTAAACCTTGAAATTGGTAAAATTTCATTTGAATATGTATAACGCCCCTCTTGCTCAACCGGACTATCAATTACATTCTTATTGCGAATCACCCCAAATAATGCCGAAGCAAACGCCTCACGAGTCGGAACTAAAAAGGCTATATGATATATACCAGTCGTACGCGGCTCTTGCAGTACCCCGTCCTCTAACTTTTCAAGAACAAGTAACACGTTCTTTCCACCTTTTCCAGATAAATATGCTTTATTCTCCTCTTGCTTAATTACTTCTAAGCCTACAACATTCTCGTAAAAGGCAATTTGACGTTCTAAATCTATCACTTTAAATTCAACATGACCAATACGTGTTTTCGGATGAATTTTTACCATGAATAACTCCATCTCCTTATCCCAATATTTTCCATTACATATAACCGTTACTATGAAGGATACAACTAAAATCATCCTATGTAAATAAGAAAAGTCAGAATTTATCCACTTTTTAATTTTCATAATAAAAAAGCCACCTCTTCTAACTTTCAGAAAAGGTGACTTTATAACTCTTATCTCATTTTATGTACTTCAGCAACTAACTTTCCACCTTGAATACCCATGTAAAGTTTCACAGGTGCATCATTTGTGTTTTCAAATACTAAATCTAAGTATGGATACGCAATTGTAGCATCTCTTCCTTGTGGAACATAGCCTACTGTTTTAGAATGTGTCGTTCTCTCTACCATTTTCAAACCAGCTTGATCTGCTGCATTGTATAAAGTTGATGATGTTTGACAAACACCACCGCCGTATCCATCTACTAATTTACCATCTACAATTTCTTTTCCTAATTGATATCCTTTATCTGGCGTTGTATCACCAATTAATGCATTGAAAGAGAAACGATCTCCTTTTGCTAATACAACTCCATTTATGCTCGCTGCCGACAAACGGATATTCTCAATACGGCCACCTGCTGAGCCTCCTAAATTCGTTTCATATCTACCAATTACCGTACCGCTTCCTTGCGCGTCACTTAATGTCGCGGTAGGTTTTTTCTCAACAATAGGTAACTGATATGAAGAATCCCACATACCAACGTTTAATAATTTATCTACTAATTCTTTTTCCATTAATTCATAAGAAGGTTTTCCTTCTTGCCAACTTCCATCAGATGCTAAACGCGAAGGAACCATCTTTTTATCGACGCTTTTCCCAACCTCGCTAGCAACCTTCGTTACCGATTTTTTAAATTTTGCTTCGTCTTCAAAATAACCTAGACTCGATAAATCTAGCTTTTTCACTTCCATACCAGTTCGACTATCAACTAAACTAATAGAATCCTGTACTTCTGCTTTAGCCTCTACCGTGTGGCCACCAATATCACTTACTAATGCAACATCACTTACTTTTGTACCACAACCACTCACTACAGCTACACATAACACCCCAACTAATATACCCTTTACTTTACGGAACAATATACTCTCCCCTTTTTCCCAACATTACTTTTATGTATTATTTCATTTTCATGTATGTTTTGTTACAATCATTTTACAATATATTTATAAATTGTTACAAGTTATTTTTTACTCTATATAAATTACTCTTTTCTTTTCCAAATGTCTATACATATTTACATAAAAGTTTGAGTTTGATAGAATTGTAACCTTTATGTAACCCCATTCTTTTATCCAGTATATACCATAAAACAAAAGAAATACAAATGTAAAAACTCCATATTCTTATTTATAAAGAAACTTCTCTTGAACATAAATAGGTATTTGCCGTGCCACCGCTCCGCTTTTGCACATACATTATGGTGAAATTAACCTATTTTAAAGAAATGGAGGATTTTTTTATGTACCCCTACAATCCATACGATCCATATAACCAAAATGGTTATCAGCCTCAATATGATTTACAAGCACAATACCAACAATATATAGATCCAGCAGAACAAGTTAATCCATATGATCAAAATCGACAATTCCAACTTCCAATCTCTTTTCCTGGTACTGGAAACCGTCAACTAGAAAGACGAGTAAATGAGCTTGAGCAAAGAGTACGTCAATTAGAAAACACAGTTGAGCGTCATACACGTAGATTAAACCGCTTAAACCAACGTTTACGTACAATAGAAAACAGACTAAACATTCCATTTTCAGCATTAGAAGACGGATTTTAATTTCGAAAATAAAAAATATATGAAGGAAGGGACTCCCCCTTCCTTATATAAATTGACGAAAGTTTTTTCCATCTCTATACTGATAAGAGTTAATGAAATGAAACAAGGTGATAAATATGGATTTTGAAATAAATTATCTATCCTTTTATGTTGTACAAGTAGAAGGAAAAGGTGAAGCTGTTGATAAGCGCTACAAACATTTTCAAACATTAGACGCTGAAGAGTATGGAGATAGCTCCTTAAAAGAATTTTTGAATGGAGAATTATTAAAAATTTCAAAGCGAAAAGTAGAACGTCATGCGAAAACAGAACAAGCTCCGACAAAGATCGGTCGCTTTATTGTAGAAGAAGGGCACGAACTTGATTCAAACCCTCATTACAACCTATTTAATCGCATTCGCTTTGCGGAAACAAAGGAAAACTTCAAAGATATGAGCGAACCTCTAGTTTATACATATCTTGACACAAGTGCTGTACGCGGTGGTGTATTTTTAATTGCGCAAGCAAAACTACGCAAATACTTTGATGATCCATTCGTTTTCGTTATGAAATGTGACTTCGAGCCGAAAGTCGCTTCTATTTCCGATGAATCCACACTGATTCGTAACGTTGAAATGGCTATCACAACAAAAAACATGAAATCTATCCAATATCCGTACATGCCTGAAGAAGGTATGGTCGAAGTGGGCGAGCTAAAAATTCACCAAGCATCACACGCCCGTTACTTTGAAGACTTCTTAAAATTCGTCGAATATGAACGCTCTATGCCTGAAATTATGAAAACACAAGTAATGGACATGGTATACGACCAAATTGAAGATGTATTTGAAGAAGGTACGGAAGAACGCGAACAATTCGACCAAGCGATGGAAGTATGGGCTGCCAGTCCGAAACGCGAAATTATGGAACAATTTTCAACCGAAGAAGTAATGGAAGCAACTGCCCAAATCGTCGAGCATGCTCCTGAAGTAGAATTAAAGCTAAAAGCAGATCATATCTCTGTGAAGGCCCTGCTTGCTGATTTCGGGGATCAAATACATATCGCAAAGGTAAATGACCGATATATATTAATGATTGAGGCTGATACACTTACGTTTGAAAAAGGATTCTCTCCGATTGAGTTTCTGAAGCCGGATGAATTGCAAGACGTAATGGAGCGGATTGAGAATAAGCAGCAGTATTCTTATGATCGGAACGGGATTGAATAAATCTTTCCATATAACTTTTTTACTGAGCGCTTTTAATAAGCGCTCTTTTATTTGGGACAGAATTGACAATTATATTAAAAACCGATTCTACTAAGAATCGGTTTTTTTACTTTATAACAAAATATGCTTATGTTTAAAAATAATTTTTAATCCAAGATCACATTTGTTGCAGAATCAAGCGTATTTCCATTAGAGATCTTTGCTTCAATATTTCTAGTTGACCAAGTCCTTCTAAAGTTTTTGGTACGCTTCCTTTTAGTCACTATGTATATTCTTAAAATGAAACTTTTACTTTATTACCTCAAATTTATTGTACTCATAAAAAGATAGTTGAAAACGATATTCCGGATGCTCTCTCACCCAATCGTAGGCTTCTTCTAAAATTTCCATTTTGTTTTGTAGGTCATTAAGTTCACTACATTCATTCCTTTTCTGTTTGCACAGAGGGCAAAATCCACCTACTATCTCGGCATTCATCGTACGAATCGTTTTACTTTCTAAATCAACTACTAGACGAAGAATAAAAGAATGCTCCGCTTTTGTAGTCACCATCATTTCAGCAGTCCCGTCCTCATTCCAAAAGACTCCGTTTAATTCCATCTGTACGGTGACATCTTTAATATCCAAGTCTATCACTATCATACCTCCCTTGTATAAAACTCTTATCTTACTCTTTTATTTTAATCTTTAATACACCACGATTTAAAGATAAATTGAGCTTTTATTAATAGATTTTAAAATTCTTGCCACATCTTAATTTTCAAAGCAATTACAATGGCCCCATTCGAACAAATCAATTCCTATTTAATATGGATACTTTATTCACCCATCAATACAATGACGTTAAATTTATGTAGATAGAAGTAGAGGAGAATATCATTTAACCTCTGTATTCTCCTCCATCTCAGCCAAATACCTAATCTGTCTTTCCGCTTTTCTAACCGCAGTACGAAAATGCTTTTTCAGAAGTTCTACTGTAGATTCACTTATATAATATCTTTCCGTTATACTTTCCCACGTATCACTACTTTCAAATGTACTCCAAACGAAAGGACGCTCTGTATTTTTTCTCATTTCTTTAAATACCCATTTTCGCATCTTTTTTTTCGCTTTTTCTGTTAGTTTGCCGTTTTCTACAAGTTCAAGCTCACCATGTCTTTTATATCTTTTAGTAATATCTCTCTCGCTATATGCTTTAAGAAGTATGTTCGCTGTATTCTCAGCATCCGCTAAAGCTCGGTGCTGCTTCCCTTCCCACGTTAAACCAAGCTGTTCTACCGCAAATTGTAAACTTGGCGTATGTTCAAACAATTCTTCATACGCTTGAAAAACAAATTTTTGTAAATCCATTCTTCTTTCTTTGTCCATACATGGGCAATCTACACCATGTAACGTACAATCATGAGATAGAAATCGATAATCTTCTTTTCCCCATGTAACAAATATAGAATCTTCCCCGATAAACTGAATAAATTCCTCAATAATTTGCGGGAATTTCTCTACACCAATTAAATCTTTCTTTGTAATTCCCGTTAATTTTGTCGTATGACGAGTAAGTCGTGCACCCGGTTTTACTAACTCCGAAAATTCTCCAATTACCTTCATTGTACTTGCTTCTATTTTTATAGCTCCGATATCAACTATCTCTGACGGATCTTCTGATTTATACGGCCTGAAATTTCTCTCTATATCAAACACAATAAAATGTGTAGCGTTTTCCAATTTATTTACCTCTTTCTAAATTCCTTTTCACACACATACTTTATTTTCAGTATTTATTTAATCATACACTTTATGCATGTAATACTTCGTCTAAAAAACGAAAATTCAATTTCATTATTATATGTACATAGGAGGTTATTCAATAAAAATGCAAAAAAAAGAAGGGCAAGCCCTTCTTTTTTCCACAATTACTTCTTGTTAACGTTTGTAGCTTGAGGTCCACGGTTACCTTGTTCTACTTCGAAAGTAACTTCTTGACCTTCTTCTAAAGTTTTGAAACCTTCGCCTTGGATAGCTGAGAAATGAACGAATACGTCTTCTCCGCCTTCAACTTCGATGAATCCGAAACCTTTTTCTGAGTTAAACCATTTTACTTTACCGTTTTGCATTTAAAAAATCCTCCTACAATGTACCTATATGTACATATTCATTTTCAACCACTTTACAAAAATAAGTCAGACATTAAAAAAACTGCAACTCTGAGGAGATTTAACATTGCTATCCTCCTCGGAAGTTACAGCTCATTTAAATCTCTATATTATTAAAAGTAAAATGGTTTAAATATAATATATCATATCAATATAATAAAAGCAAAGTTTTTTTTGCTATACAACTTTTTTCTTCCACTGCATCGCTTTTGATTCACCTGATCCAGCTACAACATAGCCTTCTTTTTCGTTAACGATGCGCCAGCCATGCCCTTTAACTGAGTCGCATACTGTAACAATTCCTTCTTCTAAAAGTACACGACAAACAGTACTAATCCCCGCCTTATTTTGCGTTGACGTTGTATATAGCACATGTTGATCTACACTTAAGTCTAAATAGCTACTTGCTTTCTGCTCGCTTTGACATGTGTGCCAATATGTTTTTTCATTCTCAATACTTTCATCTATTTTACAAAAAGAGATATTCCCGCTAATCCCCTTGCATGATCCACTGGCTGCTACTAAATAAGAGTTGTGTAAAGTCAACGCTGAGATCATCTGATTCATTACGATTTTAATCCTCTTTAATTTACGTGTCTCCAAATTAAAGAGCCAAACACCACCATATTTAGCATGTATTTTCGTACCGATAAATAAGTAATGTTTATATAAAAACAACGATCGAATAGATGGTGCCCCGCCACCATATTCAAGAAATGGATGAATAGTTTCCCATGTCGAACCAAAATCATTAGAATGATACAACGTTTTATCTCCATGAGCAATGACAGTTCCTAGTACATTACTACATACATTCCAACTCGTTGCTTTTGTTGGAAAACGTTGAACCGTCCACTTCTCTCCACCATTCATACTACGAATAAAAATTCCTTCGTCACCTACACCATACACTACATTATCTTCGCTATGTAAATCCCTAATTCGTTTTTGAAAACCATTTAAAATTTGTTTCCATTCTCCGTCTTGTTCAATAAATAAACCATTATATGTAGTAGCTAACATAAGCTTTCCATCTCTTAACTTTGTAATAGCGGTCGCACTTAACATTGTCTCCACGTTGACACTCCCATTCTTAGAACTTCTCAGCAAATGCAATTGCAAAATTACTGCATTTTTCAACATCCTCTTCGTCTTCTGGAGCTAGTTCGATTTTCAATCCTTCTTGTACAAGCTCTGCACCGCGTTCTACAAGGCGTTCTTCAAATATCGTTACCGCTTCACAAAACAGTTCATACGCCGTATCACCTGACCCGAATACCGCTACTTTTTTCCCTGATAAATCTATATTTTCTAAGTCATCATGAAAATCTTCCGCTTCAAATGGTAATTCACCATCGCCCCACGTATAAGATCCTAAAATGATTCCATCATAAGCTAATAATTCTTCAGCATCCATGCCTTCCATTTCTTGCAGTACTACTTCATGATCAAAGGCATCTAAACTAACTTTAATTAAATCAGCAATACTCTCTGTATTTCCTGACATACTTGCATAAGCTATTAAAATTTTCGCCACTTCGGCATCCCCCTCTTACAATAAATGATTCTCATTCTCATTATATTAATAATGAGAATCAATTTCAATTATATTTTTTATTATTTCTGTTTACATCACAAAAAAGCACAGATGACTATACAATCATCTGTGCTTTTTTATTACTTTTTAAAAATACCAAATGGCTTTCCAACTGGTAAAACAACTTTCCCGAAGTGTGTATTTAACACTGCTGCTGCTGAACCATAGAAAGATAATAATGAAATAAGAAGTTCAGAATATGCTGCTAAATTATGCATTGCGTGCGGCATAACACCTAAAGTACTTAATGAAAGACCGATAAATAAGAAATCAATAAGGACGAAAATCATAAATAATACTTTATGTGTTTCCATTGCACCAATTGTCATGAAGATTGTGAAAATCAAATATCCGATAAAGGCTACACCAAGCTGTTTTGAATCTGCAGCTTGTGCTAATTTTTCGCCAAATACTCCAAGTTGAATTAACCAAGTCATTCCAACGCCTAACCAAAATAGGCCGTACGCACCGAATGCTGTTGTACCAAATGTATTGTTATGCTTTGCATCGTGAATGCATGCAAAGATTTGTGCAAATCCTCCTAAAAAGATTGCCCATGGTAATACAAGAGAAACGCCATCTGTTAAGCCTAGCTTTTGAGATGATGCTACAAGTGTTACCATCGCTAATCCAAATAGACCAATTCCAGATGGATCTGCTGTTGTCATTTTCACATGATGTGTAGTAGTTTGATTGCTCATATAAACCTCCTGATTATAAACATACTCGAATACAATACTTAAATCAGAAGACTATGTCAATGGTTTTTTTTGTATGTTGTCAGACCTTATATTTTATAATGTTCTAATATACTTCCGACCACTTCATACGGTTTTATATTCACTTTTTCCAACTCGCGTATCGGCAACCACAACGGAATATAACTCCCTCTCTCTTTCAGCTCGAATTCTTTAGCTTTCCCACTTCCGAAAATCCCATCTATACTATGAGCATTAAAATAATACTCCGTTCCTTTATACTCCACCTTCGTAATAAGATGCCCTACTTTTATATGTATCCCTAATTCTTCATAAGCTTCTCGCTTCGTTGCCTCTTCAGGTGTTTCTCCTTCTTCAATTCCTCCGCCTGGAAAAACATAATATGTTTCCCCTTCTCTAATACGTTTTATAAGAGCAATTTTCCCTTCCTGCACAATAATAGCTACGCCGCGATTTCTTATCATTTTATTACCTCAATACGAATCGCAACTGTTCCCCACTTTTTTTCTTGTTCTTTCGTATATATGTTGTATGTACTTTCTAACATTTCCTCTAAACTATCATTTTCACAATCCAATAATTTTTTATCAATTTGTTCGTACATTGCTTTAAAGCATTCATATCGTTTTATTTCTCCTACTTTTACAGTCATCGTTGCTGCTGTCGTAAGGTTTGTAAATACAATATTATCGCCTTGTTTTATAAGTTGACGTTTTGTATCAAATAAACGTACTTCATATACTTTTTTTCCTGATTGAATTGACTGAAAAGGTTTATTATATAACCCCATTTCATATATCATTCATTCCACTCCTTTTTTATTCGTTGTGCCTACTAATTATATTTGTTCATTACCAATTCATACAACACAGTTCAACTTATTCCAAGTTGCATATAATGTTCCATTACTTGCTTTAGAGAGGATGCAAAATTTGTTATGTTATATTTAAATCAAAAACCTGAATATAATAAATATGATATTGGTGATTATACTTATAGTAAAGTAGGGCCAACCATTTTTTCTTGGAACGATGAAACGAAATTAAAAATAGGTAAGTTTTGTTCATTAGGAGAAGAAGTCGTTTTTATACTTGGCGGTGAGCATCGTGCAGACTGGATAACGACTTACCCATTTAATGCACTTTTTGATGAAGGAGCGCATATTACTGGTCACCCTTCTTCAAAAGGTGATATCGTAGTCGGCAATGATGTATGGATTGGGTATCAATCCTGCATTTTATCTGGTGTTACAATTGGTAACGGGGCCATTATCGGTGCAAAGAGTGTTGTTACAAAAGACGTACCTCCATATGCAATTGTAGCTGGTAATCCTGCAAAATTTATTCGATATCGTTTTCCGCAAGAAATGATTGACAAACTAGAGAATCTCGCATGGTGGGACTGGGACATTTCTGTTATAAAAGGAGCTATTCCACTTCTACTATCAAACAAAATCAACGAGTTTTTTATCTCGTCCGAAAATGAATCTATATGATTAATACAAAAAGAGCATCCTATTCTTTCAGGATGCTCTTTTTCTTTTTATTTTTTATGTCCGTGCAACTGAATACACGGAGAACATTGAAATGGAATTTTATCTAAACAATTAAAGTTTGTTTCGCAAATTTGTTCAATCGTTGGAATAAACGGAATGACAACCATATTACTTTCTACTATTTGTGTAACAGGTGGTAACACTATGCCCACTTGATGTTCGAAGCGAATACTCGCTTGATTAATATAATTCCCTGAACCATTTGGCGCGTTCTGAACTACTACTTGGAACGAAACTGTTCGCGCTTCACCTGGATTTAAATTCCCTACAAGAAATCCTGATACCGAGCTTATATTTGGCACTGGTATATTACCAACCGTTACACTTCCAAGGACAAATCGAACACTACTATCTAACATATCTTGAAAACGGATATTTTGCATTACAGTATCACCCGTATTTGTAATAACTGTTGTAAACGTAATGACATCTCCAATCGTTGCTGTTTGATGATCTGCCGTTTTTACAACTGTCGTTGAGACATTTTGAGGAATAAACGGAATAACAACTGTATTGCTATCACCTTCAACTACTACTGGCGGCTCATTCGGATTTACAATTGCGAGCCCATTTGCTATAGCAGTATTTGTGACTAAGTTATTTATTTGCCCTCCTATTATTACAACTTGGAAATTAATAATTGCCGCATCATTTGGCTGAAAATCACCTAACGGAATACCGGTATTCGGATTAGCAAATGGAAGAGGTACATCGTTTACCGTTACCGTGCCATTTATAAATAACGTATTCGGATCAACGATATCTGTTAACACGATGTTGGTCACAGGAACTGTACTATCATTTATAACGGCAATTCCGTAAGTGACAACATCCCCTACCATTGCTACTTCAAAGTTTGCCCCTTTTGCAACAAATAAGATTGCAGTATTTACCGTTACAATAACTGTATTGCTCGTATCCATCACTGTAACTGGCGGTTCCCCTGGTACTAAAATATATTCTGCTAACGCCCCAGCAACGTTCACTACTGTACCACCATCTGGAAAGCTCGTAATCGTAGCTTCATATGTTACAATCGCCGTCTCACCGACTGGAATGTCTACAATCGTAAATCCAACCTGCGGATTTACTCCCGGACGAGCTACTCCATTTACAGTTACACTATTTGGTACAAAAACAGCTTCCGGAGATAGGACATCGATAAATTGAACATTCATCGCATCAGCAGTACCAGTATTTAATATTCGAACCGTATACGTTACCGTTTCTCCTACTCCAACAATTGAATGATCTACTTCTTTTTGCATATCTAAACTGCCTCTATTTACTGGTGTGACTGTCGTATTACTTGAATTCGTAATTGTAAACGGAGGTTCTCCTGGAATTAATTCGAAATCACCCGTTACTCTCGCTGTATTCATAATGCTACTAGAAGGCGGAACTGCGATTACATTTACTGCAAAGGTAATTAATACACTATCCCCTACTGCAAGATCAGGTAATGAAAAGCCTACAAATGGATCTAAACCTACTTGTGGAATCCCATTTATTTGTACACTTCCGGGAACGAATTCTAAACTAGGTGATGGAACATCAATAAACTGAACATTTGTCGCTGTTACCGTTCCTGTATTTGTAACTTGCACACTATACGTTAACGTATCTCCTAAACGTGTTGCTTCTTTATTTACAGATTTTATAACGCTGAATCGTCCTCTATTTATCCTTGTTATTGTCGTATTACTCGGCTCTGTTACTACAACCGGTGGCTCTCCTGGTACTAAAGTAAAGCTTCCTGTTATATTTGCAACGTTCGTAATTGTTCCTGATGCCGGGATGTTTGTAACTGTCGCTTGAAACGTCACTACAACCGTTTCACCAACTGGTATATCTCCAACTCCAAAGCCAGTAATCGGATTTAAGTTTGGTTGCAGGGCTCCATTTATCGTTACACTATTTGGTACAAATGACGCTCCTGCTGAAATAGTATCAATAAACTGAACATCATTAGCTGTTACTGTTCCTGTATTCGTTATTTGAACCGTATATGTTAATACATCTCCAACTAGGGTAGCAGCCCTATTTACCTGTTTTATAACATTAAATTGTCCTCTATTTACAGTTGTAAGTTTTGTATTGCTCGGTTGATTTACTATCACCGGTGGTTCTCCTGGTACTAATACAAAGCTTCCAGTTACATTTGCTGTATTAACAATTGTTCCATTTGATGGAACACTAACCACTGTTACTTGGAATGTTACTTCTACACTTTCACCTGGATTTATATCTGGAAGCGGGAATCCATTATTAGGATTGAATCCAGGTTGTAACACACCTTCTATCGTTACACTGTTCGGCACGAATGCTATAGAGGACGGTAATACATCACTATATTGAATATTCGTCGCTACCACTGTCCCTGTATTTTGAACTACTGTTGTATATGTGATTGTATCGCCTACTGCAACAACCGGCTGACTTACTGATTTTAATACATTCAAACCAGATTCATTTATTTCTGTTAATGTCGTGTTACTTGTCGTCGTCTCCGTAATAGGCGGCTCTGTTTCACTTACAGCAAATGTTGCTGTAACGTCTACAAAGTTAACAATCGTTCCACCTTCTGGTATGCTAGTTACCATCTCTTGATAGGTGACACGTACAAAATTATCTACAGGTATATTTGGAACTGTAAAACCAATGAAAGGATCTAATCCTGGTGTCGGTACCCCATTTATACTCACACTTCCTGGTACAAATGCTACTCCCGCGGAAGTCGTATCAATAAATTGAACATTCGTCGCTGGCACTGTTCCGAAATTAAAGATGAATACATCATACGTTAATATTTCTCCTACAGTCGCTACTTCTTTATCTACTAGTTTCAATGGAAAAACAAACGCTATATTAATCGTCGTAACGACTAAATTCGTTAATATCGTTGCCGTAATCGGTGGTTCTTGCGGATTTGGTTGTGAAGTAAATGTAACGTCTGCATCATTTAAGATGACTTCATTATCTGGAATTTCTGTAATCGTCACTTGGAACGTTACCTCAATACTTCCACCATTAATTAATAATGGCGTAACTGTAAATCCTATTTCTGGATTTAAACCAAGTTGCTGCACCCCACCTATTGTTACACTATCTTCTACAAATGTCGTTCCTTCTGGTATGACATCTTGGAAGAACACATCTGTAACTGGTATAATTCCTACGTTTGAAATGAGCACGGTATACGTTAATACATCCCCAACCGCTCCGGTTGCAACGTCAACTGTTTTTGTTGCGGTTACTTCACCGGGAGGAGGTAACGGTATTGTAACTACCGTTGTATTACTTGAGTTCGTTGTTGTTACAGGTGGTTGTAAAGGATTTAATAAGAAAGTGGCTGTAGCAGATGCTGTATTTAATACTGCTCCACGTGTAGACGGTGCAATTACCGTAACTTGGAACGTTACTGTCAAGGATGTTCCAGCTGCAATATTAGGAAGCGGGAAACCGACATTCGGGTCAAATCCAGGTTGTGACGTTCCATTTATCGTTACACTATTTGCTACAAATGTTGTTTCTGGGGCAATTGGATCAATGAAAGAGACATTTGTTGCTGTTACTGTTCCATTATTTCGAATAACAACAGAATACGTGTAAGTTTCTCCAAGTGCTGCTTGTTGTACAGATGAAGATTTTTGTATATTTAACTGTGCTGTGTTTACTTGCGTCACTACAAAATTACTGTTTGTAACAGTCGTTATTGGAGGATTTGCTGGATTTATAAGAAAACTTGCAGTAATGTTCGATTGGTTTCTTATATTTCCACCGCTCGGAATACTCGTCACTGTAACTTGAAACGTAACCGTGGCCGTTTGCCCGATCGGAATATTTGGTAACGGGAATCCTACCATAGGATCCGCGCCTTGCTGAACGACTCCGTTTATCGTCACACTATTTGCTACAAACGCAGTACCAGACGGAATTGGATCTTGGAAAATAATATTCGTTGCAGGAACAGTTCCTGTATTTTGAATAAGAATCGTATACGTTAACGTATCTCCTACACCTGCTTGCAGTGTATTTACACTCTTCATTACATTCAGTGATCCTACATTCACTCGCGTCACAACAATATTACTAATCGTTACAATTGTAATTGGTGGCTGGAGAGGACTTACTTGGAAATCAGCAGTTACATTCGCATTATTCGGAAGAACTCTATTTGGTGGTACACTCGTAATCGTCACTTGAAAAGTAACTGTTACCATCCCTCCTACTGGAATATTAGCAAGTGGAAATCCAGTTGTTGGGTTTAAACCTGGTTGAGGCGTTCCATTTATTATTACACTATTTGCTACAAACGTTGTTCCAGATGGAATTGGATCAAGGAATGATACATTTGTAGCTGCTACCGTTCCACTATTTTGTATACGAACTGTATACGTTAACGTGTCTCCTACACCCGCTTCAGTAGCGCTTACACTTTTTATTACATTTAAACCTGAAGAATTCACAACTGTCATAACAGTATTACTTGGTTCTGTTACAGTAATTGGTGGCTCTGTTGGATTTACTAGGAAATCTCCTGTAACATTCGCACTGTTTACAACGTTGTTTCCAAGCGGAATTTCATCAATCAATACTTCAAATGTAACAATTACACTCGCACCAGTAGGCAAATCATTTAACGGGAATCCAAGTTCTGGATCTGCCCCTTCTTGTAAGACCCCATTCACAAAGACACTGTTTTCAATAAATAATGTACCTTGTGGAATTGAATCTTGGAAAAATACATTTGTTGCTGGTACACTACCCGCGTTTATGATTTCGATTGTATATACTAAAACATCCCCTACCGTCGCAACATCTGTATTTACTGATTTCACAACTTCAAAATTCCCTGATTGTACAGTTGTATTCACAATGTTACTCGGAACATTGATTGTTACTGGTGGTTCACTCGGATTCACTTGAAAACTTGCTGTTACATTTGCTTGATTTAAAATATCTTCATTTTCTGGATCCTGTACAATTATTACGTCAAATGTGACTACAACGGTTTGAGCCGCAGTAATATTCGGAAGAGAAAATCCTGTATTCGGATTCAATCCACTTTGCGGTACTCCATTAATTGTTACAGAATTTGCAACGAAAGAAACAGCTGAAGAAATAGCGTCTTGGAAAAACACATTTGTTAACGGAACATTCCCTGTATTTTGAACGGCAATTGTGTATGTTAAAGTGTCCCCTACTGCCGCTTGTGTTGTATTCACTTCTTTTATTACATTTAAACCGCCTGTATTAACTTGTGTCACAACTGTATTCGTTTGTCTATTAATCGTTATCGGTGGCTGATTCGGAATAACGATGAAATTAGCAGTTACATTTCCGCGATTCGCAATCGTACCTCCCGATGGCGTCGATGTCACTCGGACTTGAAAAGTAACCCTCCTACTTCCGCCCGGAGATATATTAGCTACCGTAAACCCAGTCGCTGGATTGGCCCCAGGTTGCGAAACTCCATCAACAGTTACACTATTTGGGATGAAAGTCGTTCCAATTGGGATTGGATCTTGAAAAATAACGTTCGTTGCAAGCACATTTCCTGTATTTTCAATTGTAACAGTGTACGTGAGAACGTCATTCACTGTCGCAAAAGCTCTATCCACTGTTTTTCTCGTTCTTATATCAGCTATATTAATAGTAGTAACTACAGTATTACTTGTCGCTTGCCCTGAAACTGGTTGTTGACCAGGCACTGGGGTAAAGGTAAATGTTGCACTTGCACGATTCGGAATTGGATTGACAAGAGGGTTCGATGTTACTCGAACTTGAAAGCGCACTACGGTCGTTTGCGAAGCATTAATACTTCCTAGATTAATACTACTTGCTGGATTTGCTCCTGGACGTGCTACTCCATTTACCGTAACGCTGTTTGCGACAAATGTTGTTCCTGCAGGAATACTATCAACAAAAATAACATTGTTTGCAGTAACATTTCCATTGTTCGTCACATTAACCGTGTACGTTAATACATCATTAAGCGTTGCCGTCTGTAGATCTACAGATTTTTGCATACTTATAGTTGCTTGATTCACTGTCGTTTGTACTGTATTGGAAGAAGAGGTACTTGTAATAGGTGGACTACCGACGAAAGGACGGAATTGATATGACACCATTGCACGATTTGAAATAGGATTTGGATTCGGGAATGATGTTATTCGAACTTGAAATGTAACAATTCTTTGCGTGTTATTTGGGATTGTACCTAAATTAATTCCATTAGCAGGGTTCGCATTCGGCTGTGTTACGCCTCCTACCGTTACACTACCTGTAACAAACGTTGTTCCGCTCGGAATACTATCACGTAATACAACGTTTTCTGCGCTTCCTGTTCCTGTATTCGGAACCGTAATCGTATAAGTGAGAGTATCCCCTACCCCTGCGACTGTTCTATTAACCGATTTAACTGGATTAATAATTGGACCTGTCGCATCAATTTGAACACCAAAACCAGCTGCAGCGTATCCATCTCCATTTGTAACGAAGCGAACAGTTGCTGACGTTTGATTGTTTACTAAAGATGAGGAGGCATCTACATTCGTAATATCCCACCCTTGTCTTCGGACAGCCAAAGCTACCCCTAACGGCTGATTCAAATCTCCAAATGTACCGCTCGTATCTAAATTTCCACTGTCATTACAAATTTGTGACTGAAAGAAATTATTCGCGGGATTTCTTGGTCCGAATAACGCAACTGTAGTATTCGCATTTGGCCCAAAGCGAAGTTGATCTCCAGAAATGTTAGAATCACCTTCTTGGGCAGTTACAAGTACCCTTCCTGTTACAGCTCCTGTTGCCGGAGTAGCAAATCCAGAAATAGTAGCATCAACTGGTGGTGATGAAGCATCGATAATTTCTTGACCTGCATATACTGACAAATTTCGAAGTGGTAAACTTGCATTTTGATACACAACCTCAAGCGTCCAGCCAGCTGAACGACTAATTGTTGGATCAGCTGAAGTTCTTGTAGCCGGTACGGCCCCTGTCGTATAAGTTCCTGCCCCACCTACACTAACAAGATTCGTTACATTAGCAGAGCGAGCATAATAAAACTGGTTTCCTACTGAACCTTGCTGCGCGGTAGCAGGGTCTGGCGTAACAGAAAACGTTCCTGCTGGTGTTGTAAATGTAATATTATCATTTAAAAATGGTAATACATCTTCTGTATCAGTCCGGAAAGTTCCTGCCCAAACTAACTCTGCATACAAAATACTACTCCCTGCAGGAAGATTTAAAATTGCACTTGAAGAATTCAATCGCCAGTCATCCGTTGTACCTGCTGGGAACCCTGGTACTTGCAGCGCTGTATTTACAGTTGTAAAAACAGCAAGTGTACCAAAAATATTACCTGGTGCAGGCGATGTGGGACTAAGTCCTAACGTGTTCCCAGTGAACGTGACGGCACCAGTTACTGTTGTTGTAAAGCGATTCAAAAAAGGCACGTAATCATCTCATTTCATTTATAGTAAAAAGTGCTCTATACTATAAAATGTAGACAAACTATGCAATGTACTTTGTCCAACAAAATTCCGCACATACGAAAGGAGCTTACTACACTATGCGCTATGTTATCGTAACAGGAACTTCACAAGGTTTAGGTGAGGCAATCGCCGCGCAATTGTTAGAAGAAAACACGAGTATCATCTCTATTTCTAGAAGAGAAAATAAAGAACTTACGAAACTCGCAGAACAATATAATAGCAATTGTGTCTTCCACTCCTTAGATCTTCAAGATGTACATAATTTAGAAACGAACTTTAACAAAATCATTTCATCTATTCAAGAAGACACTGTATCCTCTATTCATTTAATTAATAATGCGGGTACAGTTGCTCCTATGAAGCCAATTGAAAAAGCAGAAAGTGAACAATTCATTACGAACGTCCACATTAATTTACTTGCACCTATGATTCTTACATCTACTTTCATGAAACATACGAAAAAATGGAAAGTAGATAAACGCGTTATTAACATTTCATCTGGTGCAGGAAAAAATCCTTATTTCGGATGGGGTGCTTATTGCACAACGAAAGCAGGTGTAAATATGTTTACACAGTGCGTAGCAACTGAAGAAGTGGAAAAAGAATATCCAGTAAAAATCGTCGCTTTTGCACCTGGTGTTGTTGATACAAATATGCAAGCGCAAATTCGTGAAACAAATAAAGAAGACTTCATAAATTTAGACCGCTTCATCACACTAAAAGAAGAAGGAAAACTACTGTCACCTGAATACGTTGCGAAAGCAATTCGTAACTTACTAGAAACTGAGATTTTCCCGCAGGGTGAAGTAATTCGAATTGATGAATAACAAAAAGGCACGCTATAATAGCGTGCCTTATCATTCTATTTCTCTAAAAATATAAGTACAGACTCCATCATCTTCTCATAACCAATCTCTTGATAAATTTTATTCGATGTTGGATTTGCTAGGTCCGTATATAATGTCGTTGTTTTGTAACCTTCGTCTAACATACACTGACTAAGTGCCGCTACACAATTAGATGCGTATCCCTTTTTCCTTGCTTCTTTCGGTGTATATACGAAATTAACTGTTATATTGTTTGTAGTTGGTCTCGTTTTTGCAGCTACAGAAACAAGCTTCCCGTCTACTTCTAAACCAAATAGACGACGGTTAGTAATTAATGTATGAGCGGTTTGTTTCGCTTCTTCTTTCGTAGTAGGAAGCTTCACATCTTCGCAAAATTTGTATATCCACTGTTCTATTAATGTTAGCTCATCACTACTTACTTCTCGAAAGACTCCATCTCCGTCCCACTTTTTCTTCACTTGTTTTAATTCATATATACCTTGCTCCATCACAACCGTAGTTTTCTTATTTTCTAACACTGCAATCTCTTCCGCTAATCTCTGTACAATTTTCTTATTACCGATTAATCCAGGAACATTTGGATATACTTCCGCTAATTTTTTTGCAAGTTCCACGATGTCCTCTTCCATCATTTCAGACGTAGCAACAATAATTTGTTTCTTTTCTTCTGTTTGAAGAAATACAATTACAATTTCTTCCTCTTGTTTTGCTACCCCCATAAATATCGGTTGTTGGACCATTCGTAATACACCTAATATGAGATTGTTTTCCTGTTCATTCTTTTCTAAAAATGGTGTAACCTCTTCTTTAAAATTAAGAATCTCTTCATATACATGTAATTGAATCATCGACAATCTCTTCTCTCTATTTATAGTTTCATTAAGTATTGGCGATTAATTCATTAAATCCTTCTTTTACGATTCAATAATATTCAAAGCTAACATATTCAAATCATTTTCCGCTTGTAAAATTCTCTGTTTTTCCTTTTCAAATACCTCTTCTTCTTTTTGAAATGACTCTTTTCGATTTTTAATCATGCGCTCCATTTCTTTTTTACTCGGTCCACCGTATACCTTTCTTTTTTGAATAAATGCTTCTGGCGATATAATTTCTTCCCACTCTTTTTCCAATAAATGTATTTTAAATTTTTCTTGTAAGTAAATATTTACATCTTTGAAATGTAATTCATGAAGCTCCTTTTGTTGCTCCAATGACATATTTGCAATAACACTTGCTGCATGATGAGCATGCCGAAATGGAATATCATAGTTTTTTGTTAAAACATCTGCGAAATCAGTTATCGTAATTGCATGTTTATAGGAACGATCTTTCAATGTTTCTTCTTCTACTTTCATCGTTCGAATGACTGCATTCATAATACAAAAAACACGAATAGTCTTTTCAATTCCTTTATATAAATACGGCTGCAAGTCATCTTCTGTATCGACAATATCACCAAATGGTGTATTATGAACCATTTGAAATACTGTAAATGCTTCCCCTAAAGCACTACTCGTAATTGCACGGGCGTGTTCAATTGAAACTGGATTTCGCTTTTGCGGCATAATACTACTAATTTGTACATATGGCCTTGCAACAGTAATACCATCATATTCTTTCGTCGCTAATAGTAAGAAGTCATGAATCCATCTACTCGTATTCGTCATCATTACCATAAGTAACGAGCTAACCTCTAATAAATAATCCGCTCCAGCGACAGCATCATATGAGTTCTCAATTACATTTGTGAATCCAAGTAAATCGGCAACTCGCTCTCGTTTAATTGGGAAACTTGTTGTAGAAAGAGCAGCGGCTCCCATTGGCGATTGATTTAAAAGTTTGTACGTTCGTTTCATTCTTTCTAAGTCTCTCTGCATCGTATCATAAATCGCTAACGTATAATGACCAAATGTTGTTGGCTGCGCTGGTTGTGTATGTGTATAAGCTGGCATAATCGTTTCCTTATGATCATCGGCAAGTTGCAGCATACTTTCTTGCAATAACAAATGATGTTCCATTAATCGTAGCACATATCGCCTTAAACTCATGCGATACATCGTTACACCCATATCATTTCTACTTCTACCAATATGCATATTACTTACAAAATCGCTTTTCGCTTCTTGAGAAATTAAATGTTCCACTAAAAAAAAGAGATCTTCATGCTGCTCTGTATATAGCAATTGATTTTTTTGTATTCCCTCTACTTTTTTAAGTGCGTTTAATATAACTTTAGCTTCTTCTATTTTCATTACACTTTCTTCCGTCAGCATCATAATATGTGCTTTATGCACTTGAAACATATCTTTCAGTAAATAATTACGCTGAAAGTCAAATACATGTTGTAATACACAATCTACATATGTTTTCCCAGGGAAATCAGCGCCTTCACTCTTTATAAACTCTTCTTTACTTTGTTTCATCACCTTTTCCCCTCTCACCTAAGTATTACTACCCATCATACCCAGTGATGGCAAAAAAGTGCTTGTACATAAAAATAAACTCGGCGCTTTAAGCACCGAGTTTATTTAATAAAAGTCGCATCATACTTATCACTTTGCAACACTTGGAAATGTAAGTTTGCTAAATGTTTCCGTATTTCTGCACTGTCGTCCTCATTTAAATTATTTGCTAAGAACACTATTTCTGTACAGTTCCCGCGTTTATCCATCGCATAAACTGCTTTTGTAACTGTCCATGGCGTATAGCCATTTTTTTGCCCTGCATGTCTAAATGTTTTACGGTATTTCTTAGCGCTCATATCTGTTTCAACGATATTTGCCCATACTTTTTCTTCTGCTTCTGTCAGGCCACCTTTATGATTTGCCTTTTGAAGCAGTACCATATAATCATTTGCAGAAGCCGCTGGTAATCGATCTGACCAAATTTTATCGTAACGTTCCTCTAAATACAGAGGAATTTCCTTCTGTAATAATGGTCCTTTCTTTTTTAAGCGTTCATGAATAATCATCGCATATTCACGATATTGCTCTTGAGACATTTCTTTTAACTTTTTCTCTATTTTATATTTCGGAACATGTAGTTCTTTATGCAAATATCCAGGGATATATAAAGATGAAACAATCGGAAATAGTGGCTGATGTGCTGGAAGTGATAAACTTTGTAAATTTCGATTAATATTATCTAATCCTAACACTTCCATTAAATATTCAGCATTAGCATTTGAACTAAACTTAACCATTCCTTTTGCCACTTCTTCTAAAGAAACCGCTCCTTCAGTTATCTTGCCTGTTCTCTCCAAATACCTTTGCCATCTATCTTGCGCACCACCATCTGTATTCGGCACATAATACCGATTCACATCATTAATGGAAACGAAACGAGACGAATCAATTTTCCCTTCTGTAACTTGTTTTGTATACTCAAGCGCCACAATTAATTTCATCGTACTAGCAACTGGCAATACAACATTGGGATTTACAGAATAAACAATTTTATCATTTCTCTTTACTAAAAGCGCACTGTTTTTTTCATCTTTATGTTCCTCAATAAAGGATGCGATATACTGCGCATCATCATTATTCGAACTCCATACTTTTTTCACTAAAAAGTTACCCGATATTAGCAAAACGAAAATACCCACAATCACTGCGCATACTATAGTTTTTTTCAAGTAAAATTCCTCTCCTATTGTGTAACTCTTCTCTATCTATCTCTTACAAACAAAATAATGGAGATGATTATTTTAGTAATCATCTCCATTATTTTAACTTGTATTCTCCCATTATGTCTACGTCATAATTTTTACGAAGTCTTCGAGAAATTTTTTATAATGTAATGACCAACCAATTCGCACCCAATTTTTTAAGGCTTTTGCATCAGGTTGAGGACGGAAATCAGCAATACTTTCTCCCTTTGCAATCCCCACTGTATCTACATCTACACGACGATACACATAATCCAATATTGACGGATTCGCCGCAACCATCATTGTAACGACGTCATGTACTGGACTTCCTGTTATTTTCGGATTTAACTTTCTATAGGCTTTATAATAATACGTAAAAATCGGTTCAATTAATTTATTAAAACTCGTTTTAGAATGTTTCGTAATATACTTTACCATCTCTGGCGTAATAATAGCTTCAGATGTAACATTAAGCGGCACCAATGTCACATTCTTGGCATTTTGCATCACTAATTGTGACGCAATGGGATCACCATGAAAATTCGCTTCTGCGACTGGTGTAACATTTCCAGGCATTAAAAAAGCACCGCCCATTATATAATATTCCTTCACATACTTCATCAATGGTTTTTCTAAAATAAATGCTGTCGCAAGTGTCGTTGACCTACCAGCATCAACGATAATTAATTCTCCTTTATATTTTTCAAGAATGTCGAAAAACTCACAAAAAGGCTTTATATTTGGAGAAAGACTTTTCGGAGGTCGAATTGGCCCTAAACCTTCCGCCCCGTGAATTTCTGGATAGTACGTTGTAATATCTCCAGATAAAGGGATTTTCGCACCATTAATAACTGGTATATCTTCTCTGCCTGCTAACTGCAATAAATATGCCGCATTACTTGTTGCCTTTTCTTGTGTTACATTTCCATACCCCGTTACAACACCAACAATATCAATATCAGGATGCAACAACCCATACATTATGGCTAGCGAGTCATCAATTCCCGGGTCTCCTAAAAATAATACTTTTTTCATCACCCTCAACTCCATCCCCTCAATTGTTATTAATTTATGAATAGTCATACATATACAGAATAAAAAAGAACAAATTTATACGAAAAAACGCAGCCCTATACGGACTGCGTTTTTCATCTAACCTATACTGTTTTTCTTCACAGCAATCATACTTCCAATTATATAAGCAATAAACGCAAAACAAATCGGGAATACAACTGTATGTATACCGAATGGATTTGGATAGAGAAGATGAATGCACATATATGAGCTTACTCCAACTAAAATGGAGGCAAGCGCTCCTGTTGCATTTCCTTTCCTCCAATATAACCCTAATACGATCGGCCAAATGAATGCTGCTTCTAATCCACCGAAAGAAAATAAATTTAACCATATTAAAAAATCTGGTGGTTTAATTGCTGCCGCATAAACGAGCAGTCCTACGATAGCAGTAATCCATAAACTTCCTTTTCTAATCGTACTGTCTGCCGCATCTTTATTTATGTAATTTACGTATATATCTTTAATGATTGATGAACTTACAAGTAACAATAGCGAGTTTACTGTAGACATAATCGCCGCCATTGGTGCAGCTAAGAAAACTCCAGCTAACCAAGGTGGCAACACTTCCATCGCGAGTAGCGGCATTACTTTATCTGGTACCGTTATACCTGGAAGTACTACTCTTGCAAATACACCTGTTAAATGCATACCAATCATAATTGTACCAACGACAACTGTTCCAATTATTAAAGCTTGGTGCATAGCTTTTGAATTTTTATAAGACATGGCACGCACGCTAATTTGCGGTAAACCTACAACGCCAATTCCAATTAAAATCCAAAATGATGTGACATATGATTTCGTTAAACTGCCATCTGCTCCGAATGGTGTAATTAAATTTGGATTAATTTGAACAAGTTCCTGCATAATCTTTTCAATTCCACCACCAGCAATGACAGTAGCAATTAAAATGATTGTCGTTCCAACCAACATGATAATACCTAGTAGTGTATCTGATAGCGCAACTGCACGAAATCCACCAATTAATACGTACACAAGTACAGAGAAAGTAAATAAAAATAGTGCTGTTGTATAAGATAAACCCGTTAGCGACTCAATTAATCGTCCACCGCCGACCCACTGGGCTACTGTTGCTGAAAATAAAAAGATTATAATACATAACGCAGAAAGGATCACGACTGCTTTATTATTATATCTTCCCTTTAAATAATCGATAAGAGTAATGGCTTCCATTTTCCTAGCGATAATTGCAAACTTTTTACCGATAACCGTTAAAACGATATACCCTGTTACAACTTGAATCGCAGATAGTAGTACCCAGCCCAGCCCCATATTGTAAGCAATACCAGGACCACCAATAAAGCTACTAGCACTACCGTATGTAGCAATCATTGTCATCGCTAATAATAAACCGCCAAGCTCACGCCCACCAAGAAAATATTCTTGCAAAAATTTATTATGAGCAGTTGCTTGCACGCGTCTTGAAGCATATACACCAATTAAAAATACAACGATAAACGAAATTATCATTGGAATGATTACATACCAATTCATCTATTATTCCTCACTTTTTTCTTCCTCATCGAGTGAAATATCTTGAAATACAAAACGAACAACTAAACTAAGTAAAATAACCATAACGATAAATCCAACGATACAGCTATAAAAAAACCATGCGGGAAAACCTAATACATATGTATATTCACTCGGATCTTTACTACCAAGCCCATAAGCAAATCCGTACCATATTATAAAATTAATAATAGCAAGTCCAAGACCAATTAACGCTTCTCTATGGGCTATTCTAAAGCGTGGATCATCATGATAATCTTTCATTTTTCCCCCTCCTCTCACGATGTATTATTGTACCATTGTTCTTCTAGTTTTTCCTACTAGAAAGCAAAAACAAGCAGGATTTTTTATAATCATATAGAAGCTTCTCTTACATTACATATTTTTTACAATTGTAACACAAATGAAATTTGAATTTTCAGTATTTATTAATTATGATTTTAATTAGAGGCTTTCCATCTAGTTTCCACATCCTTGATTTCGGAATAAGCGCCGTCTCGTACTGCGTTTACATTATATTTTCAAGGGGGTTATACAATGAGTCAACTAGCTGTAAATCTTCATGAAAAGGTAGAAAAGTTTCTTCAAGGTACAAAAAAGTTATATGTGAATGGATCTTTCATTGAAAGCGCTTCCGGTAAAACATTTAAAACACCTAACCCAGCAACTGGTGAAACACTTGCCGTCGTTTCTGAAGCTGGTCGCGAAGATATTCATAAAGCTGTAGTCGCAGCTCGTATGGCTTTTGACGAAGGTCCTTGGTCTCGTATGAGCACTGCTGAGCGAAGCCGTCTCATGTACAAGTTGGCTGATCTAATGGAAGAACATAAAGAAGAGCTTGCACAGCTCGAAACATTAGATAACGGAAAACCAATCCGTGAAACAATGGCAGCAGACATACCACTTGCAATTGAGCATATGCGCTATTACGCTGGATGGGCTACGAAAATCGTTGGTCAAACAATTCCTGTTTCCGGTGATTACTTTAACTATACACGCCATGAAGCTGTTGGTGTCGTTGGTCAAATTATCCCTTGGAACTTCCCGCTTCTTATGGCAATGTGGAAAATGGGAGCAGCGCTTGCTACAGGATGTACAATCGTTTTAAAACCTGCAGAACAAACTCCACTATCTGCTCTATACTTAGCTGAATTAATTGAAGAAGCTGGATTCCCGAAAGGTGTTATTAATATCGTACCTGGATTCGGTGAATCAGCTGGACAAGCTCTCGTTAATCATCCACTCGTTGATAAAATTGCATTTACCGGTTCTACTCCTGTCGGTAAACAAATTATGCGACAAGCATCCGAATCATTAAAACGCGTTACACTTGAATTAGGCGGTAAATCACCAAATATCATCTTGCCAGATGCTGATTTATCTCGCGCGATTCCTGGTGCACTTTCTGGTGTTATGTTTAACCAAGGACAAGTATGCTCTGCTGGGTCACGCTTATTTGTTCCGAAGAAAATGTATGATAATGTCATGGCTGATCTCGTCCTCTATTCTAAAAAACTAAATCAAGGTGTCGGTCTTAACCCTGAAACAACAATTGGTCCTCTCGTTTCTGAAGAACAACAAAAACGTGTAATGGGCTACATTGAAAAAGGGATTGAAGAAGGAGCTGAAGTACTATGCGGAGGAAGTAATCCATTCGATCAAGGCTACTTCGTTTCTCCTACAGTATTCGCTGACGTAAATGATGAAATGACGATCGCAAAAGAAGAAATTTTCGGTCCAGTTATTTCTGCAATACCGTTTAACGATATTGATGAAGTAATTGAACGTGCAAATAAATCACAATTCGGCTTAGCGGCTGGTGTGTGGACAGAAAATGTTAAAACAGCACACTATGTTGCAAGTAAAGTACGTGCAGGTACAGTATGGGTAAACTGTTATAACGTCTTTGATGCAGCATCTCCATTTGGAGGATTTAAACAATCCGGTCTTGGCCGTGAAATGGGATCTTACGCATTAAATAACTATACAGAAGTAAAGAGCGTTTGGCTTAACTTAAATTAATGAGAAAGAACCTGACCTACCTGGTCAGGTTCTTTTCATTATGTATTCCTTTAAACTTGCAGTCCTCCGCTCACATTTAATACTTCACCTGTAATATAAGATGCGTATTCTGATGCTAAAAAAGCTGCTGCGTTCGCAATATCTTCTGGCGTTCCAATTCTACCAACTGGAATAGCACCAACCATCTTTTCTTTCACTTTATCTGGTATCGTTTTTGTCATATCTGTATCCATAAAACCCGGACAAATCGCATTACAAGTAATACCGAAGCTTCCAACTTCTTTCGCTGCTGTTTTCGTTAAACCGACAACTCCTGCCTTTGTAGCCGCATAATTTGCTTGACCTAGGTTTCCTTCTCTACTAATTGAAGATATATTAATAATGCGTCCATACCCTTGTTGTCTCATGTAAAGAAGCGCTGGTTGCATACAATAAAAAACTCCAGTTAAGTTCACTTGTAATACTTGTTCCCAAGCAGACTTCTCCATTTTATGTAACATTGCGTCTCTTGTAATCCCAGCATTATTCACCAAAATATGTAATGTACCAAATTTTTGAACCGCATATTCAATTAACGACTTTGCTTCATTTTGATTACTCACATCACATCGATATGAGCACACTTCATATCCTTCATCTGATAACTCACTTGTCGTTTTTTGTAGATTCTCTTCATTTACATCGCTAATTAATACTTTCGCCCCTAGTTTTGCATAAACCCTTGCAATCTCTTTTCCAATTCCCTGTGCAGCTCCTGTTACAACAGCTGTTTTCCCATTTAAAAACTCCATTCCTATCCCCCATTTCTATTACTTATACTGTATATTTCGGCTTTTTGCTTTCCAATTCCTCTTTGTATAAAAAAGTCTATTTGTGTCAAACTAACTTTGCAACGTCGCATAAAGTGCAAGGAGATTATGTCGAATGAACAAAAAGAATTTCAAACAAAGCAAAGCAACTGATGGCATTGATGTTGAGTTCTCTCGCGAACTCGCTGACCACAATGACTTAGAAGCAAACGCACGTGCAAATGCCGCTGATGCACGTCAAAAACGCCAATCAACCGAAAAATAAGGTACATCACAACCTTATTCTTTTCAAAAGGGACCTACTACCCAACAAAATAAACCGAGAGACATCTCTCGGTTTATTTTCTATATTTTTTTGCATAATGAGCCAAAGTAAGCAACGGATATATATGAGCATAACTATGATAACGAATATAAAACCCACCTGGCAAGCCTGTTCCAGTAGGATATTTTTCATTTACATAAGGGTTGGAGAGCAAATATGAAATACCTTTTCGAATGACTGGCGTTTCTTTATCATAGTAAGAAATGAGGGCATCTAACGCCCATGCTGTTTGGGATGGTGTACTAAATGGTAAAGTAACGAACCTTTTCTCCACACTACTGTGGCAAGATTCTCCCCAGCCACCATCTTCATGCTGTATATGTTCAAGCCATAAAGCGGCTCGTTTTAATGATGGGTTGCTAGATGGAGTTCCTAGTGACCGTAAACCAGTCATAACCGCCCACGTACCATATATATAACAAATCCCCCATTTCCCATACCACGATCCATTTTCCTCTTGTGCATTCGTTAACCAATTTATCGCACTTTGTTTTTGTTTCTCAGGCAATTCGTTTTGTCCATACGTCCCGAAAAACTCTAGCACTCTCCCTGTAATATCTGGTGTAGAAGGATCTGTAATCATATCACTCGCATTTTCGATTGGTAAATTTGCTAATATACGGCTCGTTACCCCTTTTTCAAAAGCTCCCCAACCACCATCATTATTTTGCAATCCTTTAACCCAATTAACCGCTCGCTTCCAAGCATTTTCTACATTTTCGTTCCCTCTACTTCGCGCCAATGCTCTTAACACAGCAGTTGTATCATCAATATCTGGAATCGTCGTATTCACATCCGAAAAGCCCCAACCACCTGGGAAGAGATCCGGTGCATGTACACTCCAATCTACTTTCTTTGTTTGCTGTTTTCTTAGTAAATACGCTGATGCATTTTGAATCACTTTACTTGCTTTCGGAACTTGAGCTTCTTGCAAAGCATAACTGAGTAAAGCTGTATCCCATATAGTTGACGGAGAGTTTTGCAAATGATTTCCTCTTTCCATCTTCCATATATAAGACGTTATCCCAGTTATCGCTTTTTGAATCATTGATGATTGAAGAGAATGTCCTAACGCGAGTAAAGCATAAATCATATAAAACGAGGCAGTTGCGTAACTATATAACGTTCCATTTTCATCAATACGCTTTTTCATAAACCGTTCGACTTCCTCATATCCTTTATGATGTAACGAAAGTGGATACGATATAATTTGTTTTACATCACTTAATAACGTTTGAAATAACGGAGACCGATCCTCCCGAAACCATTCTCCGCCTCCGCCCGCAATGTGATTTAAATTTGGCAATAACTTTTTCCCTACTCGAAATCTTTTATTTAAACACAGCATCATCGGAATTAAATGGATACGTGCTGAGCTACTCAATTCAAATATACTGAAGGGGGAATCATCCTGTAGAAACATGATTGGTGTTGGTAAATGAAAGAACGAAGGATATTCATACTCTCCGTGAATTGCTAATAAAAACTTCGTCATAAAATGAGCACGCGCTACCCCGCCACGCTCATTTATAAACATTTCCGCTCGCTTCATATTCGTATCTTCTGTTGTATATTTTTCCGAAGCAAGCAAGGCAGCATAAGATTGAATTGTAGCAGATAAATTACCACCCACTTCATCTTCATACAATTTCCATGTTCCTTCATTTGTTTGGAGTGATGCTAATCTTTTTACAAACGGTTCTATCTCTTTATCTCTACCTAATAATTTTAATAAAAAAATCATATGGCAATCTGTTAATGGAGCTCCTTCAAAACAAAACCGCCACGTACCATCTTGCCGTTGCATCGTTTGAAGTGCAGTTGTTCTTCTTACTATTTCTTCATGCACTTTTTCATATAATAGCAAGTTACTCACCCACCCTTTCGAAATCCGTATAACGATATTCAAAAAAGTCGCTGAATATGTATGAAAACAAAGAAAAGCAGAACATATAAAATGTTCTGCTCATAAACAATATCCTACCCCGACAATAATCCCTAATAAGGCACCGACTACTACTTCATACGGTGTATGCCCGACAAGTTCATTTAACTTCTTATATTCTGTTTGTCTACCGTGAAAAAACTCATTCAATATTTTCGCCTGTTTACTTACTGCAAGCCTTACTCCTGAAGCATCATACATAACAATGATTGCAAAAATAGCAGCAACAGCAAATATGGTACTTTCCACACCTTCCACAACGCCAACACCTGTCGCGAGCGCTGTCACAGTTGAAGCATGAGAACTTGGCATCCCACCTGAAGCGAAAAACTTTGCAAAATCAAATTCGCCCGTTTTGACTAATTTAAAAATGACTTTCGTAAACTGTGCTAAAAACCACGAAATTACAGCGGCCATAAGCGGATCATTATGTAAAATTGTTTCCACGTTCTCAGCTCCTCACTGACTATAATGGAAATTCTATATAATATAAGTATAAAGAAAAATGCGTAGAAAATACTACGCATTATGATACTTTTGCTGATTTATTTTTTATAAATTTCGGTTGTTTCTGTACTAAGAACTTTGTTTTCGCTACCGAAAATACAAATAACGCAACCCATATACAGAAAAATGCCATCATATGAGTAGATGTGAAATGTTCACCGAATACGAATACACCTAAAATTAAACTAATCGTTGGTGCAATATATTGTAAAAATCCTACCATATAAAGCGGAATAAGTTGTGCTCCTTTTGCAAAATAAAAAAGTGGTAATGCTGTAACGATACCTGCTCCTATTAAAAGTAACGTCGATAACATGGAAATAGATCCAAATGAACCGAAGCCATGTACTCCTGTCATAATGAGATAAATAACCGCAAACGGCGTTACTAACATCGTTTCCATCGTAAGTCCAATTGTGGCATCATAGTTTAACAATTTTTTCGTTAATCCATATAACCCAAATGAAAAGGCAAGTGATAGAGAAACCCACGGAATAGCCCCGAAACGTACTGTTAAAATGATAACCCCTAATCCAGCTAAACCAACTGCAACATATTGCCAAAAGTTTAACTTTTCCTTTAAAACGACTGTACCAAGTAAAATACTAATAAGCGGATTAATATAATATCCAAGACTTGCTTCAATGACATGATTATGATTAACGGCCCATATGTAGACAAACCAGTTTCCGCTAATCAAGACTGAAGCTATTGTTAATGACATTAATAATTTAGGTCGTTTAAAAAGATTCACGAACTCCCCAATAAACTGGCGAAATCTCTTCGTAACACCTAATACAAGTAACATAAAAACGAACGCCCAAACGATGCGATGCGCTAATATTTCATCGGCCGGAACTTCCTCAACCCATTTCCAATAGATTGGTAGGATTCCCCACATCGTATAAGCACCAGCCGCATATATGATCCCTTTTTGTTGCTGTGCTGATTGACTCCCCATCTTCCTTTTCTCCTCTTCTCGTTTTTCTCCATTATACGGTCCCACGTGCTCACTTTACCAATAATCACTCTGCAATTCTTTCGACATTTCTCATACAGCAAAAAGTAAACATACTGTGATAACGACAAGTAACGGTATACCGAAAACAAATTTCTTTTTATGAGTTTTATGGTGAAACATATACATACCGATCCAAGCACCAACTGCGCCACCAGCTGCTGCTGATAAAAACAACGTACTTTCTGGCGTTCTCCACTGTTTCTTCTTCGCTTTTCGTTTATCAAGCCCCATAAGGCTAAAAGCTATAACGTTAATAATAATAAAATAAATCCATTTCATCGCTTTCTCTCCCTATGAAAAATTCGCTTAATGGTAACATGAAAAAACGATGGAAACAACTGAAGAACAGTTTTTATCAAACTATTTTAATTCGTTACCTTCATATTTATATAACCAATTAAAATCGCAGTTATAGCAATTAAATAGAAAGATGTTATGAGCAGAATCTTATATTTCATTTACTTCCCCCACTACTATAGCATCGAAAAAACTTCTCTCAATCTCTTTTTCATCAAAATGAAGAACTACAATTAGCCCTACATATAAAGAAACAAAATTTAAAAACCATTCCCCATTATCGTCTTTCTTAGCTAAGCATTTAAATATCTCTTGAAATTGCATACGCTCATCTGTAGCAACAACCGGTCGCATACCAAAATATTTCAATACGAAATGTAAATCCAGCTGCACGGATAATGATAAAATATATTTTAATAACTCCGTATAATCAGTTACATTTTTTTGACTATATAACTTTACAAGCTTTTGATGTAAATGAGCAATCGATAATTCTTCTCCAGTCATTTTTGTTGCTTCTATCGTTTCAATCATCTTCTTCATATTCATTACATTTACCCCTCCTGTTACAAAACAAAAGCCAAAGCGTATTTATTTTATAATCAGCAATAATTGAGTATTTCTCGTCTCTCTTTCTTCTTCACTAACTAAGTCATACTTTTTTAGAAGATGAAAGACAACATTTAATATTTCCTGCGAATGATTACCTTGCAAAAATCCCTTTACCTCTTTAAAAATTACTTCCGGTAAAAAACTCTTTTGACTTTCAAGCTTATTCATTACATCTTCAATAGAATGATCAATATTACACCCCATAAAAAAATTCCTCCTCTATCCTTTATAAATAATATCTTCCGCTAACGTTGTAAACACTTCTCCAACAAGAGAATCTTCATCATATACAGATGAACCGTTATTTTCTTCCCGTTTTGCAAAAGGTACTTGTGCGATTACTTCCGTTTGCAATTGTTCTGCTAACATTTCACCACCGCCTTTTCCAAAAAGGTAATTTTTCGATCCATCTTGTTCTTCAAAATAAGCCATATTTTCCACAATACCTAAAATCTCATGTTTCGTATGTTTTGCCATTACCCCCACCCTAAATGCTACGAATGAAGCTACATTGTGTGGTGTTGTAACGATAATTTCTTTCGCCTGCGGAATCATAGCTGCAACATCAATGGCAATATCTCCTGTACCTGGTGGTAAATCAAGCAGTAAATAATCTAATTCTCCCCAGTGCGTATTCGCAAGGAAATTTTGAATCCATTTATTTAACATCGGTCCGCGCCACATAACCGGGTTATTTCCTTCTGTAAAAAATCCCATCGACATGATTTTAACACCGTGACTAATGACTGGAATTGCTGTTTGATCAATCATCGTTGGTTTTTGATTCGTTTCCATCATAGCTGGAATACTAAAACCATATATATCTGCATCTAATATCCCCACTTTTTTGCCCATACGAGCTAAAGCCGTTGCAAGATTAATTGTCACCGTTGATTTGCCAACTCCACCTTTTCCGCTCGTTACAGTAATAAATCGTACCCCTGAATCAGGGCGAAGCATGCTCGGCATACCAGTTTCTGTTCTACTATTTTTCTTTAACTTCTCTGTTAGCGCAGCTCGTTCTTCTTGTGTCATAGAACCAAATGTCAAATCCACTTTAGAGGCGCCAATTGCCTGAAGAGACTCTTCCACATCTTGTTGAATTTTTGCTTTTAACGGACAACCTTGAATCGTTAGCACTACTTCAAGTTTAACCTCTGTTCCATTCATTTGTATATTTCTAACCATATTTAATTCTACAATACTTTTGTGTAACTCTGGATCCTCCACATGTTTTAACGCATTCATTATTTGTTCTTGAGTAATCATAGAACTCATCCCTTCTCATAATTCTAATTTATATACAACATCTTACAAATCCTTATTACCCCCCGCTAACGGGCGGGATTAATGCGACTATATCTCCAGCTTTTATCATCTCTTCATTCGTTACAAACTCTTCATTAATAGCCACCATCACTCTATCAAGCGATTGTAAACAATAGTTTGCTTTGAGCCATCCCTTTAATTGCTGAACTGTCATTTCTTGTTTCTCGGAAATTACTAATTGATCTAATCCGACTTCCTCACGCAAATTTGCGAACAGTAAAATTGTAATCATCTTCTCATTCTTCCTTCTTCGGTTTTCCTTCTGGATAAGGTGTATTTTCAAGTTGATCTCCAATCCACATCGTTCCATCTTCCCAAAATTCTTTTTTCCATATTGGGATGATTCGTTTTATACGTTCAATCGCGTATTCATTCGCTTCATAAGCTACTTTACGATGTGGTGATGAAACTGCAATGACTACCGCAATATCCATTATTTCTAGCCGTCCTACTCGGTGCGTAATTGCTACTTTTGCGTCCGGCCACTTTTCATTTATTTCTTCCCCAATTCTCGTAAGTTGTTTTACTGCCATCGGTTTATATGCTTCATACTCTAAATGTAGCGTTCGTTTTCCTTTTGTTAATTCTCTCACTGTACCAATAAAAGTTGTAATCGCACCTGCTTCTCTTCTTGCGACTTTATTCGTTACTTCTTCAACTACAATCGGTATATCGACAATTTCAAATAGCACTTGTCCCATTAGAATCACCTCTCACTTTATAAAATGTCCAAGGCCATTCACTACCTTCGTTATCTTCCAACAAGAGAACATCTACGAACATATCTTTTTTATACTCTCTCGTACCACCTGGAAGTACAATAAATATATTTGTCTCTGCTAGAGAAGAAACTGAGCTAGATTTATCAAACCCTGACGGATAAGCGATTAACTGCCCTTCGTTATATGTTAGTTTTCCTCGTACAAACCTTGTAAATGGATTTGGCTTTAAAAAGTCTTCTCCTAATAACGCTTTTTCTCTTTTTACATGTGCTTTTTCACTAAACATATACGTTCGAATACAAGGTCTTACAAACAATTCAAATCCTACGTAACAAGCAGATGGATTTCCTGATAAACCGAATAATAACTTGCCATTTAATTGCGCTACAGTCGTAACACTTCCTGGCCGCATTGCAATTTTATCGAAAAGAACTGATGCACCTAATTTTTCATATATAGCTGGCAAATAATCGTAATCCCCTACTGATACACCACCTGTTGTAATGAGCATATCTACTTGGCTTAATGCTTCTTTTACAGCCGTAAAACACGTATGAAAATCATCGCTAAACTTCCCAAAATATTTTACTCTTCCGCCTGCTCTTCGAATTTGAGACAATATCATATACGTATTACTATTTCGGATTTTCCCTGGCTGTAATGAATCGTTTACATCCAGTAATTCACTGCCAGTCGCTAATAGTCCAATTACAGGCTTTCTCGCAACTGGCACCTCGCTATACCCGAACGTAGCAAGAAGAGCTGAAATACCTGGATGAATGTATGTTCCTTTCTTTGCAAGAACCGTTCCTTTACGAGCATCTTCACCTTGAAAAGAAATATTATCGCCCGCTTTGAATGACCGCTTCAATTCCATATACTTACTGCCAGCCTCCTCATATTGACGAGTCAGCTCTAGCATAACAACTGCATCACATCCATTCGGAATCTGTGCTCCCGTCATAATTCGAACTGCTTGAAACGGACCTACTTTCTCATCGAATAGCGATCCTGCACCAATTTCACCCACTACTTCAAATACAATTGGCGTTTCATAACTTGCTAAATTCGTATCTTCTGCTCTAATAGCAAATCCGTCATACGGGGAACGATTGAATGAAGGTACATCATGGTCAGCTACTAAATCCTCTGCTAATATACGTCCATAAGCTAATTCAATAGGTAGTAGCTCCTTTAATCCTTTATGAGCAAATCCCATTACTTTACGAACAGCGTCTTCAACCGTAATTGGCACTCTTCTTTCCATTATTGACAACCCTTTCTATTAACCGAATACGCGATAATATAATTGTTTCACTTTCGAAATATCATTTGTACCATGAATGAAAACACGACCATCTCGAAAAATAACAACGCGGTACTCATCTATTTGGCAAGATAGTAAATACGGATTCCGATCTACTTTTCCTAGTTTACTTAATACTTTTTCTATATCATCAAAATTGTACTGTCTATTTTCTACCGGTCTAATTTGAACTGTATTTCTTCCGCACAAAACAGCTACCTTCGTTTGGTTTTCGTATGATAAATAAGGATAAGTTCGATTCAAACCACATGAGAGACAAGCGTCTGTTTTTATTTTCCCTAGTTTTATAAAATGGTTTTGATTACTCCATATATCAAACATGAAAAATGGTTTTCTAATAGTTGAAAAATCTTCTACTAAAATTTTGAGTGCTTCCGCCACCTGATATGCTGCGACGATTTGTACAGTCGGGCTAATAATTCCAGCTGTATCACACGTCACACCTGTAACTGGAATGTTCTTCAGCACACAATGTAAACACGGTGTCTTTTGCGGAATAATTGTATAACTCATACCATACGAGCCAACGCAAGAACCATATACCCACGGGATATTATGTTTTTGTGATAAATCATTTATTATAAATCGGATATCGAAATTATCTGTTGCATCAATTATTACATCAACATTTTCTAATAGTCCTTCCAAGTTTTCTGCACATGCATCCATTACGAAAGCATCTATTTGTACTTCCGAATTAAGTTTTTCTAGCCGATTTTTAGCAGCAATTGCTTTTGGCAATTTCTCTCTCGCATCTTCTTCAGAGTACAATTGTTGTCTTTGTAAATTACTCCATTCAACGTAATCACGATCAATAATCGTCAACTTGCCAATACCTGCACGTACGAAACTTTCAGCACTTGCACTTCCTAATGCGCCTGCTCCTACAATTAACACATGTTTATTTCTAATTTTTTCTTGCCCTCCATTCCCAATTGGTTTGAACAACTGTTGTCGTGAATACCGCTCAGCCATTACATACCCTCCCTCTCACGAACTCTATTTCATATTAGAATGTTGTTTTTGATAACAAGAGAAGTAAGCAAATCCAACAAATCCAGCTCCTCCAATTACATTTCCAATAAAAACAGGAACAAAATTTCTAGCAAGATCCATCCACGTCAGATGACCTGCAAAAATAACTGCTGAGATGACAAACATATTTGCTACTACTTGCTGAAATCCAATCACTACGAATGCCATAATTGGAATCCAAATTCCGATTATTTTTCCGACAAAATCACTTGTCCCATAAGCGAGCCAAAGCGCCAAACAAACGAGCCAATTACACCCAATTGCTAAAATTAAAGTTCTTCCAAAAGATTCATGTAACTTGCCTTCCGCTATCGCTACTGTTTTATTTAAATAATCCCCCTCTGTTAATCCGCCAAGATGGCCGAAACAATACGCTACGAAAATAGCTCCTACAAAATTCATGAAAGTAATCCAAATCCAGTTATTCAGCACACTGACCAATGTAATTTTCTTTGCATAAAGCGCCATAGACATTGACATCATATTTCCGGTAATTAATTCTCCTCCTGCTAATACGACCAACATGAGTCCAACAGGAAAAACCGCTCCTCCTAAAACATTTACTAAACTCCCCCAGCGCTCAGGTAAATTACCTAAAACGCGAATGTTAAGTAAAAAACCGAGCGAAATAAATGCTCCTCCTAAAAAACCGAGAATAAGCATTGCTGGCAAGGTCTGACTTACTTTTTGAACACCGGCCTCAATGACAAGCTCAGCAATTTGTTCCGGTTTATGAAATGCCATTACTAATTCCTCCATTTTCTCCAAATAAAAAAGCAGCTTCAAAAAACCTCTTCAAAATAAAGGTTTTTGAATGCTGCTTAATTTCTCTGCACATCTTTTACAGAGAGATCAATCATCACTTTTACTATAAAATAGAAAATCTACAATTCTTGTACACCTTCCATTTTTCACTTTTATGTCAACTTTATATTAACCACCTATATGTGACATTTCAATTTTAGGCATAGCTTTTTTATTACTATTACTTAAGCGTTCATCTGAATAACGATCTTCTCGGTTGTTCCATATGTCGCGTACGATATCTGTTATTTCCTCGTCAGTGTAGTCAGATCGAAGCAGTTCTCTCAAGTCATTTCCTTTAGAAGCGAACAAACACGTATATAATTTTCCTTCTGCAGAAATACGTGCTCTCGTACATGAGGAACAGAAGGAATCTGTTACTGATGAAATAATACCTATTTCTTCATCACTTCCAATATAACGATAGCGAGTCGCAACCTCACCTGCATAATTCGCTTCTATCCGTTCTAATGGCATAACTTGATGAATCGCATCTACTATTTCTTGTTTAGAGACAACCTCTTTTAACTCCCAACCGTTATAATTTCCAACATCCATATACTCAATAAAACGAAGAATATGCTTATTTTCCTTAAAGTATTGCGCCATCTGCAAGATGTCCTGTTCGTTTTTCCCCTTTTGAACGACCATGTTTATTTTAATTTTCATACCAACTTCAGCTGCAGCTTGTATTCCTTCCAGAACCCTTTGTACTTTGCTTCTATTACCATTTAAATAGAAAAAACGCTCTTCTTCTAAGGAATCTAAACTAACTGTCACACGTGATAAACCCGCCTTATATAAATCAGGAGCAAACTTTTTAAGTAACGATCCATTGGTTGTTAAGCCGATATCCTCCACACCATCTATTTTATTAAGGCGCTCGATAAGCTTTGGAAGCCCTCTTCGAAGTAACGGTTCTCCACCTGTAATTCGTAGCTTTCGTACACCTAAAGAAACGAAAATACGTGTTATTCTTTCAATTTCATCAAAAGATAAAATTTTATCATTAGACAAAAACGAATAATCAGGACCAAATATTTCTTCTGGCATACAATAACGACAGCGAAAATTACAGCGATCAGTAACAGAAATACGTAAATCCTTTAAAGGACGTTGTAGTTTGTCTAATGTGAAAGATTTCATATTTATTGCCTCGCTTTTACTTATTTTATATTTAAAACACGCTCTGGATGCGTATATACATTTAAGGATTGATTCCGAATAAATCCTATCGTAGTAATACTTAATTCTTCTGCTAGCTGCAAAGCCAACTCAGTTGGAGCTGATTTTGACAATATAATTTCACAACCAATTTTTGCAACTTTCAATAATATTTCCGAAGAAATACGACCACTAAAAACAATGATTTTATCTCTTATAGAAATATTATTTTTTAAGCAATAACCGTAAATTTTATCTAACGCATTATGCCTTCCGATATCCATTCGACTTAAAATAATACCATTCACATCGCACAAAGACGCATTATGAACGCCCCCTGTATGACGAAATGTCTCAGCAGATTGCTGCATTTCTTTCATTAATCGAAAACAGTCTTCTGCAGTAACTTGTACATGCACGCCATTCATTTTCTTTGCGCTTAATGCATCATTTGCAAAGACAAATCCTTGTCTACTCATACCACAGCATGAAGTAATATAACGTTTATTTTGCATTTGTTCGTAATACGGATTTACTTTTGCCGTCGTGACATGTACAAATCCTTCTTTCTCTTGCACCCATATGTCATCAATATCTTCATACTTCCGAATGATTCCTTCAGATGCTAAGAAGCCTATTACCATATCTTCTATATATTCTGGAGTACTAACCATTGTAACAAACTCCTGTCCGTTCATTTTAATCGTGACTGGAAACTCTGTTACAATGCTGTCCTCTATATGTTTAAACGCCCCTTGCTCATAACGAAAGATTTCTCTTTCTACCTGTATCGGTTTCACGATCAGTATCCTTCTCTCACGTTATATTTTTATCAAAAACAAATACCGAAACTGCAATATCTTCTTCTACTTTCATATCTGAAAATAGGTTCACTAATTTCGCTCCAACAAGTTCCTCCAAATGTTCACGGGAATTCGCAGCATATACTTCTTGAATCATTTTCGTTCTAGCCATATGGACCATTTCCGCACCGTCCATCGTACTTGAAATGAATTTTTCAGTAGGTGTTAAGTTTCCATAAAGAGTCGCGATCGCCATGTTTTCTGCAAAAACAGTATGAATTCGTTCTGGCCCTTTTCCGAAAAGTTCTTTTCGAAGTTTTCGTATCATATCATTAAATTCATGTACTTTTTTTGACATACAATTATACCTCCCAAAAGCCTCATTTTACTTTATTATATATTTTACCAAAATGAGCCTTCCGCCCAAACTATTTCGTACAAACATTTGGGCGAAAAGGTTCACTTAATGAAGTTTATTCTTCTTTTAATCCTTTTCCCATACCTTTTAAGAAATGAAGCCCAAACCCGATAGCACGGTTAATATCTGGGTCTTTCAATACTTTCATAAGATCGAATACCCCTACTTTTTTATTACTCTCTAGATGTTCATTACCCTTTTCTAGCCCTACTAATAAGCTACCTATAAGCTTTTTCGTAAGCTCCGGATCAAGTTCTGTTAAAGCACCCGCAGCCCCCATCATATTATTAATTAAATTTGTAACAGGCTCACGAGTCACTTGGCCAAGAACAATCTTTGCGATTGGTTCTTTCGCCTTTAGCATAGAATTTGCTGCTTCTAGCATGCCAATATCATTCAATTCCCCTACTATATTAAACATTTGATTTAGAGCGTCTTCATTATTAGCTAGAAGCTCTTTTAAATCATCTAATTTTTGCTGTTTTATTTCTTCCTCAGTTAATTCTTGTTTTTGAATCATTTTTATAGGTGCAGCCATATTTTTCTCCTCCTACTTATCCGTTAAATGCACATACCCTTGACGCGCCCACTTACGATGTACCTCAATACCGGCTTGAGGGTGACGTTTTTTATTACGTGGGTTCGCTTTTGGCATCGGATTTTCGCCATCAACTTCTAACACTTCCATACGTACTTTCGTCTGTTTATAAGCAGGTGTATTCGTACGTGTGTCAACTGCAGGACCTGTTAAGAAATTAATTGCCGTTTCATTGTCAGTAGAGTTCATCGGTAAATATAACTCATTCGCTTTTACACGATCTGTTACAAGTGCACGTAATTTTAACGCTCCAAAAGGAGAAATGAGACGAACTAATGAACCTGTTTTCACTCCGCGTTCTTTTGCAAGTGCTGGAGAAACTTCAACGAAAACGCCAGGTACTTTCGTTTGAATACCTGTTGATTTATTTGTCATATTCCCTTCATGGAAATGCTCAAGCATACGCCCGTTATTAATGTGAAGATCGAACTCCGCTGGGAATTCAGCTGGACGTACCCAGTCAGCAATCGCAAAACGAGCTTTTTTATCCGGGAAGTTAAATCCTTCTTGGAAAAGTAGTGGTGTATTCGATCCATCAAAACTTCCCCAATGGAAACTATGCCATCCTTCAAGTACTTCATAGTTTGCTTGTGAGAATAGTGGTGATAAACTTGCCATTTCAGCAAATATTTCACTCGGATGGCTATAATTCCAGTTTGCACCTAATTTATTCGCAACTTCCTGCACAATCCACCAGTCTGGCTTCGCATCTCCAAGCGTAGGAAGAACTTGATAGAGTCTTTGTACACGTCGTTCTGTATTTGTAAAAGTACCTTCTTTTTCAAGAGACGGTGCTGCCGGTAATACAACATCTGCATATTGAGCAGTTTTAGATAAGAAAACATCTTGCACAACGAAGAAATCAAGGCTTGATAGCACTTCATGTACATGGTTCGCATTAGAGTCTACAAGAGCCATGTCCTCTCCGACAAGATACATAGCTTTCATTTTCCCCTCGTCAATTGCATGCAACATTTCAATATTATTAAGACCTGGTTCACTATTAATTTTCACTCCGTAAGCCATTTCAAATTTCGCACGTTCCATATCGTTCGTAACGTGCTGATATCCAGGGAGCCATCCTGGTAAAGTACCCATATCACAAGCACCTTGCACGTTATTATGACCTCGAAGCGGATATGCACCAGCACCTGGACGACGATAATTACCTGTTGCAAGAAGTAAGTTTGAAATCGCAGCGGAAGTATCAGATCCACCTGTATTTTGCGTTACTCCCATACCCCAAAGGATACATGTACCATCTGCATCACGAATCATTTCAGCCATTTGAATAAGTGTTTCTTTTGAAATGCCAGTCATTTCTTCTGCGTATTCAAGTGTATATTCTGTAAGACTCTCTTTGAAATCTTCAAAGAAGTTTACGTTCTCATCAATAAATTGTTGATCGTGCCAACCTTGATCAATCATATATTTCGTAACAGCCATTAGCCATACTTGATCTGTTCCTTGTTTTGGACTAATAAAGACGTCTGAACGCTCTGCCATTTCTGTTTTACGAAGATCAGCCACAATTAATTTTTGTCCGTGTAATTTATGCGCACGTTTAATACGTGTAGCTAAAACAGGATGACCTTCTGTCGGATTACAACCTACAATAATAACAAGACCGGATTGTGCGATATCTTTAATCGTTCCAACGTCTCCGCCCATACCAATTGTACGGAATAATCCGTCTGTCGCTGGTGATTGACAATAACGTGAGCAGTTATCAATATTATTCGTTTCAAATACTTGTCGAGCTAATTTTTGGATCACATAATTATCTTCATTCGTAATTTTAGAGGAAGAAATAAAACCGATAGCGTCTTTACCGTACTCTTCTTTAATAGACCCTAGTTTACTTGCAACTACATTCAACGCTTCTTCCCATGTAGATTCAACAAACGTTCCATTTTTACGAATTAAAGGCTTCGTAATTCGTTCTTTAGAATTTACGAAATCCCAGCCAAATTTTCCTTTTACACAAGTAGAAATTGCGTTAACTGGTGCATCAGAAGAAGGCTGTACTTTAAGGATTTTACGCCCTTTCGTCCACACTTCGAATGAACAACCTACACCACAAAATGTACATACTGTTTTCGTTTTCTTCGTACGAGTATCACGCATAGCCGCTTCCACTTCTGATACCGCAAAAATACCGCTATATCCAGGCTCAACTTCTTTAATTAAATCTACCATCGGTTCAAGAATATCTAGTTTTAATCCCGTCATAAATCCAGCTTCACCAAGTATCGTTTTCTCCATTAAAGCGTTACAAGGGCAAATCGTTACACATTGACCACAACTAACGCATGAAGAATCATTAATATTTACTCCTTCATCCCAAATAACTCGTGGGCGTTCCGCTTCCCAGTCTATCGATAACGTTTCATTTACTTGTAAGTTTTGACACACCTCAACACATTGACCGCATGCAATACATTGATTAGGGTCATAGCGATAAAATGGATGCGTCATATCAACTTCACTTACATCTACTTTCGGTTCATAAGGATATTTTTGATGTTCAATTTCCATTAATTCTGCTGTATTATGCAACTTACAGTTCCCATTGTTGTTGTCACATACTGTACAGTATAATAAATGATTTTCTAGTAACCGATCCATCGCCTCTGTTTGTGCTTCTTTCGCTCGACCAGAAGCCAGTTCAATGTTCATACCTTCCGTCGCCACTGTCGAACAAGAGCGCATTAACTTTCCGTTAACTTCTACAATACAAGTGTCACATGTTTGAATAGGATCTACTTCTGGCACGTAACAAATTTGCGGATGTTCAACCCCGTTCTCATTAATAACACCCAATATCGTTGAACCGGGCTCCGCTGTATACTTTTTTCCGTCAATTGTAATATGAACCATGTTGTCATTCATGGTCTTTCCCCCTTTTTGAGAATAAAAAAACTCCACCACGAAAATATACGCACCACATTTCGGCACGTTATTATCATGGTGGAGTAGTTTATTAGCACATCTTGCTAAAATACCAATCCATTTATTCATAAATAAAACGATAGATTCATAACAGGTCATATCACGATTCCATCTTTAACACTATAATTATAGCGTTAAATTTAAAAATATACAATATAAAATTTAAACTACGCATATGTCCGTATGAAACTATCCATAATAGCCCATATAAAGTAAACTATAATCAGTGGCGATTTCGCAACAATAAATGTTCTTACTATGAAACGAAAAATCAGGACCGGCTATAGCGGTATCTGAGATGACATTCAACATGAATATAGATGCTGATAAAAAGAAATTAACTTCACTTATTACGAAACAACTAAACGAAGATTTAAACGATTTAATCCACAAAATTCAAAAACAGCAACTCGATCCATTCGGATTTGGTGATTATGCGAGAGCATTTCAATATAAGAAATGGAAAGAGGTTGAAAGCGATTGGCCTAGTGCTTTTTCAAAAGCTACTGTAAAAGTAAAACCTACTATTAAAATTTTAGAAAACGAGATTATTAAATAGCAAAAACACGCTACTTGTTCTTATACGTTTAAAGAGCAAGTAGCGTGTATCATTTTTATTTTGAAGCTTCCTATATAGTTACGCTTCTGTTTCTGGTTCTTCGTTTTCCGCTTGTTCCAATCTTTGCTGCTCTGCGATTTCAGCTGAAATCATCCCATAATAAATTTCTGGATACAATCCAAATATTTGATATACACTTCCTAAAAACGGCATCGGAATCCCTCTTTTCTAAAGTTGTATTGCCACTTTTAAGGATTCCCTTTTCATTCATTATACATTCGTTTTTGGCGTTTCTTCTTCATCATGAACGCTTAATAAATTTTGCCACTTTTTATAAGGAGCACTATTTGGATCTACATAACCTTTTGCGTACGAACGATCCCACAATTGTTTAATAAACATTTCTTTCTCTTTCTTTGCAACCATATCGGCACCTGTACCGTAATAGTTTTGGAAATATAACTCAATTTCATCAAGGAATAACCTTAATAATTCATCAGAAGTTTCTTCTAACGTTGGGTCATATTTTGCTTCACGGTCATACATTAAAATCATATCTAAAATATTATGGACATGCTCTTTACGAAGCCATCTAATATCTTGAGCACCTAATACAAATGGATGTGTATATAAATGTCCACCTTGTATCATCGCCTTTTCTTGTTCTTCTTCAAATCTGGACAAGATGTTTTCATAAATAAATGGGTTATGGAGCAACGCTCTGTGTAATTTGTAACTTTCGCTTGAAATATTTTTTCCCATCGACTGAATTAAAAAGCTACGTCCAACACCGTTATATTGATACACGAACTGGCCATCAACAGCAACTAAACTAATCCAGCGATATATATACGCGTATAGAAGAGCTCGATTACATTTATCATAATCTAACTTCGTTTGCGTTGCATTTAAATCTGGCATGAATGCTGGTAAGTGCCAATACTTATCTAAATGCGGTGTTAAACTAGATTTTTTACTATTTAATTTATTCACACGGCGATAATAAGATTGAAAATAATCACCTTTATCATTCATAAATCCATTTGCAATATGTCCAGATGAAAGCTTAGGAAAGTCTTGCAAAGATAAACCGTAATGCGCACGATAACAAATGACTTCAAATGGTGAAAAAGCTTCGTGTACTGTATCTTTTTCTTTAAACATTTCTTGAATTAATTCCTCTTGCAGTTCTTTCTTTAAAGATGGGTGTATCCCCCAATATTGTAATTCCCTATGATGGGAAACTTTTGGCACGAATGGGCTAGCTAAATGGAACAAGTCTTCAATTTTTTCACGAACGTATTCATCACGATCACGCTTCTTATAATCCGCTTCTTTGCGTAACGCCTCAACGATATTTAGCTCTAATTTATCACGATAGCGTATTTGTAATTCATCGTAGCAATAACTTAATATGTGCTCACGATAAAAGTCTTCTACCTTTTTCGATTGAATCTCTTCTGTTTTCGCATCTCGGCAATATTCCCCGTACAAACTCATATAAATTTCCGCAGATATATCTTTCGGTAATACACCTAAATTTAAATGTTGCTGCATATCTTGCCAAATCTTTTCTTGCAACTTCTCTTCAGCTAATACGTATACATTCGTTGGATTTGTTTTCCCTTCAAATTCCTTGCTTCGTTTTTGAATTTCAAACAATAAATTTTCACGTGTTTCATGTAAATTATCAAAAAACCTTTCCCAATATTGAATCATTTTGTTAACTGCTTGATATAGTGATTGATACACGAGTTCTAATAGCATTTCTTTACGATACTCGTTTAATTTGTGTACGTACTGCGTTACAATATCTTCAAATTCTTTTTTAAACAAACGTTGCTGATTATTAATCATTTTTCCAAACCAGCCTTGTTGCTGCGCAATTTCTACTCGGCGCACAGCTGTTACCGTTCCATCAATATTACTCACATTAAATTTCTTATCGTAGTTTTGAATTAAATTACGCTTTTGCTCATTATTTTCATGTAGTCGATTCATTTTTTCTACTAACTGTTTTCGAATTTCATACAACATAAAACGAGCTGATACTGGATGAACAGGATCTGTTTTCTTTAAAAACCATGTATTTAGTTGATATGACTGTCCCTCAGAACCACTTGGTGAAAAACGGTCTGATTCAATCATGTCATACAATAGTGTCGTTACATGTTCATGTACACGGCTTGGAATCGCATACGCATATAAACGAACCGCATGATCCACCCTTGCTACTTCACCTTTCATTTGCTCCATCATTTTCAGCTTCGCAGCCGAAATTTTACACTCATGCTGCAGACGATTTAATTCCTCGTCTTTTTGCACCGTACGCTGTACATAACTTTCTACAGCTTCTAAAAACAGTTTAGATTTCGCAACACCGACCTTACCGCCTTCTGCTCCTTCACGTGTTTCATTGTACATTTGTCTATAGAAAATATGAGCCTGTTCAGGACGAGTAGCAAGATGTTCTAAGTCTTCTAAATAACTTTTCCCGCGCTCTGGCTTTTCACGCTGCATACCACGTTTTACATCTTGGTCATATCTTTGCTTCTTCTCTTGAAACAACTGATCTAAATGAAGCCAAGATTCATCTAAACCTTGCACGGCCCATTTTAAAGCACAATATTTTAACACGTGCTCATATGGATAAATAATCTTTGCCGTTCCTGCCCCGCAATATCGTCCTTTCCCGCTTGATTCTGCTAATTGCTGAATTTGATTATCTTCCTGTGCAAAATGATTTGCAGACATCGGACTAAATAACTGTAAATAAATCGTATTTGCCATTTGCTCCATATAATCTGATAAATTATGCAGATGGTGTCCATGCAGATTTTCGTAATCGTATAAGAAACAATAATTGTACGGTAAATGATGTTGTTTAATTGTATGATTCGTTCTGCCGTCTTCATCTACTTGGTCAGGTCGATATTCTAATTCAATTGTAACGCCACCGCGTTTTGATAATTCTCCGGTAGAACCGAGTGTAATGGCATGTAATTCTTTTAACGATGCATAGCCGTTTGCTTGCACCGTTTCAAATTCTTTCGCACTAACCGTTCTCGTCTTCACTAACACATCAGGCATTAGAAACGCACCACGTATTAAAATGTTGTGGTGTTGCAATTTCTTCCGAAGCATTTCACGTAAATATAATGCAATTTGTAGAAACATCCCTGAACCTGTTCCACCCGCTAGTGATGTTACTATAATGACACGCACACCATATTCCGTTTGATCACTTGTAACCGGGAAAATTTTCTCGATTTCTTGCCAAAAGGAGGTGAGTTTATCTTCTTTCATTGCAGCACGTAACGCTAGACGTGAAATAACGCGCAACTGTCCTGCTCCTTCTGTCAGTGGTTTATCAAGTATAGTCGGGTCCATTGGAAACCACTCTGGAATCGTCGGATCTCCCGCAATATACTCCCTAGGCGTTTTACTAGAACTCGTTTGCGTCTTAAACTTTCGAATATGATCAAATTTACTCAATGTATTCACATCAGTATCAAATACGTGCATTGCTACCTTTTTTCGGCGCTCCTCAGGTAGCCTTTCATATATTTGATGTGTCACAGTACTACCGATTCCACCTAAACCAATTAATATTGTTGGAACTTGTAACGTCATGTGAACCACCTTCCTATTCTTGCTTGTTTAAAAAGAGGGGGGAAGATAGTACTCTACTCTTTTCCCCATCTATTATTCACACTCGTATTTATAAATCTCCTTACCATATCCTCTATCAATTACTAAAAGTTCATTTGGATATAATGTCTTATGTTCCATTCCAACCTCATCCTCTGTTATAAACATCCCATCAATAATCATTCCTACTACTTGTGACTCTTTCGCTACAAATATTGATTTCGATCCTTTCTTTGCTATAAACGTAACGGATTGCACAGTCTTTCTTTCTGCTCTATACGGAATACCAAAATAATGTTTCCACCATTTATTTTTAAGTAACTCTGGCTCAGATTGATATAACCAATCTTTCGCTACCTCTTGATCCCATTCGTAATACAATAGTGCTTTACGGTGAAATCTTGGACGGACAATCCATCCTAAAACGATTATTCCTACTATTAACAGTAATAAAGTGATAGGAATAACAAACTTAAAAATAAGCGCATACTTTTCATAAAACGGTGCATTTTGAATATGAAGTGATATTTTTTTCTTTACTTCTTGTAATTTTGAATCCTGCACTACGATGGTAGCTTCTACGGTGCCGGTATCTGTAAAATTGAATGTGTCGGAGTAATGAGGTCGAGGATAAATATAAATTTGATTACCATGTTGTTTTATTTCATAGTTGATTGATTGTTTAGATGTGACACCAGTAGATTTTAATAGTTTCTTTACAGCCTCTTCTTTCATCGGCTTACCATCTAACTGTGGTTGTATAATAAACGGTTTACTATTCTCTAAATTTGATACTTTTTCTTCATAATCTTTCGTGACAGTTTGAAGTGATAATTCAGGCTTTTTAGTTGTTTCAATTTTAAATTCTTTCGTCTGTCTGTAGAATCCTTTTATGTTCATATGAACTTTCCCACGTACTAATCCTTTAGTAAGCTTAGTTTCGTAATAAAACACATGTCTTTTATCGTCCCACTTCATTGCATATTGCTTTCCGTCTATTTCTACTTCTGCCTGGAAGTAAGAAGACTGAACTGGCAACTCAGTAGGCTTTGCTTCAATAACAGCTGTCACATCTTCATACATTTCCTCAACTTTTTTTCTATCCTTATCTTCTTTGTCATAAGTAGAAACCGTATAATTAAGCGCCGGTTCAACAAGTACTTGTAACCCTTCTTTCTCAATATCCTGGTCCACTTCTATCGTATAAGTTCCTGGTTTAATAACTTCCTCATTTTCCGTACTTATATGAACTATATTTCCGAATAATTTCGCTTCTCCTGGTGCATGTATGGAAAAAGAAGATTGTAATTGTAATGGTTTAGAAATTTGTGTGACCTGATAATTAGACAAAGAAGGTGATTGTTGTACAAGTGTCATACGCTTTAAAGGAAATGGTGTTGTAATCTCTACTTTTTTTCCTACTACTTTCGTTTTTACAATCGATTCAACAGAGGAGAATGGATCACGATTTGCTACTAATGCTGCCACTTGATTGACACTTTTTACGATGCCATCCTCTCCACTAGATGGCATCGTAACTCCATTTATCTCTTTCTTCCATATTTCTTTAAACGTATTTAGTTGTGCCTTTTCCTGCTGTCCTAAATCCTCTTCCATCGTAATTAAAATTGGATGTAACGATATCTTTTTTACATCCATTTCTTTCTTAAACTGTGCTAACTTCTGTGTAATTTGTTCTTTTCCGCCAACCTTATCTTTCTCTAAATCATTAAATGCCCCGTCAGTTAATACAATAAGCCAAAATTCACGTTTCCCATCTATATCTGCTTCCTTTTTTATAGATTGCATCGCGGTTTCTACTGCGCTAAACGGAGTATTTAAATACGTTTTCCATGCTCCAATTCCCTCAATTTCCGTTTGTCTCTTATCCTTCGTTAACGAAATGTTTAATGGATCATTCGGCTTGCTCATTGGAACGTAGGAAAATTTATCTTTTTCATCTAATAGCGCAACTAAACTTTGCAAAGCGTAATTGGCATATTTCCAGCGATCGTTATTTCTCATGCTGCCCGAATCATCATATACAAGTGAAACGACCCTTTCCTTTGCCTCCTCTCCTTTTGCAAAAGTCCAAAAAGGATGTAACCATATAAATAGAAACAACATGAATGTGGCACAAATTCGAATTTTCATGATGAGGCTTCGCCACCTTTGTAGACAAATTCCTATGTTTAAATTTATGAGAGGATACAAGATATATGACTTGTATTTTAGGACAACGAACACACCATAAAATTATTATGTAAATAGTTATATTAACTTGGTAATATTTCCTCTCGCACTCTCTACCCCATTATATAAGTAAAAAAAGCCTGTTTAAGCTCTACACTTAAAACAGACTTTTCCTACTTTTTATATTCAAAACACTTAGCAAAAAGTTTGATTTATTGCTTCACATATACCTTAACAACTGGATTATCTTTATTATCCGTATGCAAGCGTATATTCTCTTCACTTGTACTATAAATACTAGCTAATAACATAATCGTTAACACATTAGGAGTTTTTGCATCGCTCCCGTATTTTCTTTCCAGTGCTTCCTTATATTCAAAATCCAAATCCCCCTGCACATATGTATACACTTCAAAGCCATCTTCTAAATTGCAAACTACTGTATCAATAATGTCTGCCCCTACTTGCTTCTTCATTTCCTCTCGCAATGCTTCAATAAACTCTTCCCACGGTACTTCGTATGTCTGAAACTGATCTGTAGATTTCATGACTTTTCCTCCTTATATATCCTCTTCCTATATTTCCCCTTTCCTATAACAATTATGATAGTTAGGACATTCGTACAAGCCGCACTTGTCCCCTTTACATATCGTATTACTGTAATGCGGAAGGAGGAAAGAACATGCATAGACAAAAATGTTATGATACGTGCCGACGTTATTTCGGTAAAGTCGTTCGCATTGAAGATCGTGATGGTCGCATTCATTTAGGGAAAATAATTGATGTGACAAATAGCTCTGTATGGATTGAACCAGTGCAACAGCACTCATCTTTTGATTCAGGATTCGGATACTACGACGCATATGCAAACGGTGGTTGTGATCTTTGCGGCGGCCTTAACAGATGTGATAGTTGTGGATTTGGTTGTGGTGGTGGATTCAGCGGCTGTGGATGTGGCGGTCGTGGTTGTGGTAGTTGCGGCGGCTGGGGAGGCGGCGGTTGTGGCTGGGGTGTTGAACTCGGATTTGGTTTCATCTTCGGAATTACATTGGCTGCATTATTTTTCATTTAACATAAGTAAAGAGTTGACTACCTTTAGCCAACTCTTTTTCTTTATTTTTCACATATAAAAATACGATGGCCTAAAATATGTTGGTACATAAGTCGTACATTTTCATGCTGTACCCATGCCTCATATAAATCATTCGGAATAAATTGTGATACATTCCATTCTGGCTCTTCTATATAGCTAGAGATTGTTTCTGCAATTGTGCCACCGCCAGCAATTGTAACCCGCCTAAAGTTTGCTTTCTGAAATAATTGAATCCACTCACTCTCAGTTAATAGTTCGTTCATGCCATATAATTGGGCGATTTTCTCTTCCTCTTCCCTCCCAATGTGGGCATTAATAATCATTTCAATTACAACTAACTTTCCGTCCTTCTGTAATACACGATAGCACTCCGAGATAACCCTTTCTTTCTCTGTAAAAGCAAGTATCGATTCTCCGAGTACCAATTCAAATGAGTCATGCAAACAAGGTAATTGCTCTGCCTTTCCTTCAATTAATTGAATGTCTATTCCTTCAAACGACCATCTATCTTTCGCCTTCTGAATCATAATCTCATTCTGTTCAACCGCCGTTACTTTATAACCACATTCTTTTGTCATATACGCTGCTGTTTTCCCCGTACCACAGCCTATCTCAAGGACGTTAGCTCCATATCTAAAAGGCAGTTGTGCTAACAATTGTTTTGTTAACGTAAAACCGCCAGGATGAGCACTCCCTATTCCGTAATACGCTAAGAAATCGATGTATGTGTTTCGTTTCATAGAATTCTCCTTTAAATTTTCTATAATACATATATTCACCCATCAATAAATCGTGCACATAAAAAAAGCATTTCCTAGTGCTATACCGCAACTTGAAAATGCTCTTCTCTTTTTTATTTCTCTTCTACATACGCCCATTTAAAGCTATATTCCGGACTAATATTATGTTTCACAATCCCCTTTACATTTGGTTTCATAACATATGATCTACCACTTTGATATAAAGGTACAAGCGCTACATCATCTTCAATTAACAATTTTTCTGCTTTCCCTAACTCTGTCCAACGTTTTTTCGCATCAGCCATCCATTCCGTCTTACTTTTAGTAATAATGTCATCATATTTTGAATTTGAATAGCTCATCTGATTCTGCGAATTTTTTGTTTCAAACATATCAAGGTATGTCATTGGATCCGCATAATCTGGATTCCAGCCGCCATATGAGAAATCATAATCTTGGTCTGATTCTAATTTTAGTTTTTGCTTAAATGGCTGCAGTTTAATATTTACTGTTACACCTTTTAAATTCTTTTCAACTTGGTCTTTTACATACTCCCCAACTTTTTTCGCATTACCAGTATCATAATTTAACAGTTCAATTGTTACTTGATCTTTTCCAAGTTCTTTTTTCGCTTCTTCCCAGGCTGCCGCTGCCTTTTTGGAGTCTTGTTTTAAACCATTCTTGAACGTTTCTGCAAAATCTTTACCGTCTGGTCCACTCGCTAAACCTTTTGGTACTAAGTAATCCACTGGTTTTGAACCATCATTTAAAATAACATTCGTTAAAGCTTTCTTATCAATTGATAATGCAATTGCTTCACGTAGTTTTTTGCTCTTTAACGGTGTATCTTGCCCACCACGTTTTTGGTTTAGACGTAAGTAAAACGTACTTGTTTCCGAATATGCGCCAAACTCTTCTTTATTATTTCTATACTTATCAACAAATTCACCTGATAAAAGTGTGAAATCAATCGCACCTGTGTCATATAAATTTACTCTAGTAGCTGGTTCTTTTACTACACTATAATTGATTTCTTCTAGTTTTACAGTCTTTTTGTCCCAATACTGCTCATTTTTCTTTAATTTCCAACCTTGCTCATGCTTCCAATCAGTAAGCACAAATGGACCATTATAAAGTGTTGTATCAGACTCTAAACCGAATTTATTCCCTTTTTCTTTCACGAACTTTTCATTTAATGGATAGTAAGACGCAAATGCCATTAAGTTCAAGAAATATGGTACTGGTCTTTCTAGTTCCACTTCAAGCGTATAATCATCTACCGCTTTTACACCTAATGTAGAAACTTCTCCTTTTCCTTGATTAATTGTTTCCGCATTTTTAATATAGTAAGCGATAAATGCATACTCAGCAGCTGTTTTTGGATCTACTAGACGTTGCCATGCAAATACGAAATCTTTCGCTGTTACTGGATCACCGTTTGACCATTTTGCATCTTTACGTAGTTTAAATGTATATTTTTTACCATCCTCGCTTTTTGTGCTAGATTCTGCTACAGCTGGGATTGGCTTATTGTCTTTATCAAGGCGATATAAACCTTCCATCGTATTCCCTAAAATTTGTGAGCCAAGTGTATCTGTATTTTTGGAAGTATCCATCGTCGGAATTTCATTCGTTTCTGTACGATTTAACACTTGCTTTGCCGCATATTTAATATCAGACTTCTTCTCTTCCCCACCATTATTAGACGTTGTAGTCGATTTCTTCTCCCCACCAGAAGATCCAGAACATGCTGTTAAAGCCATACTCATTGCCAAAACTGGTGCTACAACTGCCGTGAATTTTTTCATCTTTTTCTTCATTCTTGTACCCTCCCCAATTATATGTACGAAACTAACTTTGAGAGATTTTCTATGAACATAATTATTAATACCTTTTCACCAATTAACATGCTATTAATTACCCTCATTTTTGAAGTTTTAATAATTTTATTTTTATAGTAACTATGTATTTTACTATTATTACTATACGAATTCTCCCCCATCTACTATATGTCAGTACCACATTTCTTATTCTTCTCTATTTAATTGAATATAAAAAGAGCGTGTTAAAAATAACTTATCTACTTTTAAACACGCTCTTTTTTATTATTTACCTTCCGTTACATAAGCCCACTTAAAGCTATATTCTGGACTAATGTTGTGTTTCACAATTCCTTTTACATTCGGTTTCATTACATACGCTCTTCCTGTTTGATATAAAGGAACTAATCCTGCATCTTCTTCAAGGAATAATTTCTCTGCTTTTCCTAACGTTTCCCAACGCTTCTTCGGATCAGACAGTAATTCATTACCTGCTTTCGCTACCATTTCATCATATTTTGGATTCGAATAACTCATTTGGTTATATGGACTCTTCGATTCAAACATATCAATAAATGTCATTGGATCCGAATAATCTGGACTCCAACCTGCAAACGAAACTTCATAATCTTGTGCTGACTCTAATTTTAATTTTTGTTTGAACGGTTGAATTTTCGTGTTAACCGTTACACCTTTTAAGTTTTTCTCAATTTGATCTTTAAAGTAGTCAGCAATTTTTTTCGCAGTTCCATCATCATAGCTTAGTAATTCAATTGTCACTTGATCTTTACCAAGTTCTTTTTTCGCTGCTTCCCAAGCTGCTGCACCTTTTTTCGGATCATATTTTAAACCATTTTTAAATGTATCTTGGTAGTCTTTACCGTCTGGTCCTGTCGCAAGCCCTTTTGGCACTAATTGATCTGTTGCTTTTGAACCGTTATTTAAAATAACGTTTGCTAAACCTTTTTTATCAATTGATAAAGCGATTGCTTCACGTAGTTTTTTGCTCTTTAACGGTGTATCTTGTCCGTTACGCTTTTGATTTAAACGTAAGAAGAATGTACTTGCTTCTGAATACTCACCGTACTCTTCTTTGTTCGATTTATATTTATCAACGAATTCTCCTGATAATAGTGTGAAATCAATTGATCCTGTATCATATAAGTTTACTTTCGTAGCAACTTCTTTTACTACACTATAGTTAATCTCTTCTAATTTTACAGTCTTATTATCCCAGTACTTATCATTTTTCTTTAGCTGCCATCCTTGTTCATGTTTCCATGAAGCCATAACGAACGGTCCGTTATACAACGTTGTATCTGCTTCTAAACCGAATTTATCTCCTTTTTCTTTTACGAACTTTTCATTTAAAGGATAGTAAGATGGGAATGCCATTAAATTCAAGAAATATGGTACTGGTTTTTCTAATTCTACTTCTAGCGTATAATCATCTACCGCTTTTGCTCCTAAATCTGTTAGAGGCTTTTCACCTTTATTAATTGCTTCTGCATTTTTAATATAGAAGGCAATAAACGCATATTCTGCAGCTGTATTTTTATCAAGTAAGCGCTGCCATGCGTATACGAAATCTTTCGCTGTTACTGGATCACCGTTTGACCATTTTGCATCTTTACGTAATTTAAATATATATTTTTTGCCATCCTCGCTTTTCGTACTAGATTCTGCTGCAGCTGGGATCGGCTTATTATCTTTATCTAATCGATATAAACCTTCCATTGTGTTCCCTAAAATTTGAGAACCTAATGTATCAGTAGATTTTGAAACATCCATCGTCGGAATCTCTTGATTCTCTGTACGATTTAACACTTGTTTTGCCGCGTATTTAATTTCAGATTTTTTCTCTTCCCCACCACCACTAGACGTCGTAGTTGATTTCTTCTCCCCACCAGACCCAGAACACGCTGTCAACGCCATACTCATCGCTAAAACTGGCGCTACAACCGCCGTGAACTTTTTCATCTTTTTCTTCATTTTTGTACCCTCCCCAATTATATGTACGAAACTAATTTTGAGAGATTTTCTAATAACTAGTTATCAGAAAATTCTTATTAATTAATATTCTACTAATTTTTCTGGTTTTGTAAAGTTATTTTTAAAATATTTAGAAAATTTATTTTACTTAACGATAGTAACATTCTATTTTCTATGACATACTACACGTATCCTCCATCTACTACATTTCATTTCTTCTCTACTCTTTCATTTTCACGTTCAATTGTACAATAAAAAAAGTACTTCAAGGCATGTAGACTGCTTTGAAGTACTTTTTCAACTCTATTATTTTTCAGTAACATATGCCCACTTATAGCTGTATTCTGGGCTAATATTATGCTTCACAACACCTTTTACATGCGGTTTCATAACATAAGATCTAGCACTTTGATATAAAGGTACAAGGGCTACATCTTCTTCAAGAAGTAATTTCTCTGCTTTTCCTAGTTCCTCCCAGCGTTTCTTCGCATCACTCATTAATTCCCCACCAGCTTTTTTAATTATTTCATCATATTTCTGATCAGAGAAACTCATTTGGTTATGAGAGTGCTTACTTTCAAACATATCTAAATATGTCATTGGATCCGCATAATCTGGGCTCCATCCACCATATGAAATATCATAATCTTGATCTGATTCTAATTTAAGTTTTTGTTTAAACGGCTGCAGTTTAATATTTACTGTTACACCTTTTAAGTTTTTCTCAATTTGATCTTTTACATATTCCCCAACTTTTTTCGCATTACCAGTATCATAGTTTAAAAACTCAATTGTAACTTGATCTTTTCCAAGTTCTTTTTTCGCTTCTTCCCATGCAGCAGCTGCTTTTTTCGCATCTGGTTTAATACCGTTTTTAAACGTTTCTTGGAAGTCTTTCCCATCAGCTCCAGCTGCTAAGCCTTTCGGCACTAAATAATCTGCAGGTTTTGACCCATCATTTAAAATAACATTTGTTAAATTCTTTTTATCAATTGATAGCGCAATTGCTTCACGTAATTTTTTACTCTTTAATGGTGTATCTTGTCCACCACGTTTTTGGTTTAAACGTATAAAGAACGTACTTGGTTCGTTATACACCCCATATTCCTCTTTATTATTTCTATATTTGTCAACAAATTCACCTGTTAATAAGGAGAAATCAATTTGACCACTATCATATAAATTCACATTAGTTGCTGGCTCTTTTACAACACTATAGTTAATTTCATCTAATTTTACAGTCTTTTTATCCCAATATTGATCATTCTTCTTCAGTTTCCAACCTTGCTCATGCTTCCAATCAGTAAGAACGAACGGTCCGTTATATACAGTTGTATCAGATTCTAAACCGTATTTATCCCCTTTTTCTTTTACGAATTTCTCATTTAATGGATAGTACGATGGGAATGCTACTAAGTTTAAGAAGTATGGTACTGCTTGTTCTAATTCAACTTCTAAAGTAAGGTCATCTACTGCTTTAACTCCTAGTTCTGTTACAGGTTTTTCACCTTTATTAACCGCTTCTGCATTTTTAATTGGGAATGCAATGAATGCATACTCAGCAGCTGTTTTTGGATCTAATAAACGTTGCCATGCAAACACGAAATCTTTCGCTGTTACAGGATCACCATTTGACCATTTTGCATCTTTACGTAATTTAAATGTATATTTTTTACCATCCTCACTCTTCGTACTTGATTCTGCCGCAGCTGGGATTGGTTTATTCTCTTTATCTAAACGGTATAATCCTTCCATTGTGTTCCCTAAAATTTGAGAACCCAAAGTATCTGTACTCTTTGAAGTATCCATTGTTGGGATTTCCTGATTTTCTGTTTTATTGAACACTTGTTTCGCTGCTAATTTTTCTTCTGATTTGCTATCTCCGCCAGAGCTAGAATTTGTGCTTGTCTTCTTATCTCCACCTGATGTAGAACATGCTGTTAATGCCATACTCATTGCTAAAACTGGTGCTACAACTGCTGTTAGTTTTTTCATTTTTTTCTTTTTCACTTTCTGTACCCTCCCTAATTCTTAACGCTCTCATTTAAGAATTTTCTGATAATTCTGTTTTTCTTTATATATTTATCAGAAGATTCTTATTAACTATTATTCTACTAATTTTTTGAGTTTTGTAAAGTGTTATTATTGAAAATTTTTAAAAAATTATTTTTTTACAGTAATATTCATAAAAATTCTATAATCTTTTAAAACACTATACCTCATTGAATTATATGTACTGATTTAATAGTCTTTATATCCCTTAGCTATAAAACACTTGTAAATTATTGTTAATAAATAATGTATATTATAACAAACCCCTTTTCTACAAAAATAAAAAAGTCAGCAAAGCTGACTTTTTATCCGACCATTTTCTCTCTTTTCATTTCCTCTACTATTTTCATATACTTCTCATTATCAAATTCATTTTCACTTTTTGCAACAACTACAGTCGCAATACCATTACCAATTAAATTAACGATAGCACGTGCTTCTGACATGAAACGATCTACCCCAAGTAATAGTGCTAACCCTTCTAATAGAATAACATTCATTGCAGATAAGGTAGATGCTAGTACAATAAATCCTCCGCCTGTTACTGCCGCTGCTCCTTTAGATGTAACTAACAAAATAGCTATTATAGTTAATTGTTGACCTAGTGAAAGATCGACGTGAAAGACTTGCGCTAAAAATATAGTAGCCATTTATAAATAAATCGTTGTTCCATCTAAATTAAAAGAGTATCCCGTCGGAATGACTAAACCTACTACCGGCTTCGAACATCCGAAGTCTTCCATCTTTGTCATCATTCGCGGTAGTACTGATTCTGATGATGATGTCCCAAGAACAATGAGTAATTCTTCTTTAATGTGAGATAAATATTTCCACAAACTAAATTTATACAGTTTACAAATAAAATTTAATACAATAAAAACAAATAATGCCATTGTCGCATATACACAAATCATTAGTTTACCAAGTGGTATGAGCGTGCTTAAACCGTATTTTCCAATTGTAAATGCCATTCCACCGAATGCTCCAACCGGTGCTAATTTCATTACAATGGATAAAATGTTAAAAAATACTTTCGATAATCTTTCAAAAAAGTCGATAACTGGTTGTCCATTTTTCCCTAGCATCGTTAACCCTGCACCAAATAAAATTGAGAAGAATAACACTTGTAAAATATCACCTTTTGCAAATGCTTCAAACATGTTAGACGGCACAATATGCAAAAAGAAATCCATCCATTTCATTTCTTGCCCACTTTGTACATATTGTGAAACATCTCCGCCCTTTAGTTTTGAAGGATCTAATCCATCTCCTGGACGAACAACATTTGCTACGATGATACCAATAATTAAAGCCGCTGTTGTAACAATTTCAAAATATAATAGTGCCTTTCCGCCAACACGACCTACCTTTTTCATACTTCCCATACTTGCAATACCAAGCACAATTGTTAAAAAGATAATCGGTGCAATAACCATTTTGATCATATTGATGAACGTTTCACCAATTGGCTTCATCTCTTGTCCAACACTCGGCCAAATTGCTCCTACTGCAATACCACAAATAATTGCCACAATAACTTGGAATGTTAAATTTTTTACAATTCTCATTTTTAATACTCCCCTGTTTTTTCATTTCTCCCATATTATTTCAATAATTGCTAATCATATATTCTATGTAATAGCCCCCCCTGTTATTTAACTTAAACCACAAATTTATGTTACACTATTACCTTAAATTTGAAAATAGTATATAACATTTATAGATAAAATACATACTATTAAACATAATAAAAAAGCAGACATTATGCCTGCTTTAATTCTCCTCAATCTCCTTTTCACTTAATCCTAGATGTGTCCTAAGAGTATTCCTCAAACTCTGTAAATCTTTTTTATTAGGATTATAATAATATACACGTTGGCCGTTTGGACCATTAGGTAAGTATAAATCATCACCTGCTAATTGAATTTTTTCAACCGAACAATTTAAACCATATTTATAGAAAGATAAAATATCATTCATTGCTAAATTTGTTTTAAAATCACCGTCAACCGCCTCAACTATTTTTTCTAGCTTCGTAATCGATCCTACACTTTTTAATTTACTTAAAATCGCTTCCATAACAAGTTGTTGCCGCTGCCCTCTCATTGCATCACTATCAATATGACGCGTTCTTGCTAGAGCAAGTGCTTCTTCCCCATTTAATTTTTGTAGTCCTTTTTTCAGATGGATTGCGTCAGCTTCATCTTTACTATTTTGCTCCGTAAATTCAACTGGGACATCTACTTCAATCCCATCTAACCCATCAACAATTTTAGTAAATGAATTAAAATTAAACTTCACAAAATAATCAACAGGCACTTGTAATAATTTTTCTACTGCTTCCACTGAAGCTTGCGGCCCCCCATCTTTACCATTTTTAATGAAACCACTTCCATATGCATGCGTTATTTTATCTTTTTTCTTTTCAACCGGAACATATGTGTATGTATCACGTGGTATGCTCGTTAGTTTCACTGTTTTATCGTCTTTATTAAAAGTAGCTAACAGTAGTGCATCTGTATGAAATGCACCATTATACTCCTTTTGTCGTTCTTGATTTTCATCAATTCCCATAATTAAAAGTGAAACATTATTGGTAATCGGTTTAACAGTTTCCTCACGTAAATTTGATTTTTCACCACGTGCTAAATTAACATTTGATTTTTGTACGAGATTAGAAGTTTTCATATATACGTAAGTACCATATCCAACTCCGCCAAATAGTAATACTACTAACAATACACTTATTATCGTTGTCTTTTTATATTTTCGTTTATTTTTCTTTTCTCTTGAAGAAGAGGTATTCTCCATATCGTTCCCTCCGTTTTCTATTCATCTAATATATTTTTCAATTTCTCATAATTAACGCTATCCTTTTGAAAGGCATTCTCTTTCAATCCTTTGTTTATTTGTATCCATTCAGTCGTGATCGAATATTGAATCATACCTTCGTGGAAACTAAGAAACTTCAACATAATCCCTGTATTTTTCTCTACAACCATTTCAAATTTCCCTCTTAAATCTTCAGATGTACTTACAGGCATTTCTATATTTATTGTCCCTTCTATTTTGTAGCAATCAAGTCCAAGATACTTCGTTTCTTTATAATTCCAATCTTTATATCGAATTAATAAATCAGCAAATTCTGATTGAATACTATACTTCGCGAATCCCACATATTCATCATCATATCGTTTCTTCTCGCCTGATTTTCTTAATAATCTTTCCATAGGATTTAATTTTAATAGTTCATTATTCCTTTCTTCCGAGCTCCATTTCGTCTCTTTATATGTATACTTCGCATCATCAAATTCTTTTTTCTTACCCTCGTTATATATAATTGTTCGTTTTTTCGCTAGTTTATCTTCTTTCGAAGAGATACCTCTTTGTTTCTCCGTATCAATTGCATACTTATATGTTGTAGCAATTCTTGATGAGCTAGAATATTCCTCAAATTGTCCTGAAATATTTTTAAAATGATCAATGGAATCCAGCATCTTTTCATGAATTTTTTCTTTATCTGGATAATTTACATTCGATTTTATTTCCTCTTCATTTTCATAATCAGAAAACGCCTTTTTCTTTACATATTCAAAGACTCCGCCGTTTTGAGCAAAAATTTGATCAGAAAACTCCGACATAGATACAATTGAAAGTGCTAGAACAGCAGCACTTATAACCATCATATACACTCTGTAGCCTTTCTTTTTTACCGGAAGATTATGTAGTGTACTATTAATCTTTTCATTTAACTCTGGTGGCACTATAATATTTTCATCTTTTATTTTCTTTTTTAATTTCTCATCAAATAATTTTTCATTATCCATCCTATACACCCCCTATTCCATCTTTAATTGTTTTTGCAGCTGTTCCCTCGCGCGCGACAATCTCGATTTCACTGTTCCTTTTGGTATTTCTAAAAGCTTCGCAATGCTATCTTGATTTATATCTTCATAGTAATACAGCACCGTGACAGCTCTTAACTCTTCATGTAACGATTGAATCGCATTACACAAATCTATATCTTCATACTGATCGCACGCACTCATATTGTAATCATTCTCTTCTGTCACAATTATCTTTTTATACGTTCTAATAATGTTATTACATTCATTCATTAAAATTCGAATTAACCAAGTTTGAAAAAACTCTTCCTTCTTTAATCTTTTTATATTTTCATAGGCTTTTAAAATTGTTGTTTGTATCGCATCCTCTATATTTGTCTCATCACGTAACATAGCCTTTGCAATACGATACATCTTCACTTTTTCTGTATGTATAAGCGTCATAAATGCTTCATGGTCACCTTTTTTCGCTAAGGAAACATCCGTTTCTTCTTTTACAAACATTTTATATAAAGGGATTACTTTCACAATTGCTCCTCCTGTTTCATCCTCACTTCAAATTTAACTTTACATGTATTAGACGGATGAGCCTAGAAAAAGGTTCATTTTTTTGAATATTTTCATAAAAAAAGGTAAACATTCTTCATGTTTACCTTTACTTAGACGTGATCCTAAGGAAATACCCATCTGGATCCACAACTTTAAATCCTCTCATCTCCCACGGATAAGTTTGAATTTCTTCTTGTATCTTGCATCGCTTCTCTTTACAACGTTCATATACTTCTTCAATTCGGTCGACAACAATAATTAGTTCAAAGCCATTCCCTTTCATTTCTTTTTGATTGTAAAAATAGTGATTTTCATTCAATGTTGAATCACTAACTAGTAATAAAGAAAACTGGTCGTGATTAAAACGTGCTGCATGCATACCTTTTTTATACAACTTTAAACCAATTACTTCTTCATAGAACAATAATGACTTTTCTATATCATTTACATATAGCTGCACCCGGAACAAATGATTCATTCGTTTCCTCCTCATCAAAAAAAGCCCACTTTCTCAGTGGACTTTCTACTTTACAACGGTAAATCCCTCTTCCTAAATACAACAACTGCTATTATAAATATACAAAGCGCTCCAGCAGTTAAACCTATACTTACCGGCCATATATTATACGTTCCTTCAGCAATTTCTTTTGGACGAAACAGTGTAAATAACGATAGACTTTTCATCCACTCTAACTTATCACTTAATTTGCCTACCATATTTAGTACGAAAAATAAAATAGTTAAACTCGCTGAGTAGCTCAGTGCCTTTCTTTCATCATTACATATACAAGAAAAGAAAAATGAATAAGCGCTAACTACTAAAAATATGAGCCCTCCGACTACGTTTATCTTGAGGAATAATTCTTTATTTAAGTTATTATCTTTTAAAAACCATTCTGCACCCAATATACCCGCTACATATGTGACAATTACGATGATTAGTAGTTCTAATATGAGAACAGCAGCTTGCGTGATTGCAACTTTTACTCTGGATACAGGTGTCGCTAATAAATATGCCATCGCTCCTTTATCTACATGTCGTGCCATTAAATGTGTCGCAACTGTAACGCAAAAAATTGTTAATATGATAATAAACAATAGACTATAGTACTCACCAGCTAAAAAATCCATCACATTTTGAATCGGACTTTCCATACCAACAATTTTTTTCACACTATCAGGCATAGCACTTATTAATTCATTTAACCCTTTCGCTGATACCATTGAAGGGAATATCCAAATTAATAACCATAAATAAAGAGCTGCACCAGTTGCATAACTCAAAATACTTTTTTGTGTTTCTTTCAAACTAGCTAAAAACAATTGCTTATTCATGCTTTACCCCTTCTTTCTTATCGTAATAATGCATAAATAAATGTTCTAAATCCATTGCTCTCGTTTGAAGTGCCGTTACATTATAGTTTGAAAGTGTTTGTAAAACAGTTTGATAGTTTCCTTGCACAATAATCGATGCCTCTCTACCTTTCACCGTTTCAAATTGCAAATTACATTGTGTAAGAGATTCAATCTCTTCTTGCGATGATACGGTTACATCTATTACCTGTCGTCTCATACTTTGTAAATCGTGAATATTTTCAACCGTTACAAGACGCCCATCTTTAATAATCGCTACTCGGTCACATGTACGTTCAATCTCAGTGAAAATATGTGACGACATAAGAATTGTTTTTCCTCTTTGCTTTTCCTCTAATATTAAATCTATAAACACTTGCTGCATAAGTGGATCGAGTCCAGATGTTGGTTCATCTAAGATTAGCACTTCTGGATCATGCATAAAAGCAGCAACAATCCCTACTTTTTGCTTCATTCCTTTAGACATTTTACGAATTGGTGTTTTCACATCAAATTGTAGACGTTCTATTAGTTCATCTCGTCTTTTCGTATCCTGTAATCCGCGCATTCCTTGCATTAACTTTAGAAAGTCTAATCCATTCATTCCTTCAATAAAAGAAATTTCTCCTGGTAAATATCCGACTTCTCTTTGAATTTTCGCGGCTTCATTCCAGCAATCTAATCCAAAAATCGTTGCTTTACCAGATGTCGGTTTTATAAATCCCATTAAATTACGAATCGTTGTTGATTTCCCGGCACCATTTGGTCCTAAGTAACCGAATACTTCTCCTTCTTTTACATCAAATGTAATATGAAACAAGCCTTTTCCATTTGAAAACTGTTTTGTAACATCTTGAACTGAAATCATAATTCCACCTCATTTTTTGAAATATTTAATATGTTATATTTCAAAATTATTGTACTCCTCATCTTTCATATTCGCAACAAATTTTTGAAATATTTATATGTCCATATTTCAAAAATATTGTTTTCCATTATTTTTTCTTGTATATTTTAATTGAGGTGATTGCATTGAACGGCTTTGAAAAAGTAAAAGAAAAGAAAAAACGCGCTATTAAAAAGGCAGCTTTCTTATTATTTTCAGAACGTGGATTTAATGAAGTGAAAATAGAACATATCGCAAAAGAAGCAAACGTTTCTCAAGTTACAATTTATAATCATTTTGGAAGTAAAGATGCGTTATTTAGAGAACTTATACAAGAATTTATCGTATCTGAATTTCAATATTATAAAGAGCTTGCTGAAGAAAAATTACCTTTCCATGATATGATGCAAAAAATGATTGTAAGAAAAATGAATACTGGCGGATTATTTCAGCCTGATATGTTACTACAAATGATGCAAAGGGACGAAATTCTCCGAGAGTTTATTTATAGTTATCAAAATGAAAAAATACTGCCATGGTATTTAGAAATATTAGAACAAGCGCAGCAAAAAAATGAAATTAACCCCCACCTTACTAAAGAAATGATGTTACTTTACATTCAAATGTTCACTAAATTAGGTGATGACTTTGGAGCACAACTTTTGGAAGGAGATCGTGAAAAACATATACAAGATATCGTTACGATGTTCTTTTATGGACTGTCCGTCCCAAAAAAATAAAAAAGACACGAAATTCGTGTCTTTTTTATTTTACCGAAATGACTCTACCCGTTTCACTACTTTCAACCGCTAATTGAATCAGCTTAATAACTTCTAAACCTTCTTGTGCTGTTACAGGTAGTTTCTCACCATTTAATATATTATCTCTTATACCTTTATAATACATGTCATAACAGCCGACTTCTGTTGGAATACGGTCTAAACGTTCTTCTGTTTCTAAAGTAGCAAAATTCGCTTCAGCGTCTACACCGTAACCGTTATCGCCTGGCTTCATTCCATTTTTTAATTGTTCCTCTTGTGAATCCATACCATACTTCACGATAGAACCTTTTTCTCCATGCAGTGTAAAGTGTGGACCTGCTTGTTTTACATAACTGCTACTATGTAAAATGATACGCTTTACTCCGTAGTGAAGTACAACATGGAAGTAATCATCAATTTGTGCACCTGGTCGTTGTTTAATTACATCTGCACTTATCGCATCTGGTTTCCCAAATAATGATAATGCTTGGTCAATTAAATGTGACCCTAAATCATATAATATACCTGACCCCGGTAAGTTCTTTTCTCTCCAGCGATCACGGACATGTGGACGGAAACGATCAAAATTCGCTTCATATGCGTATACATTCCCTATTCTATTTTCTTCTAACAATTTCTTTATCGTTAAGAAGTCATTATCAAAACGACGATTATGATATACACTCAATACCACATTATGTTGCTCTGCTAATGAAATAAGCTCTTCTCCTTCTTCAATTGAAACAACAAATGGCTTTTCCACAACAACATGCTTACCGTTTAATATTGCTTCTTTTACATATGGAAAATGAGTTGTATTCGGTGAAGTAATAACCACTAAGTCAATATCATCTCGCTTCACCAATTCATCAATTGTACTAACGACGTTAGCATTCGGTAATGTTTCTTTTACTACCTCTTCTTTTGAAGATAATACCGCACGAATATCGTATTCTTCTATCGTTTGTAATAATGGGATGTGAAATGTTGTACTAGAAAATCCAAACCCTACAATCCCTACACCTATTTTTTTCATGTTGCCCCTCCATTTATCCTGCTATTTGTGGCGAGTAAGATCCCCACTGATTAAAGTTTCACTTTATGAGAACGATTTCATTCAGTTATTATAACAAGATTCATACTAATTTGCCTAGAAAAAAGCATCTTGCCATTATCCATAGCAAGATGCTCCCTTTATTCCGGTCTTTTTTTCGTCCACGTCTCAATAACTTCACCAGTATCATTAACATCTAGCACTAAACTACCGTTACTATACCGGTCCTTATTTCGATACGCTTTCGGATCAATTTCTTCTACAATGTGTTTCTCTGTCTTCATGTAAACTAGTTCATCGTCTCGAACAATTTCAATACCGACAATGCGGTATGGATTACGTTTTAACTCTTTGAAAATAACAAGCCCTCGCTTCGCCCTCGTTGATTTCTCAATTTCTGATGCTTTTAGACGTTTTACAGCACCGCGCTGCGTTACGAGAATAAGTTGATCTTTGTCACCATTTAATGGTTTACCAGAAGCAACATAGTCATCTTCTTTTAAATTAATTGCTTTCACACCAGCGGCCCTTACGCCTACTGGACTTACTTCATCTTCATGGAAAATAAGTGCATATGCACCGTGTGTAGCAAGAACAATATCACTCGTTCCATCTGTCGCAAATATATCGACAACCACATCATCTTTTTTCAAGTTTACAGCGACGAACGCCCTTGAATAACGCTGTACTTTATATTGGTTTAATTCTGTTTTCTTAATCATACCATTTCGCGTTACAAATACGATAAATCGTTTTTCTTCCTCAAAGTTCGGTACGACAGTTGCCCAAATAATGGTTTCATCCCGGTCGAGTGAAACGATATTAGCAACGTGCTGACCCAAATCTTTCCAACGAATATCTGGCATTTCGTATACTGGCAGATATATATAGTTTCCTTTATTCGTAAATAAGAGGACTGTCTCTGTCGTATTCGTATCGAATCGTTCAAGTAAGATGTCACCCTCTTTCATACCGAAGTCTTTGCCATTTGAGGCATTATGCGAGCGCCATCCAGTACGTTTCACATACCCTTCTTTCGTTACAGTAACGATGACATCTTCTTGTGGGATCATTACTTCTACATCTATTTTAATTTCCTCAATTTGTTCTTCAATAATAGCACGACGATCATCACTATATGTTTTCTTCACTCTTTTTAAATCTGTTTTAATAACTTGAAGCAATCTTTTTTCACTTTGTAAAATCGCCTGTAACTCTATAATTTTCTTATTCAGCTCATCGGCTTCTTGTTGTAGTGCTGTAATATCTGTATTCGTTAAACGATATAATTGCAAGGATACAATCGCTTCCGCTTGCGCTTCTGTAAAACCAAATTTCGCACTTAAATTATCTTTTGCATTACGCTTATCTTTTGAAGCTCGAATCGTTTCGATTACTTGATCTAAAATCGATAATGCTTTCTTTAAACCTTCTACAATATGTTGACGATTCTCCGCTTTTCTTAATTCATATTGTGAACGTCTCGTAACAACCTCTTTTTGGTGGCCAATATAAGCATCCAATATTTTTGGTAATGTCATAAGTGTTGGGCGACGATTATTAATCGCTACCATATTAAAGTTGTACGGAATTTGTAAATCTGTATTTTTATATAAATAATTTAAAATTCCTTCAGCATTTGCTTCTTTCTTCAATTCTACAACAATGCGAAGACCTGTACGATCTGTCTCATCACGAACTTCAGCAATACCATCTAATTTTTTATCTAGACGTAATTCATCCATTTTTTTAACAAGGTTTGCTTTATTCACTTCGTAAGGAATTTCAGTGATTACGATTTGCTGTTTCCCACCACGAACCGTTTCAACTTCTGCTTTTCCGCGAATAATGATTTTACCTTTTCCTGTTTCATACGCCTTTTTAATACCATCAATCCCTTGAATAATACCGCCTGTCGGGAAATCTGGTCCTTTCATAACTGTTAATAAATCATCAACAGTACTGTTTGGCTTATCAATACGCATCATTGTAGCATCAATAACTTCTCCAAGATGATGCGGAGGAATTTCTGTTGCATAACCAGCGGAAATCCCCGTTGATCCGTTCACTAATAAGTTCGGAAACGCTGCTGGTAATACAACTGGTTCTTCACTCGTATCATCAAAGTTTGACACGAATTCAACTGTTTCTTTATCAAGATCACGTAATAATTCAGATGCAATTGGTGATAAACGAGCTTCCGTATAACGCATTGCTGCTGCTGGGTCCCCATCGACACTACCATTATTACCATGCATTTCAACTAAAACATTACGTACTTTCCAAGTTTGACTTAAACGTACCATCGCCTCATATACAGAGGAATCCCCATGTGGATGATAGTTACCGATAACGTTACCTACTGTTTTAGCTGATTTACGAAACGCTTTATCATGTACATTACCTTCTACATACATAGAATATAAAATACGTCTTTGTACTGGCTTTAAACCATCACGTGCATCTGGAAGTGCACGATCTTGAATAATATATTTACTATAACGCGCAAAGCGGTCACCTAACACGTCTTCAAGCGGGAGGTCATGAAACTTCTCTGCTTGCATGTTATTCCACCTCCGTCTCCATTATCATTTCATTTTCTAAAATATTTCCTTCTTCTTGCATACCAAACTGTACATTGCGTTCAATCCATTTACGACGTGGTTCTACTTTATCGCCCATTAACGTTGTAACGCGGCGCTCTGCTCTTGCTGCATCATCAATTTTCACGCGAATTAACGTGCGCGTTTCAGGATTCATAGTCGTTTCCCATAATTGATCCGCATTCATCTCACCAAGTCCTTTATAACGTTGTAACATATAGCCTTTTCCAACCTTTTTCGTTACACCGTCTAATTCTTCATCTGACCAAGCATATTCAATTACTTCACTCTTACCTTTTCCCTTACTTACTTTATATAAAGGTGGAAGTGCGATAAACACTTTTCCGGCTTCGATAAGTGGTTTCATATATCTGTAGAAAAACGTTAGTAACAATACTTGAATATGAGCTCCGTCCGTATCAGCATCGGTCATAATGACAACTTTATCGTAGTTAATATCTTCAACATCAAATTCATTTCCTACGCCGCCACCAATCGCATAAATGATTGTATTAATCTCTTCGTTTTTAAAGATATCAGCAAGCTTTGCTTTTTCTGTATTAATAACTTTACCACGTAACGGTAATACCGCTTGGAAACGACGATCTCGTCCTTGCTTTGCTGAACCACCGGCAGAGTCACCCTCTACTAAGTACAGTTCATTTTTCTGCGGGTTACGTGATTGTGCAGGTGTTAACTTACCACTTAATGTACCTTCTGATTTTTTCTTCTTCTTACCACTGCGAGCTTCTTCTCTCGCTTTACGAGCAGCCTCACGCGCTTGCGCTGCTTTCACTGCTTTTCTCACAAGAAGTGTAGCTACATCCGGATTTTCTTCTAAAAAGTAGGCTAAATGCTCTGATACAATCGCATCAATTGAAGACCGCGCTTCACTTGTACCTAGCTTCCCTTTCGTTTGTCCTTCAAACTGAAGTACTTCTTCTGGTACACGTACAGAAACGATAGCTGCTACCCCTTCACGAATATCTGTACCTTCTAAGTTTTTATCTTTTTCTTTTAATAGTGAAACTTTACGCGCATACTCATTAAACACACGCGTCATGGCTGTTTTAAATCCAGCTTCGTGTGTTCCACCGTCTTTTGTACGTACGTTATTTACAAATGAAAGAATATTTTCTGAGTAACCATCATTAAATTGAAATGCTAGTTCTGCTTCAATCCCATTTTGTTCACCAGTGAAGTATACAACTGGATGAATGGGATCTTTTTCTTCGTTTAAATAGGAAACGAAAGCTTCAATTCCTGTTTCATAATGAAATACATCTTCTAAATCATTTCGTTCGTCTTTAATTGAAATCTTCATTCCTTTTAGTAAAAATGCTGATTCACGTAATCTTTCACATAACGTTTCATAATTGTAATTTGTTGTACTGAAAATCGTTGTATCTGGTTTGAAATGCATTGTTGTACCAGATTCTTTCGTTTTCCCAATTTTCTCAAGCGTCGTTACAGGAACACCACCATTTTCAAAACGTTGTTCATAAATGCTGCCGTCACGCTTAATCGTTACGACTAACCATTCTGATAAGGCGTTTACAACTGATGCCCCAACACCGTGTAAACCACCACTCGTTTTGTAACCACCTTGACCAAACTTACCACCAGCATGAAGTACAGTTAAAATAACTTCAGGTGTAGGTTTTCCAAGTTTATGCATTCCCGTAGGCATTCCACGCCCTTTATCTATAACGCTAATACTATTATCTTTATGTATTACGACAGAAATTTCGTCGCCAAATCCCGCTAACGCTTCGTCAACGGAGTTATCTACTATTTCATATACTAAATGATGCAATCCACGGCTGTCCGTGCTCCCGATATACATACCCGGGCGTTTTCGAACGGCTTCAAGTCCTTCTAACACTTGGATTGCATCTTCATTATATTGGAACTGATGCTTTGCCAAACTCCTTGCCCCTTTCCTAATCAAAAATCAGAACATATGTTTCTATTATAGAATAACGCCTCGACTATAGTTTTGGCAAGTTATCTTATCTCTTTTATATACCATTTTCAATAGAAAAATCCTTGTTTTTTCACAAGGATTCCTCTAGGCTACTATTTCAGAAAAATAATCGTTTGTCAACGAGAAATGGATATGTATGCCAAGATTACACATTCCAAACCTTTTTTATGATCCAAATGATCAATATCCAAAATGGGATAATAATTAACAATCCCCAAAAACAGCCTTTAAAAAATCTCATGATGAACACCTCGTTCATCGACCCTATATATGTAACAAGGGCTGATTCAATCTTTCTACCTTTACAACCTATACTATTTTGTCATCGCATGTTCTACTTTTATACAACGATCCATTATTACAGTATAGTCTTTTTCTTTTAAAAGTTTGTATGTATCTTCATCTTGTACTCCTAATTGTGCCCAAAAAACATCTGCATCAATCTCTACAAACTCTTTTGCAACATCCATTAAAAATTCTGAACGGCGGAATACATTTACAATATCAACATGTTCCTTAATATCCTTTAGTGAAGCAACTGCCCTTTCTCCAAGCACCTCATCTACCGTTGGGTTTACTGGAATAATGCGATACCCAGCATCTTGCATTGCTTTTGAAACCATATACGATGTACGTTCTGGCTTATCCGATAATCCAACAACTGCAATCGTTTTGCTTTTCTTTAATACTTCACCAATTTCCGTACGAGTTGGGTTTTCAATTGTCATAATTTATCCCTCCTATTCCTTTAGTATAGCCGATAAAGAAAGTCTCTTTCAATATGAAAGAGACTTTCTTTTATTTCGATTATTGATTCTTTGTAGCTGAGTTATCTGCTAAAGTGGCTGTTTTCGTCATTTTTTGACCGTTACGATAGAATGTAACTTCTACTTTTTCGCCTACTTTTTTCTTTTCATATAAATATTTACGGAATTGAAGTGAATTTTCTACTTTTTGATTATCTAATGCTACTACAATATCATATTGCTCTAAACCAGCTTTTTCTGCAGGTGATATTGGATAAATTTTACCTAATACAACGCCATTTGTTACTTCTTTCGGTACTTTCAATTGATTTACTGCATAAGCTTGCACATCTTCTAATGAAACGACACCTACTCCAAGAGCTGGACGTTTCACTACTCCGTCTTTTTCAAGTGATTCAATAACTGGTTTTGCGATATTAATTGGAATAGCAAATCCAATCCCTTCAACTTCTTGTTGTGCAATTTTACTTGAATTAATCCCAATTATTTCACCGTTTTGGTTAAATAATGCACCACCACTATTACCAGGGTTAATCGCTGCATCTGTTTGAATAACTTGAGCATTCCAATCTGCCCGTTTATCCCCATCAATATCTACTGGAATTTCACGTTCTTTACTACTAATAATACCTTCCGTTACACTTCCATCAAATCCTAGTGGGTTACCGATTGCAATTGCTTTTTCACCCGCACGGATTTTGCTTGAATCACCTAAAGTGGCAACTTTATTTACATTAGCCCCGTCAATTTCAACAACAGCTAAATCTAACCAAGGATCTTTCCCTACTAGTTTTGCATCTACCTTTTTACCATCACTTAATTTTACAGCAAGTTTATTTGCACCATCTACTACATGGTTGTTCGTTACAATATATGCTTTATTTCCTGCTTTTTTATAAATAACACCTGATCCTGAGCCAGCTTGTTGTTCTTGACCTGTCGGTTGCATTGCAAATGGATCAATGCTTTGTTGCATATTGATAACACCTACAACAACATCTTTCGCGCCTTCAATCATACCAGGTAAATCAGTTTCATTTTTTGCTTTATTGACAACAGGAACTACAGTACCTTCAACTTTTGAATCCGAACTAAATGATGATACAGCCGCTCCATTATTTTGAGCCCATGGCATATATGGTGCTGCAAAACTAATTGTGACAGCCCCAACTACAGCCCCGACTAAACCTGTGAAAAAATAACCTTTTTTACTGCCCGATTTTCTCACTTCTCTCGTTTCCCTATGCTCTTCATTTAAATTTGGTCCGTCGTAATATCCCATGTTTTATTTCCCCTCTCTGGTGAATTCGTATTTTCAGTATAGTCACGTTTTGTGTCCTTCTTGTGAACTCATCGTGAAATCCAATTAAAAAAATACTCTTATCTAACATTGTAGACAAGAAAAGTATTTTTTGTACATTCTACCTGCAAAAGAGGATATAAAATTGACATTTCCCTAGGCTAAAGTACACAATCCGTTACAATTATTCTTCAAATTTGTAACCAACTCGAATAACAGTACCGATATGCTTCGCTTTATCTCCTAGCTTATTTCGTAGTTTTTTAATATGAGTATCAACCGTTCGGTCATCACCGTAATAGTCATATCCCCATAACTGATCTAATAAATGTTGTCGTGACAACACAATTCCTTTGTTCTCCATTAAATAAACAAGAAGTTCAAATTCTTTATGTGTTAATATAATTTCTTCTCCATCTACTAAAACGGTTCTAGATAGACGATTCACTTCTATTCCAGCTAAAGACATAGTATTTTCTTCCGCTACTCCTACCACGCCATCCGCACGTTTCAATAACGTCTTCGCGCGAGCTACTAACACTTTCGGGCTGAATGGTTTCGTTACATATTCATCTGCACCTAATTCGAATCCTAATAATGTATCATCCTCATCCGAACGTGCTGTCAACATAATGATTGGTACAGCTGATTCTTTTCTAATTCGTCTACAAACAGACCATCCATCTATTTCTGGTAACATAATATCTAACATAATTAAATCAATTTCATGCTCTGCAAATAATTCTAACGCTTTTTTTCCGTCTTCTGCTTCGATTACTTCAAAGCCTTCATTACGAAAATAATCACTAACGATTTCACGTAATCTTCTTTCATCTTCAACAAGTAATACTGTTTTATTCATATAATCTATCCCGCCTTTTTACTCTTTCAATCGAATAATACGTTGATTGGAGCTTCCGCGAAATGGAAGTGTTAAATCTTTTTTCTCGATTTCAAATCTTCCATCGACTAAAACATCCCCATAATGTAACAACTCTATCATATCATTATTTTGAGAACTCTGTATCTCTTCTAACGTATAACCTGTATACATCCATAGATTTTTTTTCAAATCTTTCACAGCTTTTGCTACTTTTTTCACTTCATTAGCTTGGAAAAATGGATCTCCACCTGAAAATGTTACATCAGTTAATGGATTACTTGCAATCTCTTCCATAATTTCTTCTACTGTCATTTCAGTTCCATTACAAATATTCCACGATTTCGGATTATGGCAACCGAAACAACGATGCGGACAGCCCGCAAAAAACACGACTGTCCGCAATCCTTCTCCATCTACTACACTATCATGAATGATGTTCATCACTTTCATTTATGCTTCACCCGATCCATCTCTTCACTACGTTTCGCACTATTCCACTTCGACATATCTCCTACAAGATAACCTGTTATGCGGCGAATTCTTTCTATATTGGCCTCATCTTCATTTCCGCAGCTTGGACATTCATTTCCGATAACTCCGTGATAGCTACAGCACTTACAACGATCAACAGGATGATTAATTGAACCGTATCCAACGCCATTCTCTGCCATCGCTTGCACAATTTGTTTTAACGCCTTCTTGTTATGCATTGCTGCTCCGTCTAGTTCAATATACGTAATATGTCCCCCATTACATAGGGCGTGGAAAGGTCCTTCTAAACGAATTTTATTTATCGCTTGAATGTTATAGTAAACTGGGATATGGAACGAATTCGTATAATAATTATGATTCGTTATACCGGTAATCACACCAAATTCTTCTCTATCTTTTTTCACAAACTTCCCTGATAACCCTTCTGCAGGAGTTGCAATTACTGAGAAATTCAGTTCATGTTCTTCTGTCGCTTTATCCATTCTATCTCTCATAAAGGAAATAATTCCATATCCAAGTTTCCACGATTCTTCATCTTCTCCATGATGCTTTCCTGTTAAAGCTACTAAACACTCCGCAAGACCGATAAACCCAAGGCTTAACGTCCCTTGTTTTAAAATGGATGCTACAGAATCTTCAGGCTGTAACGTTTCTCCTCCGCGCCATACACCTTGTGAATATAAAAATCGAAAATCTCTAGCTCGCTTCGTACATTGGTACTCAAATCGTTCTAATAATTGCTTAATTCCTAAATCTAAGTAATAATTTAACGCTTCAAAAAACGCTTCTTTTGAACCACTAATTAACGCTAATTTCACTAAATTAATAGACGTAAATGATAAATTGCCTCTTCCAATCGCTGTTTCTTCTCCATGTATGTTAGACATAACACGAGTACGGCATCCCATGTAACATACTTCACTTTCCGGTCGTCCATCATAATGCACTGCATTAAATGGCGCATCTAAAAATGAAAAGTTAGGGAATAATCTTTCAGCCGTTGTTTCTAACGCTAATTCAAATAAATCATAGTTCGGATCACTTTCTTCAAAGTTCACACCTTTTTTCATTTTAAAAATTTGAATAGGAAAAATTGGTGTTTCCCCTTTACCAAGACCAGCTTGTGTCGCTTTTAAAAGCTGTCTAACTAATAATCGTCCCTCTTTTGATGTATCTGTTCCATAATTAATAGAAATAAACGGTACTTGTCCCCCGCCCCTACTATGCATACTATTTGAATTATGAATAAACGCTTCACAAGCCTGATACGTATCATTTTCTGTTTCTTTCCATGCAAATTCTTCTATTTGTTCTTTCGTAAGCGGATATGACTGTAATCGTTTCTTATGTCTCTCTACTGTTTTTCTCACATATGGAGCTAAATCAATATCAAAGAGTGCAAACGATTGACCACCATGCTGCATATTTTGATTCGCTTGAAAAATAATAGACGAAAGAGCCAATGCACTTTTAATGTCTTGCGGTTGTCTCATATGGCCATGTCCTGTATGAAAACCGTTAGCAAGCATTTGCGCTAATGGAATTTGCGAACAAGTCGTTGTCCCAGTCGCATAAAAATCTAAGTCATGTGGATATAATATATTTTGATTTATCGCTTTTTTCACTTGATCTGACAATAAATTTTCAACTGCATAATATTTCGCACTCTCAGATGCGAACGTTCCCATTACTCCCATCGGAGAGCGGCCATCTACATTTGCATTTTCTTGCATTAAATCTTGTTCATTGCCGTGGACAATTGTCTCAAACACTCTCATTAATTCTTCTCCACGTGTATTTTTTTGTAACATTTATAACCCTCCACCAATATGTTGTTGTCTTTTGATTAAAATGTTACTACATATAGTCTTATTGTTTCTGTGAGAAATGTAACATTCCTGTGAAATTTTTTGCACGAAATAATGAATTTTTCATTTACAAAAAAGAAATGTGCTCTTTACAAATGTATGGTACAATATACGGGAAAAACTCTTTTTACCCTTTATCAACACATTTGAATAAAGGAGACTGAACTTATGGTTACTACATATCTTTTATTTATCGTTGCCTACTTACTTGGCTCGATCCCATTTGCACTAGTCGTTGGAAAGATTGGTTATGGAATTGACATTCGTGAGCATGGAAGCGGTAATTTGGGCGGGACAAATACATTCCGCACACTAGGGAAAAAAGCAGGTTTTATCGTTACAATTGCTGACATTTTAAAAGGTACATTAGCAACGAGTCTACCGATTATTTTCGGGTTAGATGTTCATCCACTATGGTTCGGATTAGCAGCTGTTCTTGGACATGTGTATCCGATTTTCGCGAAATTCCGTGGTGGTAAAGCAGTTGCAACTTCTGCTGGCGTGCTTTTATGCTACTCACCAGTTGTTTTTGCAATATTAGCTGTTGTCTTTTTCAGCCTTTTATTTACAACAAGATACGTGTCACTTTCTTCTATGGTAACAGCTGTCGTTGCCGTTATCGCATCAATTGTTAGCGGGGATAAAATCTTCATTATTGCGATGTGTTTATTAGCAGGTATGGTTATTTATAAACACCGTGCAAATATTGGACGAATTATAAATAAAACTGAACCGAAAGCAAACTTTTCAAAAAAGCAAAAATAAGATCGTAACCCACATAACGCAAAAAGAAAACGTGAAGCATATTAATAGCGTCTTTTTGCGTTATTTTTTATACTAAAGAAAAAGCAACATAATTTGGAGGAACTATACATGAATCTTTCCGTAACAAAAGAAGCAGCACAATGGTATAAAAACGAATTAAACTTACAATCAGGTGAAACACTACGCTTTTTCGTACAATACGGTGGTTGCAGCACTGTGCAAAAAGGACTTTCTTTAGGTATTCGTAAAGATGACCCTGCACACCCTGCTGTTCAAATTCAAGAAGAAGATATTAACTTCTTTATTGAAAGCGATGATGAGTGGTTCTTCGATGGACATAATTTAGTTGTTACATTTAACGACGGTGATGATTTCCCGCAATTTAATTATGAAAAATAGAAAAAACGTGGCTTCTGCCACGTTTTTTATTTTTTCTTAATTTCCTCATATTTCGCATACCACTCAGGATAGAACTTTTTAAATGATACGGGCCTGAACCCTTCTTTTTTCGCACAAATATTCGTCGTACTTGCGGTAATACAAAGTTCACCTTCGCCGTTATATATTTCATAACCATATACCACGCGAAGCGGGCTCACAGTGTCCACCCATGTTTTCACAATTGCTTTTTCACCGTAACGCATCGCTTTACGATATGAAATTTGCAAATCTAACACAGGAGAAATAATACCCTCTTTCTCCATTTCAACATATGAAAAACCTAAATCTTGTATAAGTTTCGTGCGACCTAATTCCAGCCACACCAAATAGTTTGAATGGTAAACAACACCCATTTGATCTGTTTCCGCATAACGGATTTCAACTTCATGTTCTGCTACAAACATATGTATTCGCCTTCTTTCACTTCTGCTGCCTTGCATACATTTAATCATAATACAGTGACAACAAAAATAAAATAAAAACAGTGAATCTTTTACTGAAAGGAGCAAGCATATGATTCAAATTGTAACTGTTCGTAGCGGTGATAGCGTATATAGCTTGGCATCAAAATATGGATCAACACCTAACGAGATAGTAAAAGACAATGGATTAAATCCAGCTGAAACACTCGTTGTTGGTCAGGCACTGATCGTGAATACGAAAGGGAATAATTATTATGTACAGCCTGGCGATAGCCTATATCGAATCTCTCAGACATATAACGTTCCTCTCGCTAGTTTAGCTAAAGTTAATAACTTATCTTTAAAATCCATTCTCCATGTTGGACAGCAATTATATATACCGAAAGGGACAAAACGAGCGGTAGAATCCATCGCTTATTTACAACCTTCAACAATTCCAATAAAAGAAAGTTTGGTAAATGCTACACGTGCTATCAACCCATTTTTAACGTATTTAGCCTACTTTAGTTTTGAAGCCAAAAGAGATGGTACATTAAAAGAACCAACCGAAACAGCTAAAATCGCTAATATTGCAACGCAAGGCAACACCATCCCTATGCTTGTTATTACAAATATTGAAAATGGAAATTTCAGTGCCGATCTGACATCAGTTATTTTACGGGACGCAACAATCCAAAATAAATTTATTACAAACATTTTGCAAACTGCTGAGAAGTACGGTATGCGAGACATTCATTTTGATTTCGAGAGTGTGGCACCTGAAGATCGTGAAGCGTATAATCGTTTTTTACGAAATGTAAAAACACGATTACCTAATGGATACACGCTAAGCACAACGCTTGTACCGAAAACAAGTTCAAATCAAAAGGGAAAATTTTTCGAAGCTCACGATTATAAAGCACAAGGACAAATTGTTGATTTCGTCGTCATTATGACATATGACTGGGGATGGCAAGGCGGGCCACCGATGGCGATCTCTCCTATCGGTCCTGTAAAAGAAGTACTTCAATATGCAAAATCTCAAATGCCTCCACAAAAAATTATGATGGGGCAAAATTTATACGGTTTCGATTGGAAACTTCCATTCAAAGAAGGAAATCCACCTGCAAAAGCAATTAGCTCTATTGCAGCTGTTGCACTAGCTCGTAAATACAATGTTCCTATCCGCTATGATTTCACAGCTCAAGCTCCTCATTTTAATTATTTCGATGAAAATGGTGTACAACACGAAGTTTGGTTTGAAGATTCACGGTCTGTTCAAAGTAAATTCAATTTAATGAAAGAACAAGGTATAGGCGGTATTAGCTATTGGAAGATAGGTTTACCATTCCCGCAAAATTGGCGTTTACTCGTTGAAAACTTTACGATTACAAAAAAGGGCTGACATAAGTCAGCCCTTTTTGTACATTCTGTTAAGATTCATCTTTGATTTCACTTTTTAATGAGTCAATACTTTCTAAACGTCTTTGATTTTTTGCTTCAATAGCAGCACGATCTTTTTCATTAGAAAGTTCCGCTGTTTCTTTTGCTTCATTAAAGTTATCAATTGTATTTTGCACCATTTCTTGTAACTTTTCAGCGTTGTCACTTCGATTATCTGGATTTGGCATGTACTTCCCTCCTAATATTGTATATACACACCATCTTAAGTTACCTATCTTGCCTCAAATTTATACATAAAAAAGGAGAATGTAATATTCTCCTTTTCTTTAACCGTTATCAACAATCGGTTGTTTGCCCGTTTGGTCTTGCATTTGCTTTCCTTTATTGCCACCAGCTTTTTTTGATTGTGTTCCAATATGATTCGGTGCAAAGTCTTTTGAATTCTTTTTCGGATTACCCATTACTATCGCCTCCTTAACACTAGTATCGTACTAGTGTTAAGAATTATTCAGCTTGCTTAAAAAGTTTCATTTCATAACGTTTTTCAATACGTTCTTCAATACGATCGATTGCATCACGATCGCTTAATAATTGTTGTTTATTTTCTTTCACAAGTTCGTCAAATGATTTACGGCGACTTCTTCTCATGCTGTTCACCCTCTCTCCTTTACTTTCTTATTACATAGTATGAGCAAATGAAAAACTCTTTAATCAGATTTGCAAGAAAATTTTATGTTTTAATACTCCTAAAAAAACTCCGTATACAATAAATTGTATACGGAGTTTTTTATACCATAACATTTAAATACTCTTTCAGTTTTTCATCTGCATTCGTTTCATTTTCTTTATAATCATGGAGCGCTTGTAGTACGAAATCATACTGTTCTAAAATATAACTTTCTAATTTTAAAACATCTTCTACGCTATTCAGCATAATTCTCGTATTACCAGCTTCACTTTTTAACGCCGGTTCACATTGTAAGCTCGTACATATTTCTTTCACATCATCTTCTAATATATCTGTTAATACATATTTCTTTCGACCTTTTACTTTTAATCTCATAACCGGATAAAAAGCTTTTATATCTAAATAATTCCCTACATTCATGTAACGAATCCATTCAATATTACGTTTATTTCGTACAAGCATTTCTTTTAATACTTCATATACCACAGTTTCATCAAGTACGTCTTTATTTGATTTTCTCTTTGTTTCTTCCTCAATAGATGCACATTTTTGATAAACAGCTGCACAGGTAATACAATCATCAAATGCATTATGAGAACTTAAACGAATGCCAAGCATTCGCTTTAACGTTTCAAGTTTATGATTAGGCGCGTGCTTCATATATTTCTTTGCTAAAAACACAGTATCAATCACTTTATTTTTAGGTTCCGGTAATCCAAGCATATTGACATTGCTTTTCAAAAAGCGCATATCAAAAGAAGCGTTATGAGCCACAATAACATTTGTATGTAAAAATGCTAAAAATAAAGGTAACACTTCTTCAATTGTCGGTGCATCTGAAACACGATAATTTGTAATACCTGTTAAGCTCGTTATTCGGCCTGGAATTGGACGCTCTGGGTTCACGTATGACACGAATTGATCTACTAGCTCATGATTACGATATTTCACTGCTGCTACTTGAATAATTTTATCATTATAAGGGTTAAATCCTGTTGTTTCAAAATCAATTACAACATAATCTAACGGTAAGGATATATTCCCCACTCCAAATACACTCCTTTATCTCTAAACGTTTATATTTCTTTTATCATATCACGAAGCTTTCACTACTTGAAAAAGAAAAGGCAGAAATGGTTACTTTCCACCTCTACCTTTTCACCATTATTTTAATTTAGCAATCCGTTTCTCCATCTCTTTTTGCGTCATCGGTCCAATAAACTTATCTTGAATGACACCTTTTGTATCTACAAAATACGAAGTTGGGATCGTAATTACTTTATACGCTGTTGTCACATCAATATTTTTGTCCAATAAAATAGGAAAAGTAATTCCTTTTTCCTTTGCAAAATTACTTACCTTTTCTACTCCCCCACCTTTTTCTGAAGGTGTATAATTTATTGCTAAAATTTCTACATTTTCTTTATGTTCTTTATAGAAAGCCTCCATATCAGGCATTTCTTGTTGGCAAGGTCCACACCACGTTGCCCAAAAGTTTAAAATCACTTTCTTTCCTTTTAAATCTGATAACTTTACATTCGTTCCATCTAACTTCGTTAATTCAAAGTCCGGCGCACTCTTCCCTATTTCAATACCATTACTTGCAATCATCTCTTTCATAGCAGCTTCACTTTTTTCTTGCTCTCCTTGGGCCGCCTGATCGCTTTTACCAAACTGTTCATAAGCTGCATATCCCGCTAAACAAAGTAACACTACAATAATCATAAGCTTCCGCCACATTTTATATCACCCTAACGTGTTTATCTTCTTTTAATATATCCATTCAAATGCTATATACCTTATTTTAGCTTATACGGACAAGCTTGGAAATATTCACAGTCAAAATAATTGGAATATTCTTATTTGAAGTGTAATTCCTTCCTTTTTATCATATAATTAGACAAACGGATGAAGTGTTGCTTATCTTCTTATGGACCCATTCACCTTTTTACTCTCGTAGTTATAAACCTACCACAAAAGGGGGATTGTTTATGAATTCATTCGAAAAAACAACATTATATATTCTTAGTTTTCTTTTATACCCAGTCGGTATTATTACATGGATCATTTCACTCTTTAGTAAAGATCTTGAAAAAAAGAAAGTAGGGCGTATTTGTCTCTATGTTTCTCTAGTCTCATTCGTCCTTTTCTTAATTCTTGGAATTGCAACTTTCCTTATGACTGCTACTTTTAACGTAGATCTGAACCATTCAGAATCTATCGAATATCAAATAAATGACGTTGAATAAAGATAAGAGCACTGCTCTTTATTCACATCTCTTTCAAAATGAATGACTATTTATTAATTTTTCAGGACTTCCACATGCAACAATACTTCCTTCTCTCATTATGACAACACGATCCGCTAGTATCACTTTCTCTACATCATGTGTCGCCACAATTCTCGTTACATCTCTTCCTAGTCCTTCAATCATATCCCAAACAACTTCTTGATTGCTCGGATCTAACCCGGCAGTCGGTTCATCTAAAATAATAAGATTCGGATTTGAACCAATTGCTCGTAATAATGCAAGACGTTTTCTTTCTCCTCCCGAAAACTCTTCACCACTTTTATGTAGTACAGTTTGAATCCCTTTAGGTAAATCTCTAATTATCGGCTTCACATTTATAAGTTCAATATTTTTTTCTAACTGGTTTTCTAAGCCCACTTCCCCGAAATACATATTCTCTTTTACTGTCGTCCGAAAGAATCGAGGTTCATGCCACACTGTAGTCATACGAGCCTTTTGACCATAATAAACAATGCTACCGTTAGATGGTTTATACAAGCCTGTCATTAATTTTAAAAGCGTTGTTTTTCCTGCTCCACTTTCCCCTACGATCATAATGAGTTCACCAGGGTTAATTTGCAAATCAATATTATGAATTCTGCATTTCTCTTCATCATTTTCCTGAAATGAAACATTTGTTATTGTCATCCCCATCGCTCTTTCTACATTACTATTTGCCACTCGTTTATCTAAAAAGGAAAAAACTCTACTTGCCGAAGCAGCTGCAACTTGTGTCATCATTAATAAATCTCCCACATAACGGACAGGGAAAAAGAGCATCTCTATTGTCACTAAAACTGCAACAAGTGAACCAACCTCCATTTCGCCCTGCATTATTTTTTGCGCACCTATAATAAGAACAACGATATATGCTCCTGTTTCAATCACTGTTCCAACTACTCCAATACAGTGTTGCATCATCGTCTTCTTTACTTCTGTTTTATAAGATTGTACCGTTACTCCTTTAAATAAGCCAATAGCCCATTTTTCTTTTTGCAAACTACGTAAATCTTGTGCACCTTTTACAAACTGTGAAACCATCTCTACAACACTTGATTGATTTTTTTGAGCAATACTTGCGATATTTCTTACCTTTTTGCCCATAATCATTGGAACAACTGCACTTAGAAATAAAAACGGAGTTATCCACCAGATGAACTGTGTATCTATATGTTGCAGCGCTATGATCGCACCGATAAATTGCGAAATGGCATGTATATATTCTATTAATATAGAATCATATAACCTGACCCAGTTCGGAATATCAGATACGACTAAAGTTTCTAACTCTCCTTGTTTGATTTTCTCACTCTCTTCAAATGGTAATAAGAAAAAATGACGCAATACATCTATACGCTTCTCTCGTAATATTCGCTGACTCGCTTTGGTGCTTACATAATCAAATGAAAGATTGTTCACCCACATCAACAAGTGACTAACTGCAAACAAAGTAATGTAAAGGTACGCCTCCTTTACCTCTCGTTGAATAAGGTTATCTACAATTAGCCCCATGAATAGTGGACGGGATAAATTTAAAATAGCTGCAAAAAGCCCACTGCATACAGCTGCTATTACTAATATTTTTTCTTTCTGTAACGGTAACAATATTCTTTTATATTCTTTCATGACATTTCCTCCGTTTTTTATAGTAAAAAGAAAGGGATGAAACCAAATGGTTTCATCCCTTTCCATAAAATAAGGAAGCTAACAGTTGTTAGCTTCCTTATCGTTCATTTCAATTATTTAGTTCGACACTTTAGACTCTTCGATTTTCTCACGAAGAACCATTTGCAGAATACCACCGTGACGGTAGTAGTCAATTTCAACTTCACTATCGAAACGAGCTACTACTTCAAATTGTTTTTCGTTGCCATCTAAATCGGTTGCAACTACTTTTACTAGATCACGTGGTCTAACTGTTTTGTCGATTTGAATTTCAAATGACTCGTTACCAACAAGACCTAATGTTTCAGCGCTTTCGCCATCTTTAAATTGTAGTGGTAATACGCCCATTAATACTAAGTTACTACGGTGGATACGCTCGAAGCTTTCTGCGATTACTGCTTTAATACCTAATAAGTTTGTACCTTTCGCAGCCCAGTCACGAGAACTTCCCATACCGTAATCTTTACCTGCAACAACTAGAAGGCCTGTGCCATCTTCTTTATATTTCATAGCAGCATCATAGATTGATGTTACTTCACCAGTTGGCCAATATGTTGTATATCCGCCTTCTGTTCCTGGTGCGATTTGGTTTTTAATACGGATGTTCGCGAATGTACCACGCATCATAACTTCATGGTTACCACGACGAGAACCGTAAGAGTTGAAGTCAACTGGTTGTACGCCGTTCTCTAATAAGTAGCGTCCAGCTGGTGTGTGCTTACCGATTGAACCTGCTGGTGAAATATGGTCTGTCGTTACAGAATCACCAAATTTACCAACTACGCGTAAGCCTGATAATGTTTCAACTTCACCTGGCTCTTTAGATAATCCTTCAAAGAACGGTGGGTTTTGAATGTATGTTGAATCATTATCCCAAGTATATAAAGCTTCGTTTGAAGTTTGAATTTCATTCCAACGCTCATTGCTGTTAAATACTTGTGCATATTCTTTCTTGAACAGTTCAGATGTAACAACGTTTTGAACTACATCTTCAATTTCTTTAGCTGATGGCCAAATATCGTTGAAGTAAACAGCATTGCCATTTGCATCTTTACCGATTTCATCATTTTTCAGATCAATATCAACAGTACCTGCAAGTGCATATGCCACAACAAGTGGTGGTGATGCTAAATAGTTCGCTTTTACAAGTGGGTGAATACGACCTTCAAAGTTACGGTTACCAGATAAAACAGATGTTACTAGTAAGTCGTTTGCTGCGATTGCTTCTTCTAGTTCGTCTGCTAATGGACCAGAGTTACCGATACAAGTCGTACAGCCGTAACCAACTGTTTGGAAACCTAGTTGATCTAAATATGTTGTTAAACCTGATTTATCTAAGTACTCTGTAACAACTTTAGATCCTGGCGCTAATGACGTTTTTACGTACTCAGGTACTACAAGTCCTTTTTCAATTGCTTTCTTCGCAACTAAACCTGCCCCAATTAATACGTATGGGTTTGATGTATTTGTACAGCTTGTAATTGCAGCGATTGCAATTGCACCTGTTTTCATCGTTACTTCTTTATCTTCTAATGTAACCTTCACTTCTTTATCGAACTCTTGCTCATTAAATCCAAGTCCTTGTGTTCCAACTGGTGCTACAACAGCTTTGTGGAACGCATCTTTCATATCTGAAAGTGGAATTAAATCTTGTGGGCGTTTCGGTCCAGAAAGGTTAGATTCGATTGTATTTAAATCAATTTCAACAAGATCCGTGTAGATTGGATCTTTGCTGTCTGCTGTATAGAATAAGCCATTTGCTTTACAGTATTCTTCAACAACGCGAATTTGCTCTTCATCTCTACCTGTTAAACGTAAGTATTCTAATGAAATATCATCGATTGGGAAGAATCCACAAGTTGCGCCGTATTCTGGTGCCATATTTGAAATTGTTGCACGGTCAGCTAAAGGCATGCTCTTTAGTCCATTACCGAAGAACTCAACGAATTTACCAACTACACCTTTTTGACGTAATACTTGTGTTACTTTTAATGCAACGTCAGTTGCTGTAGTGCCACTTGGAAGTGTACCAGTTAATTTCACACCGATTACTTCAGGTACTGGGAAGTATGAAGGCTGTCCAAGCATTCCTGCTTCTGCTTCAATACCACCAACGCCCCATCCAAGAACACCGATACCGTTAATCATTGTTGTATGTGAGTCTGTTCCAACTAATGAATCCGGGTATGCAACTAAGTCACCTTCAGCATTTTTCACAGCATGAACAACTGGTGCTAAATATTCAAGGTTTACTTGGTGTACAATACCTGTTGCTGGTGGAACCGCACGATAGTTATCGAATGATTTTTGTGCCCAGCTTAAAAATTTATAACGCTCTTCATTACGTTTAAACTCTAAGTCCATGTTGAATGCAAGCGCGTCTGCTGTACCCGCTCTATCAACCTGTACCGAGTGATCGATTACAAGGTCTACAGTAATTTCAGGATTAATTTTATCAGGATCCCCACCCATGTCTGCCATTGCTTTACGAAGCGAAGCCAAATCTACAACAGCTGGAACACCAGTGAAATCTTGTAAAATTACACGAGATGGTTTAAATGGAACATCGATATCTTGCACATCTTTCGTTCCCCATTTTGCTAAATTTGTAACATGCTCTTCTGTGATTACACGTCCGTCTACTTGACGAAGTACTGATTCAAGTAAAACTTTCACGGAATATGGTAATTGAGATACGTTGCCAACCCCTGCATTTTCAAGCGCTTTCAAATCATAATAATGATACGTTTTTCCATCTACTTCAAAAGTTGCACGTGATTGAAATGGATTATGTTTGACCATTATGTTTCCCCCCTGTTAAACGTGACTAAGTTGTCTGAATATAAAATGTAGACAAACTTTTCAATACCTTACGATAATATCTTATTACAACTTTCTAAATAAGTAAATAATAAGAAACTTATAGATTATCATAAGTTTTCTTTATGTTTCTAAATTTGAATAGCTTTCATGCTCCTTATGAATACTATTACCATAAAGTAAAGTGCTTTATTAGCGGTTTACTTACAGTTCATACATACTATGAACTGCTCATCATTCAACATACAAAAAATGTTATAGAGGTGAAATAAAATGGGTAAACGAAAAGCAAATCATACTATTTCAGGAATGAATGCTGCATCCGCACAAGGACAAGGTGCTGGTTATAACGAAGAGTTTGCAAATGAGAATTTAACTCCTGCAGAGCGACAAAATAATAAGAAATGTAAAAAGAACCAATAACGAAAAATCCCAAAAGGAACATACACCTTTTGGGATTTTTTCTAATGTTTATAACGTAATAATTCCGAAACAGTTACAAATCGATACCCCTGCTTTTTCAGCTCAGGCAAAATTTTTGCAAGTGCCGATACTGTTTGACTACGATCATTTCCTCCATCATGTAACAATACAATATCTCCACTTTTAGCATTTTTCAGAACATGATTCACAATGGATCCAACCCCAGGATTCGCCCAATCACGTGGGTCTTGATGCCACGACCATAGAACAGTTTGATACCCAGCTTCTTTCGCTGTTTTAAATACAGCATCGTTAATATATCCGCCAGGTGGACGGAATAGCAAAGGTTCTTTCACCCATTTTTTAAAATATTTCTTTCCATCTAAAATATCATTTTCTAATTTTTCATCCGATGAATTACTCGCATATAAATGATTCATCGTATGATTTCCAATTTCATGTCCCTCTTTTAACACTTGTTTCACTAAATATGGATTACGCTGAACTCGAAATCCAATCATAAAAAATGTCGCTTCTGCTTTATATTGACGTAATAAATTTAAAATTTGTGGTGTATAAGTTGGATCTGGTCCATCATCAAATGTAATGGCAATAATCTTTTCATTATTAGGTACTTCCCATGTTACATAGCCAGTTGGTTCTAGCTCTTTTCTGAGCAACATTTTCGCTTCCACTTTTTCAACTTGAAATATATGTACTGCGCATAGTAAAGAAAAAACGAATAGAAAAATTTTCCGTTTTAACATAACATTCATTAAAGTAATAAGGTTGTCGAATACACAACAACCTCATTTACTTTTCTAATTGATCTACATGCTGCATAATATTTTGAAGATTATTTTCGTATTGCTCAAGTTGTGGGCGTTGTGTTTCCGAAGCTACTTCTAGTGCATTTTGAATCTGTTCATACGCCTCCTGAACCTCTTGGCGTAACTCTTTTAAATCATGACCGTAGTTTGGATCATTTTTCACAATGTTGTTAAATGCATTTTCTGCTTGTGTAACACCTTGCTGAGCTGCTTGAAATGCTTGTTGTTTGTCTTTATGATATGGCATTATACAATCCCCTTTCCATAATAGTTAGTCCCATTTATCTTTACCTTTTTTTCTAAAAACATTCTCGTATAAATTTGCAAACTTCTCTCATTCTAAAGAGAAAGAGGAGGTGTCACATACAATGGGCAAAAACAATCGTGAAGCGAAAGAAAAAAAAGGACAACCTGAACCATTAAGCGGATCTCATAAAGTAAAAAACCGTAACCATTCACGCCAAAAAAATCATGCACATCATGATATGTAAAACAATAGGTTCACACTAGCTACCTTTGCCACATACAATGTTTATATTTTTCCATTTATTCTTCACCCTTACTTCATTCATGCATAACATAGTATGAATTGAGATTTTACGGAGGGTGTCTTACATGGGCAAGAAAAAGAAGGATTGTCTTTTTCATGTTGATGGTTTCGAAGAATGGATGGATCAATTTTGTTCTGATTCTTGTAGTAACTTTAGTTTCCCAAATCAAATTCATATTGATCTTTGTGAAACTGAACAAGAATACATTTTGGAAACAGATGTACCAAATGTAACTGAACAAAATGTAGTTATTAAAAAGATGGAGACAGGCCTAAACATTTGCATACTTCATAAAAATATTTCTTTGCAGCGGAACATTCCTTTACCCGCTAATATTATTTATAAGAAGATGCTAGCCTGCTTAGAGAATGGATTTTTAGCCATTCATATTTCCAAAAACGAAGTAGCTAATAAACATGAAGAGAAAGTTCTTTTTCAAATTGAGAATTAAAATAAATACAAAGATAAGCCCCAGTCGTCTACTGGGGCTTATTTTATTTCGCATGTACTTCCATATTAGAATTTCCATCATATCTTTTTTTCAATAAACCTTTCGTAACTAACAGAACTGGAAACGCTACAGTTGAAAATATAGCTAGCGCTGAAAATACTACAAATCCATTTTGGTACCCGTAATAATCGAGAAGTACGCCCCCAAACCATGGACCTATTACTGCTCCAATCCCCGAAAACCCCATTGCTCCAAAATATGTCCCTTTTAAATGTGGAACAGCTATATCATCTATAAATACATCCGTCATTGAAAACATGAGAACTTCTCCAATTGTAAAAATAATTGTACAAATGGCAGCACCTAGCGTAGATTCTACTATTCCAAATCCAAACAATCCCCCGCTCACAAATAAAGTTCCCACCATAATGGATACTAACGGTGTATACTTCTTACACATTTGAATAACAGGGTATTGAATTACGACTACAACAATCGCATTTAAAGCGAGCATATATGAAAATAATTTCACTCCATCCTGGAATATATGTGCATTTGCAAAATATTGAGATACTGTTGTCGTTAAGTGAGAAAAACCACAATTACTCAAAATAATACCAACTAAAGCAACTAAAAATACGACATCCTTTCGCAAAATGCGAATTGCATTTAACATTGTGACAGGCTTTTCTGTATTCACTTTCTTTTTGTCAATGGGATACTTCTTAAATTGGAACGCTAATATAGCTGTATATAGAATATATACTCCAGCTGCTACTAAAAAAGGAATTGTAGATTTTGCGCTTCCAATTTGTAATCCGACAAGTGGGCCAATCGCTACTCCAACATTGATTGCACCGTAACGCAAATTATATACGAGTAACCGATACTCTGGTTTCGTTAAATCTGATAATAATGCTCTTGACGTGGGTTCAAAAAAGGACCTACATAATCCATTCAAAGCATTTAATAAAAAGAAACTTAAAACATGATCTGCAAGTGAAAAACCTATGAATACAAACACCCAAACGATCATGGACCATATTATAATCATATTTCGACCGAATCGATCAGATAAATTCCCTCCAATAAAACTAGCAAACACTCCAACAAGTGCACTCGTTCCGATAATAGCACCCGTCATTCCAGCTGATACACCTTTAACAGTTGTTAAATAAATTGCTAAAAAAGGAATACTCATTGAAGTAGCAAATCTAGCAAACAATGTCCCTAAAATAATACTCATTCCAAGTGGATGAATATGCTTTAACTTCCCCTTCATCTTTAAACCTACTCTCCCTGTTCTTACATAAAAAAAGAAAGCAAAGGATCTGCTTTCTTTCCCTTTTTATACTTGAGATGTTGTTACCCGAGCAGTTCTCGTTATATCCATATCTATGCCATATGTAAACTGTAATTCTTTACAAACATCTTTAATTAAAATTGCAACATTATACTTCTCATTAAATTGTAAAACGATGTTTTCTACTTCTTCATATGTATACTTATATTCCCCTGTAATGACACTTTTTAAATCAAAGCATTCATTTATACAAAGTTGCACAAGTAGCTGGTCATATTTTTCTATTACATCTTCTTTCTTCCACAGTACCTCTTTTACATATAACCGATCAAACTTCACACTTTCTCGATTACAATCCGTTAAAATCCGGGTCATTTCATTTAATTCTCGATACAATTCAGAAATATTTTTGCTTAAACTAAGTAGTTTATCTACGCCGTTTTCATATAACATATTCATTCCACCCCCGCATTTTCTTCCTCTTATTATAGCAAGAAAATTCTAAAAATAGTTTCTTTCTTCTGAAATATTAGGAAACTAATTTCGATTGCTTTACAATGAAACTAGCGAACACGAAAGGGGAAAGAAAATTGGAGCAAAAATTATATTACACTGATGCTTATAAGCAAGACTTTACTACAAAAGTTATAAAGCAAGATTATGATAAAGACGGTAACTTATACGTTATTTTAAACGAAACGGCATTTTATCCAACAGGTGGCGGGCAACCCCATGATACTGGAACTTTAAATGGCATTGCTGTACTTGGTGTTGAAGAAGTCGACGAAGAAATCCGCCACTTCATTGCAGAACAATTACATACAGAAGAAGTAGAAGGTAAAATTAATTGGGAGCGCCGTTTTGATCATATGCAACAACATGCGGCTCAGCACATTTTATCTGCTGCTTTTTGGGATTATTTTAACATACCTACGATTGGATTCCATCTTGGTAAAGAAACGGTAACAATTGATTTAGAAACAGAAAATTTACATGCAGAAACGGTTGAAAAAGCAGTACAAATTGCGAACAAAATTGTTTTTGAAAATCATCCAATTCTTATTAAATGGATGAACTTAGAAGAAGCGAAAACATTACCACTTCGCAAAGAACCGACTATGACAGAAAATATACGCGTTGTTATGATCGAAAACTTTGATTATAACGGCTGTGGTGGAACGCATCCGAAACGTACAGGTGAAGTAGGGCCTATTCAAGTACTAGGATGGGAACGTAATAAAGGCGGCATACGATTAACATTTATCGCTGGTTGGCGTACACTTAAATTAATGGGACAACAGCAACAGATTATGAAGGATGTTTCTAAACAATTAAACAGTAGCGAAGCTGATATTCCAGCAAAAGTAGCACAACTTCTTACTTCTCAAAAAGAAAATGAAAAAGCAATGCAAACAATGACTGAAAAATTATTATATGCAGAAGCAAATGAACTACTTCAACACCCTACAGAAATCCATGCTGACATACTTATTTCTAAAGTATTTATAAATCGTTCTATACAAGAAATCGCAAAGCTATCCGCTATTATTACAGAACAACAAGAGCATGCCATTACATATTTCGTTATTGAAAACGATGACAAATTACAATGCATCCTCGCTTGCGGAAAATCAGTATCATACGATATGAATGCTCTTTTAAAAGATGCACTTCCTGCCATTGAAGGAAAAGGTGGTGGAAATAAAAAGAGTGCTCGTGGTGGCGGGAAAGCGCCTATGAGCGGGGATGAGTTTTTAAATCAACTTATTTCTTCTTTACAGTCAGAAGTCTAAAACATGTTTATGAAGGATAGCTAACGGCTATCCTTCCACTATATTTATAGACCTATATTTCGTTTTAACCCTTGATAACTCCCTGCATTTACAAAACCTTCACTTATAAGAGAAATAAAAGTTTCCGAAAAACCATACTGACTTAAATCTTTAATCGGTACCATTTGCACATCATGAATTGGATTATGATCAAACTCGTTAGAAGGTAGCGTAATTTCACCTTCAATCCTTTCAAGCAAAAACGTAATATGTAATAGAGACGGGAGAGCATCTGGTTTATCACAAACATATAATAGCTTCTTAATCTTAACTTCCAATCCTGTTTCTTCTCTCATTTCTCGAATCATTGCTTCTTCTAACGTTTCACCATTCTCTACCCTTCCCCCCGGTAAAGACCAATTCCGATTAGCAACTTTTTGCTTTACTAGCAATACTTTTTCAACTTCAATTAAAATTCCCGTAACACGAACTTGCATTACATTTTCCATATACAATCTCCTCTCCCTATTAAATTTACAAATAAATCCTTCCACAAAAAGAACGTATGTTTTATAATTAAAGAAAATTATGGAAGAAAGAAGTTGTTACATTCATGCGTCCATCTTTAACAAAGTCTATATCACTTGAAGATTTCCAAAGCTATTATTGGTTAAAAGCAGAACTCCAAACATTTTGTCGTGAGTATGGTTTACCAGCTAGTGGTTCTAAGATCGAAATAACCGAGCGTATCTCACATTATTTAACAACGGGAAAAGTATTAAAAAACAGTTCTTATCACAAGGTGAGTAAAATTTCTCTTTCTTATAAAGATCTTTCTCTTCAAACTGTTATTACTGAAAATCACCGCTGTAGCGAAGATGTACGGGCTTTTTTCAAAGAAAAAATCGGAGCAAACTTCCGTTTTACAGTAGCTCTTCAAAAATTTTTTAAAGAGAATGTTGGAAAAACATATGAAGACGCAATAACGTTTTGGTATGAGGAAAACGAACGAAAAAAAGACCCGTCTTATAAAACAACGATCAGCGCGCAGTTTGAATATAATCGCTTTACTCGCGACTTTTTCGAAGATCCAAATAACAAAGGAAAATCAAAAGCTGATGCTATCGCTACTTGGAACGAAATAAAAGCAAAGCCTGGTAGCAATGTTTATGTTCCTCAAAAAGTAGAAAACTAGTTCCTTTCTAGTCTTCTACTTTCTCAAATAATAGCGCAAGCCCTATCCCGCCCCCTATTCCTAATGTCGCGATTCCATACTTCATATGCTCTCTTTGCGCTTGATAAAACAAACGCGTTACAAGCATAGATCCAGATGCACCGTACGGATGACCGAGCGCAATTGCACCACCATTTACATTTACTTTTTCGTACGGAATTTGTAACTCCTTTGCACAAGCTACAACTTTTGAAGCAAACGCTTCATTTATTTCAAAATAATCGATGTCTTCTACCTTTACATTCATTTCTTTTAATAATTTGTGCACTGCAAATATTGGACCAGTTCCCGGAAGGTTTGGATTCACTCCAACTACAGCACTACGAACGAAACGAAGAACTGGCTTGTATCCTAATTTTTTGGCTTGCCCCTCTTCCATGACAAGAACGGCACATGCCCCATCATTTACACCGCATGAATTACCTGCCGTTACTGTACCATTTTGTAAAAATGCGGGTTTTGTTCTTTTAATGATTCGTTCATAATTCATTTCTGGCTTTATAGATTCATCTAATAATCCATTAAAAGACAATATTTCATCATGTATATATCCTTTTTCTAACGCTTGCAGTGTTCGTTTATAACTAAGGCAAGCGTACTCGTCTTGCATTTCTTTCGTTATGTTATAACGTTCTGCAACATATTCAGCCGCTACTCCCATATTAGGATCACCAATTGTTTCAGGTGAAAATCGCGCTCTATTTTGAAAAGGTGACGTACTTGTACTCTCTACTCCTCCGGCGATATAGCACTTACCGGCCCCGCCTTGAATGAAATGACATGCGGTGCGAATCGCTTCCAATCCGGCACCACATTGCCGGTCAATCGTTACACCAGGAATATGATAGCCAAGTCCTGCCTCTAAAGCAGACAATCTCGCAACATTCCCTCCTGGTCCAACAACATTCCCTAATATAACATCGTCTATTTCCTTCTCAATTCCTTTACCTAGAAATGAAAGCAGTGGTGCGGCTAATTGCTGAACTTCATAGTCTTTCAACATCCCATTAATCTTACCAATAGGTGTTCTTTTCGCTTCTACAATAACCGCCCTATTCATATATTTTCTCCCGATTTCCAATCATACTTTTTGCTGCAATACGAGCAACTTTCCCGCTATTTGTATACGGTATTTCATCTGTAAAATGCCATTCTTTCGGTATTTTAAACGAAGATAATCGTTGTAAGCAAAAACTCTTTAATTGTTGCTTCGTAGCACTTCCTTTTACGATCGCGACAGGTTTTTCACCCCAGTAACTATCTTCCATACCAATTACAACTATTTCATCAACAGCTGGATGTTCATGTAATACACTTTCTATTTCTTCTGGGAAAATATTAATTCCTCCAAATAAAATCATATTCTTCTCTCTACCGACAATATAAATAAATCCTTCTTCATCTTCATAACCTACATCGCGCACTGTCATCCAGCCATCTGCATTCAACTCCCGTGCTAAAACCCCATCTATTATGTATCCCATAAAAAACTGATCACTTTTCACATAAACAGTTCCTATCTCGCCGTTCGGTACTTCTTTTCCTGCTTCATTACATATTCTAACCTGCACATTGTGACAAGGTTTCCCTACTGAATTCGGCTTTCTTTTACTTTCTTCCTCGACTAGTGCTGTTACAAAACTTAGCTCTGATGCACCATAAAATTCATATCTTTTTGCATACGGAAATATATTCTTTATTTTTTCTTTTGCCTCAGTTTCCCATTTCGCTCCAGACGAAATAATTTTCATTTTATTTTCTATTACTCTATTTTCTTTATATAAAGATTCAAGCATTGTCGGAACTGTATACATGACTGAAATATGTTCCGTTTCTAACTTATCCAGCACTTGATCTGAAATAAACTTTCTCATAATGTGCACTGTTTGCCCTACATATAATGCACTTATTGCGCCATATAAGAAAAGAGAATGAACGAGCGTCCCAGCTATTAAAATAGAATCTTCTTTTTTCATATGAAAGTCATGTATATTACAATCGAAACTATGAACCCACGATTGTTGCCCACGTAAAAACGCTTTTGCTTTCCCAGTCGATCCTGATGTGAATCCCATATAAAAAGGAGCATTTTGTACATTTTCTATAGGGAAATATGTAGGAAGATATTTCTCAATCATCCTTTTCCACTCATCAATTTCAATTACTCTTCCTTCTTCACCAGGTAGATCATTTAACTTATATCTCTCTGTCACAATCATATCCGGATTACTAATTGCAATTCTTTCTTTGAGCTCATCTTGTTTCCACTTTATATCTAGTGGCACACAAACCCATCCGGCCATAGCAGCACCAGCGAATAGTTGTAAAAACTCTATACGATTTTCTAATATGATTGCTATCGTTTTATTCTTCGATCCTTTTTCATTCAACCAGCTTGCTACTTTACACACTGACTCAAACCATTCTTTATATGTTAAAACTCGATCACATTCCTTTATCGCTATTTTATTCGGTTGTAAAGAAGCATGCTTTTTATATTCTTTTGTAATCCCCATTTGAGACGTCCTTTCTTTCCAAAATACTAAAAAGAAACACGCAATAAACGTGTTTCTTCTCTTTCTTATCCCGCATTTGTATATTTCCTATTCTTTAGAGCAGGCGTAATAATATGTTTCAATGAACGGTGTAATTTTGTTACAAGAACTGCTGCAATAATTGCTTTTATACAATCCCCTGGTAAAAACACAGCACTCACTTTCATCGTCTCCCATACGGAAACACCCATTAAGAAAGCTTGTACAGTAATACCAAATACATAAACTACGAAAATACCACCAATTATATTAATGCATAATACTTTTATAATAGAAACTTCACGTAAACGCTCAATTAAATAACCAATGACAAACGCTCCAACGATATAACCAAGTAAGTATCCTGCACTTGGCCCAACGAATACACCTGGACCACCTCGTCCACCAGCAAGTAATGGTGCTCCAACTCCTACAATAAGTAAGAAAATAAGCTGACTTAATGCACCAAGACGTGATCCTAACAGTCCACCAGCAAGCATAACACCAAGTGATTGTAATGTAATTGGAACTGGTGTGATAGAAAGAGCAATTGGGGGTATTAACCCTAATACTCCCATAATAGAACTAAATAAAGCGACGAAAACTAAGTTTTTTGTATTCATATTTGCTTCTCCTATTTGTAAACTTAAAATGATTTTTGGATAACATATTATAGGAGTTATATTATCTTTCTCCTCATCCTTTGTCAACTTATTTTTATAATCAGTTTACAAATATAAATTCAATTATTTCTCTTCATGCAAATGCTGAAGTTCTTTCCGAAGCGCTTGTTTTAAAAACTTCCCAACAGATGTTTTCGGTATTTCTTCCATAAATACAATATCGTCTGGTAACCACCACTTCGCAAACTGTGGTTTTAAAAACTCATATATTTCTTCTTTTGTTACTGCACTATTTTTCTTTTGAACAACGCAGGCAACCGGTCGCTCTTGCCACTGCGGATGAGGTACAGCAACGACAGCCGCTTCAAATATAGCATCATGTGCCATTAAAGCATTTTCAAGGTCAACTGAGGAAATCCATTCTCCACCGCTTTTAATAACATCTTTCGTACGGTCAACAATTTTCACGCAGCCTTCCTCATCAACCGTAACGACATCTCCTGTATATAACCAGCCATCACGAAAACCTTCAACAGTACGCTCATCGTTATAATAACTTTCAGCGATCCATGGTGCTCGTAAACATAGTTCTCCCATCTCCGTACCATCCCACTTTACTTCACCATTTGTACCGACTACTTTCATCTCTACACCAGGTACAAGATATCCTTGTTTTGATCGGATTTCTAATTGCTCTTCATACGATAATTCCGTTTCATAACTTTTTAAACGTGCAAGTGTTACAAGTGGACTTGTTTCCGTCATCCCATACGCATGAATGAAAGGAACATTATGTTTCTGTTCAAATGCTTTAATAACGCTTTTCGGTGCAGCTGCACCTCCGCATAATATTCTCGTCATACTAGATAAATCGTAACTATTATTTTCTAATTCTTGTAATACACCAAGCCAAATTGTCGGCACACCGGCAGCTAACGTCACTTTTTCTGATTGGATCATTTCTAATAAAATTTTAGGCGTAAACATTGGTCCTGGCAGAACTTGTTTTGACCCAAACCAAGTAGCTGCGAAAGGAAGTCCCCAAGCGTTCACATGGAACATCGGTACAATCGCCATTGCCGCATCACTTTCCGATAAGGCAGCTGTATCCGCTAAACCAAGTGCCATACAATGCAAAACAGTACTACGATGCGTATATACAACACCTTTTGGATTTCCTGTAGTTGCTGACGTATAACACATACCAGCAGGTGTATTTTCATCAATATCTTTTACAAATTGGAAATTTGGATCGCCTTCTTCTAATAGCTTTTCATAATGATATACAGGCTGAAGTATAGTTTTTGGAAGTTCATCTTTATCTGTCATAATAATGTAGGCTTGTACAGTTGATAATTGTGATTGAATTTTTTCAACGAGTGGTACGAGATCTTCATCGATAAGTAGAATTCGATCTTCTGCATGCTGAATAATGTATGAAATATGTTGAGGAGATAAACGAATATTAATTGTGTGTAAAACGGAAGCAATACCAGGAATAGCAAAATACGCTTCCACATGTCGATGATGATTCCACGCTAACGTTCCTATACGCTCGCCTTCTTTAATCCCTAATTTTTTCAACGCACTGGAAAGCCTTCTCGTCCTTTCACCTAACTGCTTATACGTTAACGTCGTAACTGTATCATGTGTCCGTGAAACAATTTCTTTCTTTGAAAACAGTTTTTCTGCTCTTTCTATCATAGAACTAATTGTTAGCGGTACATTCATCATCATTGGTTATATCCCCCTTTAAAGCGTTTTCATTTTTTGTTTATTATAACAGACTTCTACAAATAATTACGACATTTTTCTGTATTTTCTGAATTATTCCTTTGGAAATAATTCAGAAAATACTAAGAGAAGATATACTAAAATTCCTTCTTACGATATATAAATACCGAAATAACAAAAGAAAAGATATATATGATAACACCAAATATCGTATATAAAATTGAAACGTATAAAGATGAATTTAAATTTGATATTGGAAATTGTTCTATTAGATAGCCAATTACACTTTGTAATCCAAAATAAGTAACAAGCCCCCCACATGCGCCTCCAATTGTAATGGCATCAGATTTTTCTGCTCCAAAAACATAGAGGAGTGGATAGGCTATTGCTCCGGCATTAAGAATGATGAAAGTCCCTAAAGAAACACTCTTAAATATACCATCATCAATTGGTGTATTTGAAACTAAACCATGTACATAAAATATGCCATATGATAATAAAGTACCAATAATTACAACTGAAAAATAGAAAAAGTAGTGACTTTGCACAATATTACTTCTAGTAACAGGTAAAGTAAGTACATATTTTTCATAACCTGACTTACTCTCATATTTAATAACTTCAAGTGCAGGAATCGCAGTAAATAAGATAATGAACGTAGCAATTAAACGGTACATTGAAGCATCACCAAAATAAAAAACGAATCCGGCTCCCAATATCGCTATTCCCATGAACATAAAGAAAGTTCGATACACTAGATAATAGTTCGTCAATAATAAACCTCTCATTTATTTTTCACTCCTCGTTAATAAGACACTCATTTCTTCTATCGAGATGGTTCTATGAGCAATACCACTTGGTAATTTATGCACATCTGATACGAGTACATTGAAATAAGAACCATGGTCTCTCTTTGCCACAACTATATCTTTATTGATTAAAGCTAGTTGTTCCACATCAACATCTACGATGGTGTAACTGTCTAAAACCTTATCTTTTTCTTCGTTCAATAAAATTTCTCCATCTTTTATAATGATAAGGTGGCTAGCTACTTTTTCTACATCACTCATAATATGAGAAGAAAGTAATATACCACCGTTACTTTTACTCACAAAACTTTTTAATTCCTCTAACACGCCCTCCCTAGATGAAGGATCCAGACCTCCCGTCGCCTCATCTAGGATTAATAATCTGGCATTATGTGACAGTGCAACAGCTATAGTTAGTTTCATTGACATCCCACGCGAGAATTTACCTACTTTCTCATTAGTAGGTAAAGAGAAAGTATTTACTAATCTATAAAAATTATCTTGGTCCCAAGATTCAAACATCTTTTCAAAAACCTTATTTAATTGCTTTATTGTAAGATGAGCCGGTAGATTCATAGCATCAAATACGACTCCTATCTTTTCCTTAATCTTGGTATCTTTATTTATATTTTCTTCACCAAATATTTTTACTGTACCACTATCTTTAGAAATTAATTCTAGTACTGTTTTAAAGGTTGTTGATTTCCCTGCTCCATTGTCACCAATAAATCCAACAATTGACCCCGACGGCACATTGAAGGAAACATCTCTTAAAACAACTTTGTTTCTAAATGATTTACTTAAATTTTCAATTTCTAGAAGATTTGACATCATTACACTCCTATCTTAACTTTTCATAAAAATATGTTTTCTACTATTAAAAATTATCCACTTTTTCTCTCACTTTCTTTTTCAGTTTAAAAATAAAACGATTACTATATTCTTTATTTTCTACTAAAATTCGATACACCTCTAATACTCCTAACACACGAACAAAAAGATAAACTCCGATAGCAATAAGTACAACGCAGTACGGATAATACTGCACTAATTCTCCTGAAGTGATATGCTTTTTCTCAAACAAAAACGGTATTGCACCTGCGGCTATAAAACAAAATCCAACAATCATTACTGCCGCATACTTCTTCTTAATAGTCGCATATCTTTTTGTCAATTCTTTTAGAAAGTTTTGATCAAATAGTAGTTCTTCCTTTGTCAATACATTGTATCGACTCTCTTCTATCGTTACAGGTACCATCATCGCTCCAATTCCAAGGACAGCAATGATAATAACAAGAAATGTCGACATTGTTGCATTTTCTTTAAATAATAAATACGGTATTGTAGATAAAATGAGCAAACTAAATCCTAGCGCTATATATTTAGAAATTTTTTGTCCATACACTACATACCCTTCTGCCATTTCCTGACTTACGTAATATCCATCTACATTTTCATTACTTTGCTCAGCAGTTTCTTTTAATAAATAGTCGAGTGATACTTCAAATACATTTCCAATTATTATTAACTTTTCAGTTTCAGGAAAACCTTGACCGTTTTCCCATTTACTAACCGCTTGTCTCGTTGTGTTTAATTTCTCGGCTAACGCTTCTTGAGAAAGACCCTTTTCCTTTCTTAATTTAAAAAGCTTTTCACCAAATCCCATATGTGTGTCCCCCTTTGTTTTCTTAATTAAATTGTATGTTAACATTACCCTTATCTCTATCTTCCTGCGGTTGCACTTTGTCAACTTACGGTTGCGATTGTGTTATATAGCGATTTTGTATACGATTTAGCTATTTTCCTTATATGATTTTGACGTTAATAAAACAAACTCTCCTAATACCAAATTATAACAATTATAGGTAATTATTGTTATAAGAAACCAAAAAAACTCCCTTATTCATTTAAAGGAGTTTTTAATATGAAGCATTCCAAGAGGAGCTGTTTTTTCTTCCTCCTATTGCCTCACAATTTCTTCTATATATTTTTATGTGTCATATAACGAACTATGTACAGCATATGTTTTCATCTCTTTATCTGAGGCCTACTCATATATATGTAAAATATTACTCTTATTAACTCCCCTAATAAAACTACTTCTCAATACTCATAACGGCTTCTGCTTAAACTTTTCATAATGTCGTACTTTTAATAAAAGGATATTCCCGCAATCTGTACAAATATAAGCATCTACTGGTGAAGATGTGAACATCGTCTCCTTTTTCCGTATTTGTGCATAACCGACAAACTCACCTTCTCCTATGTTATGAGAACCACAATTAGAGCATGTCTGCACGTCTTTCTGTTTCATGAGAGCACCACCTTTAATCTGTTTCTACTCCCTTCGACAATCCACTTCCATTTCCCTTCCAAAAAACCTCTAATTCTCTTACATTTCAACAGGAATCTTAGAACAGAAAACGTATATGTACTATGAAATGTATTTAATGACGGGGGAATTTTATGAGTACTATTCTGACACTTAATACAGCAAGTGAAATTGAAAACGCAGAAATACATATGCTTTCTTCTAGATTAGCGCTACTACAAGCAATAAGCGGAAATCCAATGCAAGTACAAATGAAAAAGTTCGGGAGTGCCACTGCCTTTTCATCAAAAATAATTGCTGGTCCTGCTTTTAATACAGTAAAAGGCGTTACCTTTACAAATACAGATGAGATAGATGCGATTATCTCTTATTATCAATCACTACAAATTCCTTGCCGTTTTGAAATTACACCAGCGCAAGGTACAGCTGAACTATTTCAATACTTATCTGAAAAAGGATTTTACCAATATAGCTTCCATACCGCTTTATATAGTAAACCGAAAGAAGATCCATCTCTTCTTCCTTCTAACATTTCAGTACGCAAGCTAAAAGAAAATGAGTTTGATATTTTTGCAGATATATATGTACGTGGTTTTAACATGCCATCCTTTACAAAAGATGGCGTGCGCCAAAATAACAAAATTCTTTACAATAAACTAGGATGGCATTTTTTCATAGCTGAAGTTCAAAATACTCCTGCTAGTATAGGAGTTCTCTATATAAATAACGGTGTTGCCTCATTAGCCGCTTCTGCTACTTTGCCAGAATTTCAACGTAAAGGCTGTCATACTGCATTAATTCAAAAACGAATTGAGACAGCTATTGAATCCAATTGTCATTTAATAGTTGGACAAGCAAGGTTCGGTAGCGGCAGCCAAAATAATATGGAACGTGCCCATATGAAAATCGCTTATACGAAATCAATATGGACTGCAAAAAACATATAATTAACATTCTTTCTCTTTTTATTACACTTTTATACATTTTATTACAATTTATTTTCTACCCTATTAATCATTTGAATATTCAAACTAGATTTGTTACGCTATTACTAGATACATCATTCAACTTGCAATATGAAAAGAAAATTCTAATCAAACTACAAGGAGGAGAAATGTATGACTAAACATGATCATGGTTTAAAAGAAAAAGTAGAAGGTGCCATCGATAAAGTAAAAGGTGAAGTAAAAGAAGTTGTCGGGAAAGTAACTGACAATAAAAAATTACAAGCTGAAGGAAAATGGGATAAAGTGAAAGGCACTGCTAAAGATACTGTCGGTAATGTGAAAGAAAAAGTTCATGAATATAAAGAGCATAAAGAGAATAAATAAAAGAACGAAAATGTATGGTTGTGCAAGTAGTAAGTTACTAGATATTTGCATTTTATATTTACCCATAAAATCATTTTAAAACGACAAATAGATGCCTTCGGGCATCTATTTGTCTATAAACAACTATTTTAATTATATAACCACTCTGACTTTTCATTACTAACATTTTCTAACACAATGCCTTTACTAGAGCCAAAAATTACTTTTACATCTTATTTTGTGAAATTTGGTTTTAGGTCTCCTGTATATGGTTCGTGCTCAACAAAGATTTTTATATCTTTTCCATTCGCATCTTTCCCCATTCTTGTATACGTAAATTTCTCTTTATTTAATTCTGTAAGTTCAAGAACTGCACCGTATTTATTATTTCCTAACGAAACGTGAGCTCTTATTTTATTACCATGTACAACATCAAAGAAACCATAGTCTCCACGACTTTCTCCTGTATTCACATTAAAAAACTCATATTTATTTGTACTTTTATCATATTTTGCTAGACTGATTAAGTTTGAATTGTATTTTGTTACATTATTGCCCTGTTCGTCTAATACCACCGTACCGTTCCATAGTGTACTAGATAGTATTTTATCTCCATCAACATCCGTAACTATTTTACCCGTCGAGCTCTCTAAATTTTTATCAGGTCGCGTGAAAGATAGCTCTTTTTTATGATAAGGAACATGTTCAACAAATACTTCTACATCGTTCCCTTTTGCATCTTTCCCCATTCTTTTATATGTAAATTTCTCTTTATCTAATTGCGTTAATTCAACAACTGCTTGATAATTTTGCGTCTCAGAAATTAGTACTCTTTTCTTTCCATCGTTAGTTATAAAAAAGGTACCGCTATCATTACGACTCTCTCCTGTATTTGCATTAAAAAATTCATACCTTGCTGTTTTAGCATCATACTTTGCAAGCCCAATGAAATTTTGATTTTCTTTCGTTAAATCATTATGATCTTTGTCATAGACTTTTGTCCCTTGCCAATTTGTTTCACCAAGTATGCTAGCTAATAGTTGCCCTTTCGTTTGTTGAGTTTGCTCAGTTTCTTGTATTGCATTGTATAAAAATTGTGCATACTGTTCACGCGTCACATCCATATTTGGAGCAAAATTCCCTCCGCCTACTCCTTTTGCAATATTATTTGTTTGAACAGCACTAATTGCATTGCTTGCCCATGAGTTCGTTGAAACGTCATTAAAAGTGTGATCACTCTTTGCCTTTAAATGAAAAGCATTTGTAAGAACCTGTGCCATTTCTGCACGTGTTAAGGATGCCTTCGGTCTAAAGTTCCCATGCTCGTCACCCTTAAAAACGCCCATTTCTGTTAAAGACAAGATTTCCTTTTTATAGCTTGTCGACTCTTCACTTACATCTCCATATGGATTCTCATAATTTTTGTCTTCTGCCAAATTAAAATAACGATATAGTAAAGCTGCAACTTGTTCGCGTGTCACGTTATCTCCAAAACCAAATCTCCCATCATCATAGCCAAAAATGATTTTCTCATCTGTTAATTGCTGAATCGCCTCATATGCCCAGTGCCCCTGTGGAACATCTTTGAATACACCAGTATGATTCGTTTGTGGTGTAATCGCTTCTGCTTTCACTTCTCCATTTTTTTCAGTTAATAGAACTCCACCTAGAACTGCTGATATGATACATGTTTTTAAAATTGTTTTATTCATAGCTTTCCAATCCCTTCCTTCATTTAACAAAGAATTACACCACTTTTCTTCCAAAAGAAGACTCTATGTGAGCAATTCATGTTTTAAATTTTCATTACAGCTAATTGGATACAAAGTGTTACACCTCCAAAGTTCTTTTTCATAGTATCCATAGCTGCTATATATAGGAATTATAAATAGCAACTATAAATTGCCCATAAATAAATTATTAAAAAAAGATAAAATTAAGATAATATATTTTTAATCTCAATCTAAAAAACGTTATTCCTTCTCATCTAGCTCGTTAAGAAAGAATAACGTTTTTTTTAATTCTAGCGTTCTTTTTGGAAAAAAGATGGTTTGAAATTAAATGTTCATTCCATTTTTTTGTTTATGTTATTATGATAAAAGAAAGAATATTTCGAAATAATAAACCTGAATTTGGGCAGAAATGAGGAAAAGAAATTGAATATTGAGCAACAATTATATGATGTGGTGAAACAGTTAATTGAACAAAGATATCCAAACGATTGGGGTGGAGCCGCAGCGATTCGTGTAGAAGATGGAACAATTTATACAAGTGTTGCTCCGGACGTAATAAATGCTTCAACAGAACTTTGTATGGAAACAGGTGCAATTTTAGAAGCTCATAAATTTCAAAAGAAAGTTACACATTCTATTTGTCTTGCAAGAGAAAATGAGCATTCTGAATTAAAGGTACTCTCACCTTGTGGTGTATGCCAAGAACGTTTATTTTACTGGGGACCAGAAGTACAGTGTGCGATTACAAATGCTAAACAAGATATTATTTTTAAACCTTTAAAAGAGTTGCAACCATATCATTGGACAGAAGCATATCATGATGAAATGGCAAAAGAATGGAGTACGAGATAGGGGAATAAGTTTCATTATTTTCCTGCTGACAATGAAAAAATTTCACGGCCTTTTCCAAATAAAACATCGGAAAAAGCCGTGAAATAACACTTATTTTATAATTGACGGAAGTTTACTTCCCTTCACTCTTCTCTAACACATACAAATCTTCTTCAATATTAGATAGTTTCTCTGTTACAAGCTTTCTAGCATCTCCAATTGCTTGATTGTATGCAAAAGGTCCTACTAATTTAATCATTTCTTCTATTAAACGTTCTGCTTGAAAACGCCCAATTTCATCTAAATCTTCTTCAACGAAAAATTGCTGAATTTGTGCTACAAGCTCTTCTTTTTTATCATTTGGTATTTTTATATTCATCATCATTTATTACTCCTCTATATTTAAGATAGTAAGTTTCTTAACTCTACCATAGAAAAGCGATTTCCAGGACAAGTTTTTGTAACACCTTCTAGCTCCCTATGACCAAGTACATTTCCTTTCTCTATAGAAAACTGCTTCATAAACATTTTACATAAAGAATATAATGCATTCATTTGTGCGGTAGTTGGATCATATTTATCAAAATTACCCGTCATACATATTCCAATTGTATCTCTATTATGATCTTTCGCATGCGCTCCAATATGTAAACCTCGCCCTTCGACTACAGTTCCATCTTCTTCAATAAAATAATTGTAACCGATCCCGCTCCATCCTTTTACTTTTTGATGAAATTCATGTGTTTGATACACATCCCATCCATCTTCGGATGTATGGTGGATAATTAGTTTATTTACTTTTTCTAAAGGAACTAATTCGTCTTTAAATGCTAGATTTGCACATTCAATTTCCATATGAATTGCCTCCTCTTAAAAATCAATCATTATTATTGTTTTATCATCTGGTCTTATTCTCTTTTCCACTTCTAGCTCTTCGATAATTGCTACATATTCACTTATACTATTCTTTCTTATATATGCAACAGTTTGTTCGAGTGGCCAATCTGGGTGAAATAATCCGTCTGAACAAATAAAAATCCTGCTCACTTCATCTATATGTAATTCACCATGCTGTAAATAATGTATCGCTTCTTTCATTCCATTTGCAACGGAATACCCCCCCTGCATATTTGCAAGATAACGATTATATTTTAACTGTTCTCGCACATCTTGAAAAACATATTCTTCTGGTACAGATAACCCTTTTTTACGATCTTCTTCTCTCTTCTTTTTTGCTCGTTTACTAATCCCTTCAACTGTGTCTTTCGTTAATACTTGCATCGTTCCATTTTGAAGTATTGCGACAATCATACAGTCCCCTAATTGTGCGTATTCAATTTTTTCACCATCTATTTTAACTGCCGCAATACATGTACACCATAAATGCTCTTTTTTTCTCGTATCTACTTTATATTCTAACATTTTGCTTTGCAATGCTTCATTTGCTTTGGTAACTGCAACTTGTAAACTATGATTTTCACGTAATGAAGCAAAATAACTTGCAAATAAATGTGAAGCGATGTATGCTCCATTATGTCCTTTTTCATCACGAAACGGGACAAGTGGTGTTGCACCATCACATACACCATAAATCTTATTTTCTTCATTACAAAAGTAAGAATCCTCACATTCTTGCTTCAACGGGCTTTTTTGTTGATATGTTTTTATCTTCACAACTGTATCCCCTTTCAAAAGATAAATTATTCAAATTATTTCGATTAATCTATTTTTCCGAAATAAACTGTTTTTACCCAAAACTTTCAATATCATATATAATCTTGAAATAATATGAATTTTTTAGTGAAGGACGGGAAAGAGATGGTCAGATTTCTTGGTGTTATTATTGGTTCTATTATTATTGCGATTGCCTTTAATCTTTTCCTTATCCCCCACAAAATTTTAAGTAGTGGAATTGGCGGAATTGCTATTATTTTAGGGATTGTAACTCCTGTAAACACAGGTATTATTAACTTTGTATTAAACTTACCTATCCTTATTTTAGGGTACATAGGTCTTGGAAAAAAAGTAATTTTCAACACAATGGTCTCTGTTATTGTATTATCTGTTGCATTATACTACGTTCCCGTGAAAGTCGTAGCAACAGATCCACTTTTATCATCTATCTTTGGTGGTGTCATTGCCGGAGCTGGTATCGGTCTTGTTTTTAACTGTAATGGATCAACTGGTGGTTTCGATATTATCGGTATGTTATTATCTCGCAAAAGAGACATTAAACTTGGCGGATTCCTTATTATTTTAAATGCAGTTGTTGTAATAATTGCAGGATTTTTCTTCACTTGGGATGTTGCTCTTACAAGCTTACTTTCCATTTATGTGACTGGTAAAGTCATCGATGCTATTCATACGAAACATCGAAAGGTTACACTTATGATTGTAACAAATGAAGCAGAAAAAATGAAAAAACAACTTCTTTCAACTGTTGTACGTGGAATTACATTACTTGATGGCGAAGGTGCTTATTCCAGCGAAAAAAAACGTGTACTTATGACAGTCGTTTCTCGTGAAGAATTAGCAAGCATGAAATTAACAATTTCTGAAATTGATCCTCATGCATTCGTTAACATTACCGAAACGGTTGAAGTATTAGGATTGTTTAGAAAAGGTTAAAAAACTAGGTGGATTTCCACCTAGTTTTTATTTTCCATAAATTCAATTCGATTTCCGAACGGATCTGACACGTAAAATCTAGTTACATCTGGTCGTGCATGATCATCTATTACTTCAATACCTTGCTTTATTAACTCTTGTTTAAATTCATCAATTTTTAAAACATAAAAAGCTGGGTGCGCCTTTTTAGCTGGATTAAAGTTTTGCTCAACTCCGATATGAATCTCTTGATTTCCACACTTAAACCAGCACCCACCACGCTTCTTTAATTCCTCTGGCTTCGGTATTTCCTTCATACCTATTTTTTCACCATAAAATTCTCGTGCTTCTTCTTCACACCCTACAGGCGCAGCTACTTGCACATGATCAATCCCTTGAATATAATTTTTCATTCTCTCTCCCCCTCCTCTATCCTAATTTTATAAGGAAAACCTAATCCTGTAACTTACAAAAGGTTTATAAAACAATATAAGCTCCCCTTATTACCACCCTACATTCACTTTACAAAAAATAAAAAAAACAAAATTCATTCTATAACTTCCATTTTTTATAGCAATACACATTACATCTATATTATAGTTATTAATAGACAACTCTTTTTAGATGCTATTTGTACGGAGGAAATAATATGAGTCGGAAAAAATATTCATCTACTCAAAAAAAACGTCATCCAAATATTTCAGGACGTTTGCGAAACCATATACAAGATCGTTCTTTAGCAGAAATGTACGCATCTCTGTTCGAACATAATCCTGATAGTATTATTTCATTAAATTTAGAGGGAATGATTATACACACTAATCCTTCTGCCGAAAGAATACTAGGTTACACTTCTTTAGAATTAGAGCGAAAAAACATTACCTCTATTCTAGAAGCACATATTTCTGAGCAAGTATTACAATATATAAAACAAACTAAAGCCGACAATCAACAAGAGTATATCGTATCTATTTATCACAAAGACGGATATTTATTAGATGTCGTAACAAAATTAGTTCCTATTTTTTCAAGAAAATGTCTAACAGGCGTGTATGCCATTATGAAGCCTCTTGAAAAATCAGAAAGAATTGAGAAAATGCTTAAAGAGAGTGAACAGAGATTGCGTACATTAGTGAACTCCATGCCTGCGTTTGTTATATTTAAGGATCATGAAGGGCGCTGGCTTGAGGCAAATGACTACGCGCTTTCTTGCTTCAATTTCCATCATGTACCTTACCACGGGAAAAAAGATAGCGAACTCATTCAATATAATGAAGCGTACCGAGAAGCTTTTTTACATTGTGAAGAAGTCGATGAACTAGCATGGCAACAAAGACAAATTCTTCATGGTGAGGAATTTATTATACATAGAGATGATTTCGATCTAATCTTAAGTATATCGAAAGTTCCACTTTATCATCCTGATGGTTCTCGCAAAGGTCTTATCGTGATGGGAAGAGATGTTACTGAGTTAAAAGAAACTGAAAAGTTATTACGAAAATCTGAAAAGCTCGCAGTAGTCGGACAACTGACAGCTGGAATTGCCCATGAAATTAGAAATCCACTTACTTCTCTAAAAGGTTTTCTTACATTGCTACTCCCTGAAATAAATGAGGAGCAGAAATGGTATATCGATGTTATGTTAAGTGAAATTTCACAAATGGAATCTATCACAAGTCAATTTATGGCGATGTCCAAACCACAAGTATTATCTATTCAAACGTGCAACATACAAACTTTAATTGAAGAAGTAGTTACATTTATTTTACCAACTGCTATTATGCATAGCGTTCATATCATTATGGACCATTTCGATTACGTATATGATATTCAATGTGATGGTAACCAATTAAAACAAGTTTTTATAAACATATTAAAAAATGCGATAGAAGCGATGCCAAATGGCGGAAATATTTTCATCCAAACAAAACCATTAGAGGATACTTTCATCTTAATACGGATTATCGATGAAGGTTGCGGCATTCCAGAAGATCGTATCTCCCGTCTAGGCGAACCTTTTTATAGTTTAAAAGAAAAAGGTACAGGGCTAGGATTAATGATGTGTTACAAAATAATTGAAGAACATCATGGTAAATTACACATTTCAAGTGAATTAAATAAAGGTACGATCGTTGATATTCAGCTACCACTTTCTTCATCTCACCTTACAATCTAGTCTTAAAAAATAAAAGAAGCATCTGCTAACGAATAGCAGATGCTTCTTTTATTTTTTGTACTTATAGAACTGTTTTCTCATACCACTCTTTTGCTTTTTCTACTTCACCCATCGTTAATTGATGTCCTCTATTTTCCCAGTGCATTGTTACGTTTGCATTTGCACTTTCTAATAACGTCTTCAGTTCCTCTGACTCAGCAGGTGAACAAATCGGGTCATTTGTCCCCGCCGCAATAAACACGGATTTCTCAGCTAAATTAGGTAATTGTGTTCCTCTTCTAGGCACCATTGGGTGATGAAGCACAGCACCTTTTAACGCATTTTCATAATGGAATAATAAGCTTGCCGCAATGTTTGCTCCATTTGAATAACCGATAGCAACAATGTTATTTCTATCAAATTCATATGTTTTTGCAGCTTCATTTAAAAATTCATTTAATTCCTTCGTACGGAAAATAAGATCCTCTTCATCAAAAATACCTTCTGCTAATCGGCGGAAGAAACGCGGCATCCCATTCTCTAACACATTTCCACGGACACTTAATACCGAAGCTTCCGGGTCAATTATTTCTGCAAGTGGTAATAAATCTAATTCATTACCACCTGTACCATGAAGTAATAACAACACTGGTTTTGAAGTATCTTTCCCTTTTTGAAAAACATGTTTCATCATAATCCTTTTCCCCTTTCAATCACTTTAATCTAAATTTCTCACTTCAAATGGTAAAAGTGTTTGTTCAATCTGTTTTCTATGTTGTTCATATTGCTCTGGTAACTTTAATTCCTCACCCATCGTCTCTAACGATTCGTCATGAGCAAAACCAGGGGGATCTGTCGCAATTTCAAATAAGATTTCGCCGTGTTCTCTAAAATAAATTGCGTTAAAATAATTTCGATCTTGTACAGGAGTTACGTGGTATCCAAAACGGGACACACGCTCTTTCCAGTCTAGCTGATCAGCATCGTCACTCGCTCTCCAAGCAATATGATGCACTGTACCAACGCCCATTTGGCCACGACCGATTGTTGATAATTTTAAATCAATTATATTTCCAATATCAGCAGAAGAACGGAATCGAACGAATTCCCCCTCTTCTCCAACTTTCTCAAGACCCATAACATGCTCTAACAGTTCAGCCGTTTTTTGAGGCTGTGCCGATAAAAGAACCGCACCGCCAAACCCTTTAATTGCTACTTCTGGCGTAACTTCTCCAAAAGTCCAATTATTTAATTCGCTCTCTTCTCTTTCTACTAATTCTATATGCAAACCATGTGGATCATCAAATTCTAAATACTGCTCTCCAAATCGAGTCATTTTCGTATACGAAACATCGAATTTTTCTAATCTATTTTCCCAAAATTCCATTGCCCCTTTTGGTACAACATAAGAAGTGATCCCTACTTGACCGTCACCAATAACTCCTTGACGAGCACCTGCCCATGGGAAAAACGTAATAATTGTTCCGGGCTTTCCATCTTCATTACCAAAATAAAGATGGTACGTACCTGGATCATCAAAATTCACTGTTTGTTTCACTAAACGTAAACCTAATACACCAGCATAAAAATCTACATTTTCTTGTGGATGTCCTACAATTGCTGTAATGTGATGAATTCCCATCGTCTTCTTTTCCATTTTCTCCGCTCCTTTTTCATTTCATTATAAAAATTGCTTTACATTAAAATTCATTATTCATTTTGTCCATACCGCAAAGTAAAATCCATCATGATGATTTTATCTCGAAATTGAGATATTGATTATAAAAACAAACATTATCATCTAACTTATCGAAATTATCTCGATTTCGAGATAATTTACTAAAAAAATATTTACTCACTCTATAATCATAACAAACCTTGATTTAGAATGTCATTTTTCTCGAACTCAACACTTATTATAAGTTACTTACCTTTCTTTGTCAATAAGCTACTTATTTCATTTAAAATGAAAAGAGAGTAAACGCTATTCACCGATTACTCTCTTTTCAAATCATTTCGTTTCTTCTTCCAGTACTGCTTCCATCTCATTAAATTCACGATGAATTTCTTTAACTGGTTCTTTCGTTAATAAACTTACAATAATAACAGCTAATAAACTACAGAAGAATCCAGGTACCATTTCATACATAGTCGCTTTTAAACTTGGAATTTGTACCCAAGTAATAACAACTACTGCACCGATAATCATTCCGGCAAGAACGCCCCATTTATTCGTTCTCTTCCAATATAAACTTAATAAAATTGCTGGTCCGAATGCTGATCCAAATCCTGCCCAAGCATATCCAACAAGCGTTAAAATTGTATCACTTGGATGATACGCTAAAACAACTGCAATCATCGCTACTACTAATACTGACAGCCTACCGATAAATACAAGTTCTTTATCACTTGCGTTACGACGGAAAAATGTTTTATAGAAATCTTCCGTTACAGCACTTGAAATAACAAGTAATTGTGAGGAAATACTACTCATAATCGAAGCTAAAATAGCTGATAGTAAAAACCCAGTAATGTACGGATGGAATAGAATATTTGAAAATGTTACAAAGACCATTTCCGGATCTTGTAATGTCGCATTATTTTTAGCGTAATAAGCAATACCAACTAGACCAGTAAGCATTGCACCTATGATTGAAATCGTCATCCAACCGATACCGATTCTACGAGAAGTTTTCAAATCTTTAATAGAGGTAATTGCCATAAAGCGGACAATAATATGTGGTTGACCGAAATACCCAAGACCCCATGCTAAAAATGAAATAATACCAAGTATTGTAGTCCCTTTAAACATATCTAAATGCGATGCATCAACTTGCTTAATTGTATTGAATGTTTCTGTTACACCACCGACATCTGTAAAAGCTACAATTGGAACTAATACAAGAGCAATAAACATAATACAACCTTGCACAAAGTCGGTCCAACTTACTGCTAAAAAGCCACCGAATAGTGTATAAGCAACAACGACACCCACAGTTACAAATAAACCAATTTTATAATCAAGGTTAAAAGAATTTTCAAACAAACGTCCACCTGAAACTAAACCAGCCGACGCATAAAATGTGAAAAATACTAAAATGACGATAGCGGAGACAAAACGAAGTATTTTCGTACGATCTTTAAAACGATTCTCTAAAAAATCCGGAATCGTAATTGAATCATTTGCCACTTCTGTATACGTTCGCAAACGCGGGGCCAAAATTAAATAGTTTGCATAAGCACCTATTAATAAACCTATCGCAATCCATACACTTGATAATCCTGTTGCATACATCGCACCAGGTAATCCCATTAGCATCCAACCACTCATGTCAGAAGCACCAGCTGATAAAGCTGTAACTGCTGGACCGAGTCCCCTTCCGCCTAACATATAATCTGATAAATCGGATGTCTTCTTATAAGACCAATAACCGATATACAACATACCTACCATATAAATAGCAAGCGAAACCATAATCTCAATCTTCACCAAATCTCTCCCTTAGTTACATAAGCCATTCAAAATTTCGAAAAATGACTTTTTCTATTTTCTTGTTTTCGCTTATGGTTCCCTACCTTAACAAACATTTTTTGTTCTTTCAAGTGAACAAGCACTTTTTACTACATGTAAAAACCTTTATAAACGCCTTTATCCCAGTGGATTACCCCGCTTTCAAAAATAATTAAAGTAAAAATATTCAGAAATCTATACACCTATTTTATTAAACAAAAAAGCCATACAAATATATGACTTTTAATCTATTAAACATAGCTTACCTTCTATTTACTAGTAGGAAACAATTCCGAAAGAGAAACTACCCGCCCCATCTCATCCTTAAACACAATATGTTCTCTAGTTAAATGACGCGGACTCTTTACTCCCGCTGCTGCTGCAAGTGAAAACAAACTATATCTCATACTAACAACATAATTCATTACCCGCCATTTCTTCTCATACGGATCTAGCGCTTTTTGATAGTGCGGATTCGTCGTGGCAACTCCAGATGGACATTGTCCGGAATTACATTGAAGCGCCATAATACAGCCACTTGCCATCATAAAACCACGCGCTGAATTTACAGCATCTGCACCAATAGCTAAAGCAATTGCCGCTTTATCTGGTGTAATTAATTTCCCCGAGGCAAACACTTTAAATTTGTCCCGAACACCATAATGATTCGCTGTATCAATACATGTCAGTAATGCTGGAATAAGCGGCATTCCCATACTATCTGCCATCGATTTATACGTTGCTCCTGATCCACCTTCTGAACCATCAATTGTAATGAAATCTGGATAAATATTTAACTCTTTCATCGTTTTGAATAAACCTTCCAACGGCTCCTGCTGTCCAATTACGATTTTCATTCCAACTGGTTTACCACCACTTTCTTGCAACTGTTGAATAAAATAAAGTGTATCTGCTGCATTATTTAAAAATGAAAATCGATTCGGTGAATTAATTGTCTCTCCCTCTCGTACATTTCGAACAGAAGCAATTTTCTCATTTACTTTTTGCCCCTCTAAATGACCACCACGTATTTTCGCACCTTGCCCAAATTTCAATTCGAATGCTTTAATATTACTTTCTTTCGCTTTCCCCATAAATTTCTCTATTGAAAAATTACCTTCCTCATCACGATATCCAAATAAACCCGGACCAATTTGTGCAATGATATTCGCACCCGTATGTAAATGTTCTGGAATAACACCACCTTCACCAGTATTAATCCATGAACCACCAGCCATTTTCGCTCCAAACCCACTCGCTAAAATATAATTTTCTCCAATCGAACCGTAAGAAGTTGCTGATGCTCCAAACATGCCATATAGTTTCCATGGATATTTACGATTTTCACCAACGATAATCGCATCGTCCTCTTCGTATAACCAAAGATTCGTTGTATCCGCTGTCAATTTTTCTCTCCGTGAAAATAACCCTTCTTTATGAATCACATACTTTTTCCCTTCACGTTCTTGCGTTACATTCACACTTAATTCCTCTGTTAATACCGGAAACAGCGTATTAGCAATATAATAACCAGATGCTTCAAAATCTCGTTTCGACCCAAAACCAAGTATTTCAGAGCGATACTTCGCTAAAAACATAACACTTTGAAAGTCGTAACGCGAAAAAGGTTTTCCATCCGTATCGTGATCAAACCAATATTGCCGGAATTCCGGCCCTATTTTTTCCAGTAAGTAGCGCATTCTTCCTAGATATGGATGGAGTTTTAAAATAGAATGATACGTCCGTTTTTTAATGAAAAATGTAATAATAAAAAAGATAATCAATAGTAGCATCAATAAGAGCAATATACTAATAATAACGAGTAGCGTTTCACTCATCCCGCTTCCTCCTATGAAATTCCATAATAAAAGGAGAACACTTCATGTGTTCTCCTTTTATCTTTATTCAAATTAATGTAGCAAGATGCTCTTTCGCATCATATTCAACTAAACTTTCAGCATGTTTAATTCGATGAACAAAATCTGGATTAGCAATTAAAGGTCTTCCGAATGCAGCTACGTCAATTGTTCCTTCTTGCAACGCTTCTTCAGCCTCTTTCGGATTCAAATTACCAACCCCAACGATCGTACCATCCCAATATTTTCTTACTAATTGATGAAAATTCTTTCCGTCAGCAATCACTGCCGTATAATTCATCGTTGAAGGGTGAATCATCGTTAAACCAACTTCTTTGAACATATTTACAAACGTTTCAATTGCAAGCTCAGGATTTTCCCACATATAAGTAGGATTATCACCTTTAAAGGCAGAGAAACGAAGAAGTGTTTTATCAGCCCCAACAGCTTCTATTACAGCCGCCGTTACTTCTTTCATAAACGTTAACCGTTGCTTTAAGTCACCGCCGTATTTATCAGTACGCTTATTTGCAAACTCATAAGTAAATTGATCGATTAAATATCCGTGTGCACCGTGAATTTCTACTCCATCAAATCCAGCTTCGATCGCATTCTTCGCAGCTTGTGCGTATTGACCGATCACTTCTTGTATTTCTTCTAAGGTCATTGCTTCTGGCGTATCGAATGGTTTACGAAAACGCGGAACATTTCCCTCTGCCGCAATAGCAGACGGTGCTTGTGGCAATTGCCCACCAATTATTTCGTGATGACTCATACGGCCGACATGCCATATTTGAGCGATAATCGTTCCGCCTTCTTTATGTACTGCCTCTGTAACAGGCTTCCACGAATCGATTTGTTCTTGTGTATAAATTCCTGGTACCCCTGGGTTCCCTTTTGCTCTTGGGCTAATGACGATTCCCTCTGTAATAATTAATCCAACTCCATCAGCTGCACGTTTTCTGTAGTACTCGACTACATCAGTACCAACGACTCCTGTTTCATGATTCGCGAAACATCTCGTCATCGGTGCCATTGCTATGCGATTACGAAGAGACCAAGATCCAACTTGAATTGGATCAAACAATTTCGTTCCTTCAATATTTTCAAAAGATCCCCAAGCGTTTATATTTGTCCTTTCATAAATACTTGCCGCTTTTTTATTTGAACTTGTCATTTCTCTTCCCCCTAAAAAAATTCTTACTATAATCGCATCATACTTACTTTTAGATAGTAACGTCAATTTATACGCCTTTACCATCAAACATTCGAATATCAAAAAATAGAATGATACAACAAAAAAAGGTTTCCTAGGAAGGAAACCTTTTTTTGTTTACCGTATATGGATGACAACTCGTTTATCTCTTTTATATAAAGAAAATAAACAATTATTATCTCTTCACATATAAAAAAACTTTAACAATAGAAGTGAGAGTGGTTCAGTATTCTTCTAAAAATAATAACTTATAAACCTAATACAATGAAAGCCCTACCTCTCTTTCATCCTTACGGCTCCTCGTCCGTGCCAGTGTGAATCAGGATTGCAAAAATCAAGTAACTATTCTATCGAAGTGTTTAATTAAACTTCGAACATTCGTAAAGAGTTAAAAAATAAAAATGGATTTTATTGTAGTAATAACAAAAGAGGTTAATGCTCTAAAAGTGGTTTGAAAGAGTTGAATGTCTTTGAAATGATTAATTTTCTATAATTATGTTCCCAAAAAATTCAAAATCTTTTTTGGGATGTAATACATTATTTGTAATGAATCTTAACAAAAGCTTTTTATTTGACTTTCTGTGATACCCTCAATTAATCCCAGTTCACTAATCAAAAATTCATGTGCGTTATCTAACATTTTCTTTTCGCTTGCATTAAGTGCTTTTTCTTTCTGCATACGTAATAAATCACGTACAACTTCAGCACCTTCTTGTATTTTACCCGTCTTTATTTTATCAGTGTTCAATTTATACCTTTGTTTCCACGTAAGTAATCTATCAGATTCTCCATGTTGAAAAATATCCAATATGTGTGCTATTGCCGTTATATCCGTGACTGGTCGTATATTTGAGTTCAATATTCTCCCTGCCGGAATCATTACTTCCATATTACTACCCGACATTTTTATAACATAATACTGTTGTTTTTCTCCTGCGATTTCCTTCTCTTCTACGGCTTTAATTATACCTGCTCCGTGCATTGGATAAACAATGTTATCGCCAATTTGAAACAAATAATCCACCTCCATATATGGTAACCTTCTCAATCTTAACACATAATCACTTTTTTAGCAAAATTTTTATTTTATCACAAAAATATTTTTCATGTCAATCCTTTCGAACCAAGAAAATAAATTCGTAAAATATCACTAAAAACCCGCAATCTTATTAACTTTTCCACACATATATACATTTTAATTTCATCTTCTCTTTTAACATAAAAACACATTACTACATATGAGTAGTAATGTGTTTTTTATACAGAATCGATAAACATCCCCTATTAATTCCACACCTATATACTAACCTGTTTACTAATCGTTTCTCTTGCCAAAAGGAAACTCATAATCACTTGCGCAGCCACTCTACTCGTCATATCCCTAAAATCAAGTGTTGGATCAATTTCTACAATGTCCATCCCTTGAACGAGTGGTTCTTTACCAAGAAATTCAATCGCATCAAATAAAGTCGTACTGTCCATTCCACCAGGACCAATTGCTGGACAACCTGGTGCAAATGCTTGGTCTAGTACATCCATGTCAAGAGAAATGTAAATAGAAGTCACGCCTTGCTTTCTTAATACTTCAATACTTTCTATGATAATATCCTTTATTTCTCGCTCTCGTACATCTTTCATTGTGTATACTGTCACGCCATGTTCTTTTGCATATTCATGGTACGCTCGTGCATTTGAAAAATTACGAATACCGATTTGAATGAGTTGTTTTCCTGTAATAACACCATTTTCTAGTAAGCTACGGAACGGTGTACCATTTGATGGACCACCATCATCTAAATTTCGCAAATCATGATGGGCATCAAATTGAATAATACCGACCTTCCCTTTACTATTTGCAAATCCTGTTATACTCGGAAAACTAATCGAGTGATCACCACCAAGAACGATTGGTATCATATTTGGATTTACTTTCGTTAAGTGACCAACTGATTTCACAATTCGTTTATGACTTTCTTTTATATCCGTCACATGCATCGTAATATCGCCGCAATCATATAAGACACTTTCTTTCATATCATGTTCTTCTGTAATTGCATACGTGCTATATGCATCTAACATCGCACGAATTGTTTTTGGAGCAAAACTTGCTCCTGAATGACTAATAGATGGTTTAGAAAGGGGTGCTCCAATTAAGGCTGCACCGAATATTTCCACGCCTTCCTCCCAATCTTTAATCATCTCACTCCATTTCGTCACTTCACGATCAATAAACTTTGCATTTTTCTTTAAATAGTGGCCGTGCTCCACGATTGTTCACCTCTTGTATATGCGATATTACCATTCTTCCATACTGTATTCACATGACTTACGCCGTAATGATACGGTACGTAAGCATAATTGTAAGCATCCCATAACACTAAATCTGCCTTGCGACCAACTCTAATTTTCCCAGCTACATCACCACGATTAATTGCGTAAGAAGAGTTAACTGTTACGGCATTCCAAACTTCTTCTGGTGTCATTTTCAATTTCAACATTGCGATGCTCATAATAAGCTGAATGTTTTCAGTTGGACAGCTACCTGGGTTAAAGTCTGTAGCTAACGCAACTGCAACACCTTCATCAATCATTTTACGACCACGAGCAAAGCTTTCTTTATTTAAATAGAAAGTTGTCCCTGGTAATAAAGTGGCTACTGTATTAGAGTTTGCAAGCATTTCAATTCCTTTATCAGAAGCGCCAACTAAATGATCCGCTGATGCTGCACCAATTTCAGCCGCTGCTTCCGCACCACCAAGAGGGTCGATTTCATCTGCATGAATTTTCACATCAAAGCCAAGCTCTTTCGCTCTTAATAAAAACTCTTTCGATTCTTCGACAGAGAACACACCTGTTTCGCAGAAAATATCAACGAACTCAGCTAATTGCTTCTCTTTCATTTCTGGTAATAGATCTAACATCCACTGTAAAAATTCTTTTGATCTTCCTTTATACTCTTTCGGAACTGCATGAGCACCTAAAAATGTTGAAACTAAATCGATTGGATGCTCTTTTTGTAATTGTGCAGTTGCCTCTAATTGTTTCCATTCCGTCTCATCATCTAATCCGTAACCACTCTTCGCTTCTACAGTTGTAACTCCGAAAGATAGCATACGGTCTAAATGGAATTTCGCTTTTTGAACAAGTTCTTCTTTCGACGCCTGTTTCGTTGCATTTACAGTTGAAAGAATACCCCCTCCTTGTTCTAAAATTTCTAAGTACGGAACTCCTTGTAATTTTAGTGCGATTTCATTTTCACGAGATCCACCAAATACAAGATGCGTATGCGGATCAACAAGACCAGGAGAAACCATTTTGCCGCCGCAATCAATAACTTCTTTCGCTTGTAATCCTTTCGCTTCTTCTGCTGTTCCAACGAAAGTAACTACGCCGTTTTCAATTCCAACTGCACCGTTTTCGATAACAGGAAGCGTGTTCATCGCTTCCCGTCTTAACAAGCCATCTTCCTGATCCATTGTTAGTAATTGACCGATATTTATTAGTAAAGTGTCCAGCATGTTTTCTCCTCCTTATTTCATCATTGGAATGTTAACGCCTTTTTCTTTCGCAGTTTCTACAGCTAAGTCATATCCTGCATCAACGTGACGAACAACACCCATACCAGGGTCAGAAGTTAATACGCGTTCAATACGTTTTGCAGCCGCTTCTGTTCCATCTGCAACGATAACCATTCCAGCGTGAAGTGAATAACCCATACCAACACCGCCACCGTGGTGAACAGATACCCAGCTTGCACCGTTTACACTGTTAATTAATGCATTCAAAATTGGCCAGTCTGCTACTGCATCACTACCGTCTTTCATCGATTCTGTTTCACGGTTTGGAGATGCTACTGATCCACAATCTAAATGGTCACGACCGATAACGATTGGTGCTGATAATTCACCATTTGCAACCATTTCATTAATGATGCGACCAAATTTCGCGCGTTCACCGTAACCTAACCAACAAATACGTGATGGAAGACCTTGGAATTCAACTTGCTGACGAGCCATACGAATCCAGTTACATAAATGCTCATTATCCGCAAATTCACGTAAAATTACTTCGTCTGTTTTATAAATATCTTCTGGATCACCCGAAAGTGCTACCCAGCGGAATGGCCCTTTTCCTTCGCAGAATAACGGACGGATAAATGCAGGTACGAATCCTGGGAAATCGAATGCATTTTTCAAACCTTCATCGAAAGCAACTTGGCGAATGTTATTTCCATAATCAAATGTAATTGCGCCTTTTTCTTGCATAGCAAGCATTGCTTCCACATGTTTTGTCATGCTTTCTTTTGATAATTGTACGTAACGTTCTGGATCTTCTTCACGAAGTTTCGCCGCTTCTTCTAATGTGTAACCTACTGGAATATAACCGTTTAATGGATCATGAGCTGATGTTTGATCCGTAACTAAATCTGGCGTAATATTGCGCTTCACTAGTTCTGGTACAATCTCTGCTGCATTTCCTAATAAGCCAATAGAAATCGCTTCTTTCTTCTCTTTATACTCGTTCGCAACCGTTAATGCTTCTTCTAATGATTCTGTATACATATCACAGTATCTCTTTTCAATACGACGATCGATACTACGCTTATCTACATCAATAGCGATTACAACACCGCCGTTCATCGTTACAGCAAGAGGTTGTGCACCACCCATACCGCCTAAACCAGCAGTAAGTGTTATTGTACCTTTTAATGAACCACCGAAATGTTGGCGTGCCGCTTCACCAAATGTTTCATATGTTCCTTGTAAAATCCCTTGTGTTCCAATATAAATCCAGCTACCAGCTGTCATTTGACCATACATCATAAGGCCTTTTTTCTCTAATTCACGGAAGTGATCCCAATTCGCCCATTTCGGCACTAAGTTTGAGTTCGCCAAAAGAACGCGAGGCGCATCTTCATGTGATTTAAAAATTGCTACCGGTTTTCCTGATTGAACAAGTAACGTTTCATCGCTTTCTAACGTTTTTAATGAATCAACAATTGCATGGTAGCTTTCCCAGTTACGAGCTGCACGGCCAATCCCACCATATACAACTAGTTCTTCTGGTTTTTCAGCAACTTCAGGATCTAAATTGTTCATTAACATACGAAGTGCTGCTTCTTGAACCCATCCTTTCGTTTGTAACTCAGTACCTCTTGCCGCGCGAATTGTTTGTTGTACTTTTTCCATTTCGATCTCTCCCTTTTCTCATTTTATAGTGCTGCGTTTACATCCAATCTTTCTTTTATCGAATAATTCGTTTTTAACCAATGCGTAATATTTTCAATATCCGTTGAGAATATTCGGTCATTTGTAATAGAAGGCACTTGCTGACGACCTTGATGGTAGAAGCTCTTCGTCACTGTACTCATGTTTTCAATACCACGATATTCTGCTGCTTGCATCGCACAAATCATCTCAATTGAAAGAACACGTCTTACATTTTGAATAATTTGATGCGCATGGCGTGAAGCGATTGTTCCCATACTTACGTGATCTTCTTGGTTAGCTGATGACGGGATTGAATCAACACTCGCCGGATGTGCTAACGTTTTATTTTCAGAAACAAGTGACGCAGCTGCGTATTGCATAATCATTGCACCAGACTGCAGTCCTGGTTCTGGACTTAAAAATGGTGGCAAATCATTTAACTGCGGATTTACTAAACGCTCAATACGACGCTCTGAAATATTTGCAAGTTCCGCCATTCCTACTTTTAAGAAGTCCATCGCAAACGCAATCGGTTGACCATGGAAATTACCACCCGAAATTACTTTTTCTCCGCCATCAAAGATAAGTGGATTATCTGTTGCTGCATTCATTTCAATTTCTAATTTTTCTTTTACATAATTTAAAACTTGCCAAGAAGCACCGTGTACTTGCGGGATACAACGAAGTGAATATGCATCCTGTACACGTAGTTCTCCTTGCTTTGTTGTTAACTTACTATCATGAAGAATGTCACGCATTCTGCTTGCTACTTCTACTTGCTCTTTATAACCGCGTGCTTTATGAACATTTTCATCAAATGCATCAATAATGCCTTGTAAGCCCTCAATTGTCATCGAAGCAATTAATTCAGCTTGATAAGCCGTTGCTTCTGCTTCTATATAAGAAAGAACTCCTTGCGCTGTCATCGCCTGCGTACCATTGATTAATGCAAGCCCTTCTTTCGCTTCAAGTTCAATCGGCTCAAGACCTTCTTCAGTAAGAGCAACCATCGCATGAACGCGTTTCCCCTTATAGAACACTTCACCTTCGCCTAATAATACAAGCGCAAGATGAGATAAAGGTGCTAAGTCTCCACTCGCACCAAGTGAACCTTGTTGCGGAACGACTGGGTGAATTTTACGATTTACAAACTCAAGAAGCATATTTACAACAAGCGGTCTAACGCCAGATACTCCTTTCAGCATCGTGTTCGCTCGTAAAATTAACATACCACGTGATACTTCTTCAGGGAATGGATCGCCTATCCCGCATGCATGTGACTGAATTAAATTGTGTTGAAGTGCCTTTACATCATCTTTTTGAATAAGCACGTCACTGAACTTTCCAAATCCAGTTGTAATACCGTAAACGACTTTTCCGTCTTCTACAATTTTCTCTACTACTTCACGGCACTCTGCTACCTTTTGCATACTAGTTGGACAAGCTGTTACACCTTCTCCTTCAAGTAACAACCTCTTCATTTCTTCAATTGTCAATGTGTGTCCTGTTAACGTAATCATTCTTTTTTCCTCCTTAAAAAGGCAAAAGGGGACCTTATCTTTTTAAGACAGACTTCTGTCCTAAAAAAAGTAAGGCCCCCTTCTAACTAATAGACTATGGGCAAATCATATGTGATTAATTCCTAAACCAATCGCCTCATGCTCAGATCCTTTTACAGGTGCACCAATCGTTCCATATAATGCTACAGCAACCCATTCGCCTTCTTTTTTTCCATCGTATGGTGTACCGCGCACAATCGCAAAACGAAGTCCTACTGTACGAAGAACGTCTGCTAACTGAATTTGACCTCTCGTCACTCCGTACAAAGCTTCCATAATTGCATGATAAAGTGCATGTGTTTCTCTGTAAACGTCTGTTTCAATAACTTGGTTGCTCTTAGCCGCTGTTTCCATTGCTGCGACAACCTTTTGCGAATTCATCGAACCCACTTTCCCCGTACAATACTTCCAACCTTTTGGGATAGATAATACAGGGCTTTCATTCTCATCCGCAAGTGCCAACAGCATGGCCATACGACCAATTCGATGTGTTCCTTGAAGAAGCATGTGACTCTCTCATTTCTTTTAATTATTTGAATATTTCTTAATTTAAGAATATATGAAAACGGTTAAATCGTCAATAGTTTAAACTCACATTCAAACAATTTTTTCATCTCCTCCATTTGTGTACACAAATTATTTACACAAATTTTCCAGGCATGCTATAGTCTCACTAACAGATACAAAGGGGCGAGATTTCAATGACAAAGCGAAAAGATATTCATTTTCGAATTGAAGAAAAATTACTTGAAAGGTTTGAATCTGCACTCCATTACGAAGGGTTAAAGAAAACCGACGTATTAACACATGCAATTCAGCAATTTTGCACGAAGGTGGAATGTGAAAAAATGAATGATGTAAAACGCCAATACAACGTAAGTAACCATTTACAAACACGTATCGATACACATAAACATTACGAAGAAAAACAAGTGAATTTAGATAAAGTCGTCATGGAACATTTACAACTTCAAGGAGACGAAAAAATATTAGAGGTTGGGTGCGCTAATGGGAATTTTCTTTCCGTTTTACAAACTAGCGGTCATAAAGGACAACTAACCGGTTTTGATCAATCGAAAGCTATGCTTTCTGAAGCTACAATAAAGAATAACATAATTGAATGGAGACTAGGTGATGCTGCTAAACTCCCTTTCGAAGTTAATTGCTATGACTGGATCGTCGCAAGACATATGTTATATCACATGAAAGATGTCGAAAAAACAATTCAAGGATTCCATAAAGTAATTCGTCCCGGTGGCTCACTTTTAGCTACAACAAATTCTAGCGTTACATTACCTCGTATAGTTGAAATGTGTAACCGCATGTTAGACGCATTTGATTTACCGAAAACAACATCATCAGTCACTCCATTTTGTTTAGAAAATGGTAAAGAGATATTACAGTCTGTTTTTCCAGCAGTTGAAGAAGAAGTTATTCATAATGCTCTCATTTTTCATCATGCTACTCCGATTTTAAACTATATTTCTAGCATGTTTCCGTCGCTAAATATACCTGATAATACATATCTTCACGCGGAAATGAAGGAATGGCTAAAAGAAGAAGTAGAAAATGAATTATCACTTCATAACGGTATATGGCGCGATCCGAAAACGTTAGCCATTTATCGATGTCAAAAAGAAAAAAGCTAGCATTTGCTAGCTTTTATACATTCTCAGGCAAAAGCTCCTCCATCATCACATTCCCCTTACCGCTGTAAAAATTTATATTATGTTCGTTCGCTATCCCAAAATAAGAGGCAATCGCTATTCCAAATGGTACAAATGCATGCCCCTGTGCTGTAATAATATTTGAATGTTGCACAACTTGTTCATACACAAAATTTTCTACTGGAAAACAATCTAATTGTTTATAATCCATAGTCACTGTATACGATATTCCTTTGAGTAAGCATGCTTTTGCTAGCGCATACGGTCCTGCACAAATAGCTGCTACTAATTTCTCTTTTTCGTGAAATTGACGAATGACTGAAAAGAGTCCTTCTGCATCCTCCATATGTATTGCATCTCCGCCTGGAATAATAATTCCCTCATATTCTTCTACATGCACTTCCCTTAATTCTATATGTGGTTGCACTTGCAAACCTGTTTCACTTATAATCATTTCTTTTGTTAAACCTGCTGTAATGATTTCATATTTGTTTTTCAGCAATGCCGTTGCTACTGTTATTTCAAACTCCGCAAATGTTGGGTATACAAATAAAAGTATTTTTTCATAGCCCTCTCTCCTTTAACCAGTCCATAAAATATACCTCTAAATCGTCCACTGTTAATCTATTCGTGTCCACATAAGTTACAGGAAATCGTTTATACCAGCCTTTTTCAGTTTCTACTAATTTAAATTGCTCCTCAAATGTACTTCTGTTTTTTGTTCTATCACTGTTTTTTCTATTATATACATTCTTTTTCGTAACATCTAAGTAAAAAATCGCATCCGAACGGTTCTCTCTTAATTTATATAATTCATCTTTCAGTTCAGTTTCTATATCCCACGCTTCTCCTATAATCGTTGGGTAAAAAAGTGTATAAAACTCAATGTCTTCTGGTCCACGGTCAAAAATTACGACTGAATCTTTCACATTTTGAAACTCCTTTATTTTAGCTTCTATAAACATTTTTTGATTTGCTATAAACCCTTCTTTTGAATTCATATCCAAATTTAATTCTTTTCGTTTTTCTACAATTGGATAAGGATTTTCATATATAACCGATAACCCATGTAGCTCTATCCTTTTAGCTAAGGTGGTTTTTCCGCTTGCCATCGGCCCTTGGAGTGAAATTACGTATACCATCTCTCTCATTCCCTTTTCCTATAATACATCGATAATATACAGAATTCTAAAAACTATCAACGAAATATATATCATCTTGTTTCTTATTCTTATCTAACTTATAATAAAAAATAGAGATTATGACGGACGCATCAATAATGTAAGCTTGGAAATCCAAGCTTACATTATTTTTTGCTTTCCCTTTTCTATTAAAAAGAGTATACTAGGTTAGAACGTATGTTCTTAATAATTACATACAGTAAGGAGATAGAACAATGGTATACGACACAAAAGCAATTTCTTGGAATGAGTCTTTAAAACAACTTCAACGCCGCTATACAAACAAACAAGTTGACCGAAAAGAATTTGAGGATATTGAACTATTGGAATTCTTCAGCGATAACGACTACATTTCTTTACCTACACATATAAGCGGCCTATCAACAGCACGTTTTACTTCTTACTCTATTTTCACAACTGAAGATAAAGATCGTAAAGTTGGCACATTAATTATTGAGTATATAGAAGATGATAATAATAATTTATGTGTTGAACAACTATACTTCGTTTAAATGATAACGCTTGGTCAAAATGACCAAGCGTTCTTGCTTTCTATGAATCTCACTGTTTATAATATGAATAAAAGAAAACCGCAATCATTAAGGGGGGATACACTTGCTCGAAGGATGGTTCAGTTGGTTTATTGTGCTATGGACTGTTATTTTACTGGGACTTATGTCTATTGGTGGATACTTTATGTTCAGAAAATTTTTAAAACGATTACCAAAAGAAGATGGTATGTCTATTTTAGATTGGGAAGAGCACTATATTAATAAAACGAGGCATTTATGGGATGACGAACAAAAACAATTGTTAGAAGAGCTCGTAAGTCCTGTTCCTGAACTATTTCGCGATGTTGCTAAATCAAAAATTGCTGGTAAAATCGGAGAACTTGCATTACAAGAAAAAGCCTCTCAAATTACACAAGACTTAATTATTAAAGGGTATATTATTGCTACACCAAAGCGTGATCATAAATTTTTAGTAAAAAAACTACAAGAAAAAGAAATTGATTATTCAAATTATAAAACTTTATTAGCAAAATAATCTTCATTTTTCAAACAAGTTAACCGCAAGACTAAACAATTTATAAGTTGAAATTGGAACAAAAAATTATTAATAATATCAATAAAAAAAACAGCGTCTTTGACGCTGTTTTTTCTGTACAGATATATACTTCACGTTAGTTTCATATCTTTTTCATTATAAAAGCCATCTTCTTTTTCCATTTCCTTCTGTAATTTCGTAAAGGAACGGTACATCGCAATTCTCCATGACACAATCATCGCAAATGCCAGTAAGAAGAACATGCCACTAAGTTGTCCTAAATCAAGAGATTGGCTTAAGTATGTTTTAAATACAATACGCACGACAAGTAATCCAATTAAAATAAAGACAAATGCTTTTGAACGCTTCAAATAAATCTCTTGTCCTCTAATTTCAAATTTAGACGTTTTAATAAGAAAAATAGAGAAAAACAAACCAACTCCAATTGCTTCTAACATTTCTGCTGGAGTTAATCGAAATTCAGGAAAAACATACATCAATGCTCCCGTGCTCATAAAAAATGGCGGAAGTATAATTTTTTTCAATGTTGCAGGTTTCTTAGCTGCTTTTAAACGAATAAACATCGCACCAACAGCCATACAAACAGCAACGATACTGGATAAAACAACTATGTTCATATTTTCTCATCCTTTTTTGTGGCTATATGCAAAATATACTTTCATTATATGCTTTTCCGTTAGTATTTCCAACATTTTCACAGAATAATACTAAAAACCGGTAAAACCACCAAATAAACTTGAGAAATATACGATAATTTTCGTCATCCAGTTAAAATATAGGAAGATACCCATAACAATCATAACGTATCCCCCGATTTTCATGAACTTCATACTATTTCTTTTAATCCAAGACATTTTCGTAATAAAGAATGATAGCACAAAGAACGGGATAGCGAATCCAAGTATGTATGCGATCATATAAATCATTGCTGATTCTGGATTTGTTGCCGCTAATCCGATTACAGACACTAAAATAGGTCCTGTACAAGGCGTCCATCCTGCAGCAAATGCTAAACCAATTAAAACAGATCCAAAATAACCACTCGGACGATTTTTAAACGTAAATTTACGGTCTTGCATTAAAAACTTCGGCTTAAACACACCGACAATAATAAGACCGAACACGATGATAAATATACCACCTAACTGTCTAATTAAATCTTTATAATTTGTAAAGATACCTCCAATAAAACTTGTACCAAATCCAATTGCAATAAATATAATTGAAAATCCAAGTAAGAAAAACGCTGTATGTATCATACTTCTTTTGCGAAGCATTGCATTTTCTTCTTTCAGCTCAGAAACCGACATACCTGTTATGTACGATAAAAATGCCGGATAAAGCGGTAAGCAACATGGGGAAATAAATGATAAAAACCCGGCGCCAAACGCTAAAAAAATACTAATATCTTGCATTATTCCACTCCTCTCCTTACATATTGTAGCAAAAACACGTAAAAATACTATGAACAATTCGTGAAATCACTTTTCCAACATGATAATAAGAAAAACTAACCTTTCACACAGTTTCTAAAAAAACGTTTTCATTTCCTTCTATTATGTAGAAAAATCTCAATTAAACTACAAAACCTCTCTAATGTTATTAACATAACAAAGGTACCCTAGTTTCTCAAATGATTAGCATGTTACTAGTACGTCTATATACATATTGATTAAAAAATATTTTTTTCAAATGCTGTCTTTATACAATACAAACCTGATTTTACAATACTTCTATTATTATTAATTTCAAGATTATGCATAAATATCATACTTTTATTATTATTCTATAAAATGTCACACTTTTCTTTTATTTGACCCTTTATTTTTAATTTTGTATACTTCCCTCTAGTTATATATGTCCGTTACGGAACAATTTCATATAGATGGGAGGAATTTTTCATGCTTCGTTATTCTCTTTTAGTTTTATTAGGAGCGTGTAGTTATGGGATTTTAGCTATTTTCGTTAAACTTGCATATGCAGAAGGATTTTCACTTGGAGAGGTAATTGGCAGCCAATATATGTTCGGTTGGATTATTTTGCTTGCTATTACACTTCTATTTTCTAGACACCGTGTCCCATTAAAACAAGCGTTAATTTTATTCGTTGCAGGAACATCTGCAAGCTTCACTGGAATTTTTTATTATGCATCATTAAAAACTGTACCAGCATCTATTGCAATTATACTTTTATTCCAATTCGTTTGGGTCGGAATTATTATTGAAGCAGTCTCAACAAAAACATTACCTTCAAGAGAAAAAGTTATTTCCGTTATTTTCTTACTTGCAGGTACATTTTTATCAAGTGGTTTACTAGAAAAATCAGCAGGTGATTTCGATACGACTGGAATCATACTAGGTTTATTATCTGCTGTTACATTTGCAACATACATTTTTGTGAGCGGAAAAGTTGCTGTTGAAGTACCTTCATTACCACGTGGTGTTCTCTTAATGGCTGGAGCTTTAACTTTAGTAATGATTGTATTCCCACCCACATTTATTTTTAACGGTGCAATTTCTGAAGGACTTTGGAAATACGGTTTAGGTTTAGGAACATTTAGTATCGTTATTCCTTCTATCGCCTTTACAATTGGTATTCCAAAGATTGGTTCTGGCTTAGCGACTATTCTTGGCGCAGCCGAACTACCAGTTACAACAATTATGTCTGTATTCGTTTTAAAAGAAGCTGTACTATCTTCACAATGGTTCGGTGTATCACTTATTTTAATTGGTATTGCAATCCCGCAAATTGCCTATGCAATGCGTGGACGTTATCGTAAACATCATACACACAAAAAACTGGCAGCATAAACGAGAGAGGATTTTCATTTGAGAATCCTCTCTTTTATTATTGTATACTTAATGTAAATACTTTATTTAAGAAAGAGGTCATTCTAAGTGGCAGCCAATCTAGAGCAATTAACTGAGACGCTGATTTCTATTCGTCGAAATTTACATGAGCATCCAGAATTATCATACGAAGAATTTGAAACGACGAAAGCTATAAAAAATTGGTTAGAAGAAAAAAACATCACGATTATAAATTCTAGTTTAAAAACAGGCGTTATTGCTGAGATTTCGGGGAATAATAGTGGACCGCTTATAGCAATCCGTGCTGATATTGATGCCCTTCCTATTCAAGAGGAAACAAATTTGCCGTACGCTTCAAAAATTCACGGTAAAATGCATGCTTGTGGGCATGATTTTCATACAGCTTCTATTATAGGGGCCGCTTATTTATTGAAGGAAAAAGAATCTTCTCTTAACGGAACTGTACGCTTTATATTCCAGCCAGCTGAAGAAAGTAGCAATGGTGCTTGCAAAGTAATTGAAGCCGGACATTTACATGGCGTGCAAGCTATTTTCGGTATGCATAATAAACCTGATTTACCAGTAGGTACAATCGGTATTAAAGATGGTCCACTGATGGCCGGCGTTGATCGATTTGAAATTGAAATTCACGGAGTTGGTACACATGCAGCTGTACCAGACGCTGGGGTAGATCCTATTGTCGCGTCCTCTCAAATTGTTATGGCACTCCAAACAATTGTAAGCCGAAATATAAGTTCTTCTCATAATGCCGTAGTTAGCGTTACAAACATCCATTCAGGAAATACGTGGAACGTTATTCCTGAAAAAGCTACGTTGGAAGGAACCGTTCGTACTTTCCAAGGAGAAACACGCGAAAAGATTCCAGCTCTAATGAAACGTATTATTCAAGGAGTTTCTGATGCATTAGGTGTAAAAACAGAATTTCGCTTTTATCCAGGTCCTCCTGCCGTTCATAACGATACATCTCTAACAAACTTATCGACTCAAGTTGCCGAAAAAATGAATTTAAATATTATCTCCCCTACCCCGTCAATGGCTGGAGAAGATTTTTCTTTTTATCAACAAGAAATACCTGGTTCATTCGTCTTTATGGGAACGAGTGGTACACATGAATGGCATCATCCAGCTTTTACAGTAGACGAGCGAGCTTTACCTATAAGTGCAGAATACTTCGCTTTGTTAGCTGAAAAAGTACTTAAACAATTTGCATAAAAAAGGAGCCGTTAAGACATACTTAACGGCTCCTTTTATTAAGTTAAATCACGTTTTAAAAATACTGTATAAGAAATGCTTAAAAATACAAATAAATACAGTAATAACATACATGAAGCAAACGGGAATGTTACTCCATCAATAAAACTTCCATTCTTTGAAATACTATATAAATCTGTATTTGCTGGCAATAAATATTTCGCCCAATCGTATCTAGTTGCTGCTAGTAATGCAATGTTTCCTGATAAAGCAAGAAATAGTGAAATACCAATTGCGCCTCCGCTAGATCTTGTTAACACAGAAATCATAAATGCAAACGCTGCGTACACAATAGTCGGCAACCACGATAAAATATAATACTTACTAGCTTCTACAAAAATATTTTGTTTTATAATATTTCCATCTTGGAATATAAACTCGCTCCATGCAGGCTGCTGGAATTTATAAATAACAAGTCCACATAAAATGGAGAAAATCATATTAAATATAAACAATAACGCTGCAAATATCACGATTGCTAAAAATTTAGCTGTTAAAATTTTAAATCGACTCGCTGGTCGTATCGTTAAAAATTTATATGTTCCCCAGCTATATTCATTCGCAAAAATTGTACTTGCATACACAAGGATAAATGGAAGCAATATTGGAAATACGATAAAACCTGTATCTCTCATGAAAGAAAGCGGGGAACTACTTGCCGGTGCAGTATCTGTATCTAAATGCTTCATCTTAAGTTGATATTCATTTACAAGCTCGTCTCCAGATCGTTCTGCTAAAATAGCTTCTTTTTTCATGCCTAGCTTTTTCTCTATTTCTACAGTTCGTTCTGTATAATCGGCTTTCCATCCTTTTGTTTCCGGCTCTAAATACTTGACCGTAACCCACCCTAATCCAATTATTAATACTGCAATAACTGCAAATGGAATAATCGTTCGCTTTCGCTTAAATATTTTATACAGTTCGTTATATACTAAATTAAACAATATCTTTTCCCCCTGTTAATTCTAAAAATTGCTCTTCTAACGTTTTTCTTTCTTCATATACACGATAAACTTGAATATTTTTCTCAAGCAATGTACGAATAACATTTGGGATTTCTTCATCTTTTACATTAATAAGTAGATCATTACCTTTTATTAAAACATCTTGTTCTAATATTTCTACCGCTTTATTCGCATCATCTACTCGTATACGAATTGTCTCCATCTCTTCGCTTTGATTATGCTGAATATTTTGCGTCGCCACATATTCTCCGTGCTGAATAATGATAACTCTTTCACACATTAATTCAACTTCTGAAAGTAAATGACTAGATACAAGTACCGCTTTCCCTTGTTCATGTGCAATTTTCTTTATGTACATTCTCATTTCATGTATTCCACTAGGATCTAATCCATTCGTTGGTTCATCTAATATCAATACATCCGGATCGTGAATAAGGGCTTGAGCAATTCCTAATCGTTGTCTCATGCCGAGTGAATATGCTTTTACTTTGCGATCAATTACTTGTCCCATCCCTAACAATTTCACTACTTCATCGATACGTTCTTCTGTCACGTTACCATTCATTCGTCCGAAATATGTTAAATTTTCATAGCCGCTCAAAAAAGGATAAAATTCCGGTGTCTCAATTACTGCTCCAATTTTCGCAGCAGTATTTTCAAATTGCTGTTTGACAGATTGACCGTCAATCCAAACTTCGCCCTCTGTCATGCGAATCATGCCGACCATCATTCTCATTAAAGTCGTTTTTCCAGCACCATTTGGTCCGAGCAAACCAACTACTTCACCTTTTTTAACTTCGAAACTAATATTTTCTACAAGTGTCTTTGAACCGATTCGTTTCGTTAACCGCTCAACTTTTACAATTGATTGTTCTTTTGTCATTCTATACAACCTTTCCTTCCCATTCTTTGTCAGGTCTTTACACTGTAACATGATTATTTTTATGTGTAAAATCGAAAAAGGCATGATTTCTCATGCCTTTTCCTTGAAATGAAATGGATTTTTATCTTGTAAACTTTGAATAAATCGAAAACATTGCAGCATCGATAATAGGAAGATAACGATCATAATTATACTAACAACTACTATTGCATATATTGTAATCGGCGCACTATTTATCCCTTGTATTCCTGCTATTTTCATAAAGATAATCATAAATAATTTCAAAAATAACATCCCATTAACTAACCCAAAAACAAATGCTGCTCCATAAATAAATAATTGCTCCTGACATAATAAACATAGTACGTCATTTCTCTTCCTATTCCTTGCTACATATGTTTGGAATTCCTCTCTCCTCACTAGCAGAAAAGAATACGTCATTTTATATGTAATAAACATACATATTAAAATGACTACGATAAACAGCGTGTAAAAATACATTTGAAATAAAAGTGTAGTCCCTAATCCCACAGCAACTACTTCATTAAATTGTAGCGATATCATAAAAAATAAAATCATAGTACTCATAGCAATCCACATGAATTGCTTCATCCTTTTGGCAGCAAATGTTCTTATATTTTTTCTCACTAACCGACATACAGACATACATTCTTTCCCCTACCTTACTTCATAACAAACTCATTCTATACTACTAGTGTATAAAAATATGACATTATTAACATCGCACTACAATAGGAGTTTTTTCTAAGTCTTTAGTCCTAGAAAACAAAAGGGTAAATAGATCATATTTAGAATATAATTGTAAAAAATGGGGGATTGCATGCGTATAAAATTACTAGAAATCTTGTCTTTATTATTTCTTACAAGTTGTAGCCCACTAAAAAACAATGAAGTTTCCATTGTTGAGCCCTACAAATTAACAAAAGAACAATCTGCTATTTTACAAATAACTCCTTTTAAAGAAGGAAATAGCATGTTTTATTGTGTTACGCTTAAAAGTGAGAAAGATGAAATAAACGCTACGATTGATTATTATCAAAACGGTAAAAAAACAAACGAAATTGCTAATATAACTTCCTCACATTTTTCAAAAAAGAAAGTAAAACTTTCTTTTTTACCACCACATTTCCAACTCGATAAAGATGTACAAAAGCAAAAACATTGGTATGTTAATATTGAAGGTAGTTCAATGCTCGTTCCTGAAGAATTGCCTCCAAGTGTAAACAGCTCTGCATCTACCACGATTCAATCTGCTATAAACTTAAAATACAATCAAAAAACGCCTTTAGCCGCTATAATAAAAACAAATAAAGAAACCGTAAGAGTGCCAATGCTTGAAGAAAAAAAGCTATTGATCAATTATTACAAGAAAATGAACATGTTTATCTCTTTAGTATAGAGCTAAAAAAAGCACAATAAAGCGGAAATGCGCTTCATTGCATTTCCGCTTTATTGTTTAATGAGGTGTACTTTTAAATTAATTAATTATTCTCATCCTCAACTTCTATTCTTTTCTTCTCTCTTGCAATTTTTAAAAACTCCAAAAGCTCGGGATTGCTGTTCATTTTTTTGTAAGCTACTGACATTTCTGCAACAAAATTAGAATCATATAGCTCTTTATATACAACTTCTGTTTTATATAATTTATTTGCCGATACGGGTATTACTGTAATTCCAATCCCTGCTGCTACAAGTCCCATAACTGTTTGATATTCCGTTGCTTCTTGCACAATACGCGGGCTAAATCCGACTTCTCTACAAAGGGATAAAATTGTATCATACAAAGCTGGCCATACTGGTCTCGTAATAAATACAAACGGTTCATCCCGTAAATCTTCTATATGTATTTCATCTTTCTCTGCAAGTGGATGAGCCTTCGGTAAACATAAAGTACAAGATAGTTTTTGAATTGGCTCTAATTCTAATAATTGTGTTGGGATTGGTGGACGCAAAAATCCAATATCAATACGATTATCATGAAGTGCATGCACTTGATCTGGAGTAGATAATTCATGTAATGCAACAGATACCCTCGGAAATTTCTTTCTATACTCCCTTACGATAGATGGTAAAATATCATATATCGCCGCACCTACAAAACCAATTGAAAGTGAGCCCACTTCTCCCCTTTGGGCACTTTGTGCAATCTCTACCGCTTTTTCAATTTGTTCGAACGCTTTTTTTACTTCTTTCAAAAACATTTCTCCAGCTTCTGTTAATTCAACCTTTCTCTTCGTTCTTGAAAATAACATAACTCCCATTTCTTTTTCTAATTGCTGAATTTGTTGACTAAGCGGTGGTTGTGTCATTTGTAAACGAGCAGCTGCTCGTCCAAAGTGTAACTCCTCTGCCACTACAACAAAATATTGCAAATGCCGTAATTCCATTTTGGACACCCTTTTCCATTTCAATTAATACGTCTAATATATTAATAACATATAATTTATATATTAGACAAATTTTTTGAATGAACGTATAGTAGAAATTGTTAATTCTTTTTTACAATTTTTATGTAAAAAAAGAAAGAGGTGGTTACTGTATGAAATGGTGGAAATTAAGCGGACAAATTTTACTATTATTTTGTTTCGCTTGGACAGGTGAATGGATTGCAAAACAGGCACACCTCCCAGTTCCAGGAAGTATAATCGGTATTTTTCTATTGTTAATTTCGTTAAAATTTAACCTAGTGAAAAAAGAGTGGATACAGGACGGAGCAGACTTTTTATTAAAAGAACTTATTTTATTTTTCATTCCTTCTGCAGTCGCTGTTATACGCTACAAAGATACACTATCACAATATGGAATCGATCTCATCTTAATTATTATGATTAGTACACTTTGCGTCACTCTCGTTACAGGACTCTTAACAGAATTGCTACTAAAACGGAAAGGATCCGTACAATGATTGGCTTTCTTTGTTTATTATTAACACTATTCACATATTGGATATCGAAGAAAATGTATCAACGCTGGAATTGGAGCTTACTTTCTCCTCTTCTCGTCTGTCCTATTATTTTAATTGCTTTATTACTCGGACTAGACACACCTTATGAAACATATGAAACTGGCGGCCAATGGTTAACAGAATTATTAAAGCCTGCAACAGTTGCTTTTGCATGGCCAATCTATAAATACTTTGATTTACTCAAGAAACATGGAATGGCTATTTTACTTAATGTCATTGTCGGTTCGTTTTTATCAGTTATTACTTCAGCACTACTAGCAAATTATTTTCAAATTGATTCATCGTTAGAACATAGTTTAGCGCCTCATATTGTAACAACACCAATTGCAATGGCCATTTCAGAAATGATTGGTGGTATGTCACAATTAACAGCTGTATTTGTTGTTTTAACTGCATTAACAGGAGCATTGCTCGGTCCTTCTCTCATACGTATATGTCGTATTAAAACAGCGCTCGCAAAAGGCATTATGTTAGGCACGAGCGCAAATGGCACCGGTACATCAAAAGCATTTGAAATCGGTCCTGTAGAAGGAACAATCGCCAGTTTATCCATGCTTTTAACAGCAGGAGCTAGTTTAGTTATCGTTCCGCTTTTCTTATCGTGGATACATTAAAAAGCAAGTATTTAAATACTTGCTTTTTTATTTATATATTGGCATATTAACTCGTAATCCTCCAGAAACGCTAATGATAATGTTTCAACTTCATGTATTCCTTTCCAAGCAATTTCATGTATTAACTCATCAGGATCTTGTATTTTCATATTACCCCCTACTTTTTCTACAAAGTAATAATGAACATACACGGGAATTCCATATGTAATACCTTCTTTTTCATATATTTTATTTATAATTTCCACATTGTAGCCTGTTTCTTCCCAAACCTCTCGGATACAACATTCTTCTAATGTTTCTCCTTTTTCAAGTCCTCCACTTGGGATAGACCACCTTTTTTCTTCTCCCTTTTGTCCTTGCAATACCATTAAAACTTCATTTCTTTCATTTCCACATATAGCTGCTGCACCTATCCATCTCTCCATTGTAAATCCCTCCCCTACAAACATTCACCTTCTTTATTATTTTCTCCTTGAAAAAAAAGGAAAAAAGTCAAACGATGACGAAAGTTTACATGAACTTCATAGACAATCCCTTCTTAGAAATTAAAAATGGAAGGATGAAAATATGATTTCTAAATATGTTGTGGAATGTGTCTTTTGTGAAGAAAATCGAAAACCTCGTCAAGCTATCGTCACAGTTCCCGCCACTACTCAGCTACTAGCCATTGAAAAAGTGCGTATGGAATGTAAACGTCGTTTCGGAAAAGCTTTATTATTACAAACAGAAATTAAAGAAGAAATAGTTTTTGAACAAAAAGAAAGCTGACCATAAATTGGTCAGCTTTCATATCCGATCATATTTTCACATGAAGATTAGGGGCATCCTCTTTAAGGATCGGGATTTTCCCATTATGTACGTTCCATAATGGTCATCGAACAATATATTTCTATGCAATTAAATATTGAATAGAATAGGGCAAAACTTGTTCGCATTTTTAGAAAAGGGATAGGGATATAATTCAAGTAGTACTTCGAATACTCGAACTTTACACTCATTATATTAAAGCAAATCCTTTTATATGGGAAATATGAATTACTTACATAATTCATTCGTAAAACATATTAGTTTGCTATATTATTTTCACTCTATCAATAACATACATCCCGCTAAAACTGGTGTCATAATCATTGAAAGCTTCAAAAGCATACGTGGTGCATAATTTGTAAACTTCGCCCCGATATACGCTCCTAACATCGTCCCAATTAATACTTGCAATAATAATATATAATCTAGGTACCCTTCTGAACTATATCCCAGCCCACCTCCAATCGCAATCGGCAATATAACAAGCATTGTTGTTCCTACAGATTGCTGAATCGTTAATCCTAATAGAACCATTAATCCAAGTTGAATAAATGGTGCAGAACCAATCCCAAATGAACCAGCCATAATTCCAGTGACTAATCCAAGGCATATACATTTCATTATGTTTTCTTTCGAAAAATCTTTAATTTCTGCTAAAAGTAATTCTTCCCTATTTTGAAACTTAATTAATTTAATACACATAAAAATTGCAGATAAAAATAACATCCCAGCTGTAAACCAATGAAGAAGATGCGGTGGTATAAGTGAACCAATTTTTGAACCGATATAAGAACCCAGTGCTCCACATCCACCAACAATCCCGCCTATAGTAAATACAACATTTCCTTCGCGATAATGACTTATAACCCCAGATAATGTCGTAAATGCCATGGCAGTTAAAGACGTTGCAAGCGCAACGTGAATAGGAATGTGGAATACTAAAGTGAGTATTGCGATAATAAAACCAGCTCCCCCTGCTCCAACAAATCCTAATAAAACTCCCATTACTAACATCGTTATAATAATTGCCACAAACTCTCCCTCCAGTAATCCAATTATCCACCATATTCTTCCTTGCATACAAATAAAAAGCACCCTGGACGGATGCTTTTCGTACTTTTCAAAATTGATAATATGTACTTAATCTTGATTAATCAAAATAACAGCGGGGCCAGCAACTACTACTCCAGCTACTTCTATCTTTTCAAATTCCTTTACTGTAATAGATATAACGCCTTCTCTTTCCATCAATTCTTTACTCAGGACATCAGTCGGTATTGCTTTCACCGTCTTACCTCCTTTTCATTTATACAATATGATAAAGTGAAACTTTAATCAGTAGAGATTTGGTCCATTTCACACTGATTATAATTAGGCTGTTCGTTAATACGCATTAAAAATAACCCAACGCATCTATATATATGCATCACCTCCGCTTTCATTCCTTATTCCACTCAAAACCTTCACTCCCTTCCGTAACATATTGAAAAATAAAAAAGCACTCGCCAAAGCGAATGCTATTTCATTATTTACTTTCTATTACTTTTAACATTCTATTAATAAATGCTGCCGATTCCCCACGCGTTGCAGAACCTTTCGGCATAAATTCATTATTGTCATTTCCTTTTACAATACCTAATCCATAAACACGTTGTACAGCTTGTTTATCATATGCTAAATCTTGATCCGAGAATGGTAGCGGAGCTAAGTTACCTTTAATTTTTTTATATTGCAGTGCACGGTCAATCATAATAACAGCTTCATCTCGTTTAATCGTATCATTTGGAGCAAATATACCATTTCCTCTACCACTTATTATTTCGGCACTTGCTGCACGATTAATACCATCTATTAGCGATGGATGTGCTGTATTTAAATCATTAAAATTCGATGTTCCTTCAGGCAACTGCAATGATCTTGAAATGAAGTTCGCAAATTCACCACGTGTTACGAGACGTTCTGGCCAATAAGAACCTTTTCCATCCCCAACCATAATGCCAAGTTTATCTAATTCACGAATGTCTGCTTCGTACCAGCCACCCGTTATATCATCTTTATGGTTCGCATCATAATAAACTTTTGTTCCTTGTAAGAATGGTTCCCACGCATTGTTTTTAATCATAATAGCAGGACAATTTTTACCACTCCAAAATTGATGCTTCTTCACATTTTCTAAAGGGATATTTAATTCCCCCATTAAATAAGCTGCTAGTTTACGAGCATTTTCAACAGCTTTATTATAATCACCATCTTCGTTTACAGCAATTTCAATCGCAATTGATTCTCGATTTCCAGTTCCTTCTGCTCCATCTCCTGCATGCCAAGCATTTTCGTTTAATGGAAGGTGTTGATAAATCTCTTTATCGTCTACCGTAAAATGCCAAGACGCTGAACGATCTTCCGTTCCCGTTGCTTGGTTATATAAATATAGCGCATGGTTTCTAGCATTTGCCCCAACACTGTAATTATCTGTCTCATGAATCGTAATATACTTCGGATTCATCGCATAACCTGGACGAATATTTTCATTTCCTTTCGGTACAATCATTTCTTTTAAAGGTACACCATAAATATCTGTTGTTTTCTCTTCTAATGGTGCGGCATACATAACTGCTGCACGTTTTGTACGTGTTGGTGCTGCGTCTTGAATAAGCGACGCTTTTGTTCCTTCAAATTTTGCTGAAGGTGAATGAATCCATTTTATCTCATTATTTATTTTTACTTGGAACCATTCTCCCGCCTGTCCAATTGCTTGAATAGTTTGTGGCTCCAGTACATTTTCTTCTTTGTATGATGCAAATGGTTCAGAGTATGTAGAGGTTTCTTCATTTACAACTAACTTTTCACTTAATAACGAATGAATTTCTTTAACTTCTACATTCCCCTCACTATTTTGTATCCATCCAGCTCCAGATGAAGTTTGAACATAGTAAGCGTTTCCTTTTCTCTTCTCAGCTTTTACGACTTGATTCGAAATACGAATCCCTGTCTCTTTTTGAAAATTACTAGAATCGTATAAAGATACTTCTTTAACTATATGTACAAGAAACTCACCTTGCACTTCATTTCTTACTCCTTTATCTTCTCCTCTACCATCTTCATCTTTCATATGGTTTTCAATACTTTTTAAAGCTTGTTCTTCAGGTGAAACTGTAACAGTTTTTTCAAACTCATTAGCATAGGAATAATTTGGAATCGTTACCATACTAAATACAATTGATGCAGCTAAAACATTATAAAATCCTTTTTTCATCATAATACTTAACACGCATATAATTAAATTCGTGTTAAATTTCCCCTCCTCAACCAAAATATAGGTTATCTACTAAACTATTAAGCAACATAACTATTTACAATATAACAGACTCATTCCGGTTCGTATAGATAGGAATGACTACTATTTGCCTATATTTACTATATTGGAATATAAAAAAGAAGCTATAATATATAGCTTCTCTCTACGTTTCTTTAGTCCCTTTGCACCTTATATTCTGCAACTTTACCATCTCTATCAAATTGTAAAACAAGCTGTTCACTATCTATCGAAATAAAACCACGTTCATTTCCAAGATAGTACAAAGTGATAACCCCGTCTTCTCCATTTCTTGTTTGAGTAGGCTCTCCTAATAATTTTATAATTTCCTCATTTGATTTCCCTGTTAATTTATATTTTTGTAGTAGATCATCTACCATATGTACCCGTTTTTCTTCAACATTTAACCACCGATCTTGATTAAACTTGGAAGTGTATGTATTCATACTTAATTGTGCAGTACACACTAACAATAGAATGCCACCTACTATCATTACACCTAGCATCTTCTTTTCTGTATTACGATTTACAGAAGTACGTAAGACGAACTTTTGAATCACGACTAATAAAACAAATGGCATGATTACTACAAACATACCTTTTACACTTAATAACATGTGAATTGCATCAATCACAAAAATAAACGCAAAATACATTAGTATATACAAACAAATATAAACATACAAAATACCCCTTAATATTGCACTCAGAATGCCCACCCCTTTTTTAATTCATTCTATAATTCATCCGACTAATGATTTCTCGAAGTTTTTCTAATTCTTGACCTGTATATATTACTTTCCCCGTTAAGATTTCATTTCTGAAAAACGTTACAATTTGCTCTCTATCCTTTAATCTCGGCGTTTTTTCTTCAGAAAGATCTAGCACTTCTTTCCCACTCTCATTAGAAAAATATACAATCGGTTTTACGTTTTCCTTTACAATATCAACTTGCATTTCTTTCAAACAATTGTATAGAATATGAGATAGTTTCTTCGCTCTATATACTGGATTCCCTTCATTTTTCACTTGTATCGTTAATGAATCTTCACCTGTAATATATTCAAACGTCTCTTCTTTCTCTATCTCTTGTTGATACTTGCCAATTTCATCAATCATAAATGCATATATACTAGCATTTTCTTTCGTTAAGCCATGAATTAATTTCCCGGTCCATTCTTTCGTCTCAAGTAGATACATACCCGTTTTACTTAAGACAAGATGATGAATTCGAAAATCATTTCCTCTATGCTGATTTCTCATAAAAACATTCGGCATAATATGAAATTCATTATCTAGTATTACGCCTTGCTCTACGAAGCTACGCTTCATATAATGTAATGTTTCGTGTGTATTCACTTCAGCTCTATTTTTTGTATACTCTCGCAAATTTGCAATTAAATTTTGAAACATATGTATTTCATTACTATGTTTTTCTTGCATTTCACTACGTTCTTTACTATGCTGTACAGCTAATTGATTTTTCATCATACGCATATTTTCAAGTTCTCGAGCTGCACTTATTTGTAAATCACTGTATTTCTTCTGTTCCATATTTTTCAATGTATTTTGTTGTTCTTTATGCTCTGTAACCGTGGCTGCAATTTCATTTTCATACGTTTCAATTACTTGTTTCTTTTCAAATTCTACTTGCTGACTCTCTGATTCTAACTGTTTATTTTTATAAAACAGCATGAATACTGCAGCTAATAATAATAAAATCACACCTATTAGCACATAATCCATATTTTTTCTCCTTTATTTCATTCCCTACTATTTTCCATTCACATTTCTACTACATTATACTATGTTATTCCTATATTTTTTGTAAAAATTTCACACGCAGTCAAAAGACCTTGTAATTCTACAAGGCCTTTTGCAAACTTCCTTTATTTTGTAGTAAATACATATTATAATATAATCCTTGTTCACTCAGTAATTCTTGGTGTGTTCCTCTTTCTACTATCTCTCCATTATGCATAACGAAAATTTGATCTGCATCTTGAATTGTAGATAATCTGTGCGCAATGGCTATAGTCGTTCTTCCTTTTCGCATTTGCTGTAACGCTGTTTGGATCGCATCTTCAGTTTCTGTATCAATATTAGCTGTTGCTTCATCCAATACTAATATTTTCGGATTCGTTGCTATCGTTCTAGCAAAAGCAATTAATTGTCGTTGACCACTAGAAAATGCAGCTCCTCTTTCTACTACTTCCGTTTCATACTGCTCTGGTAATTTTTCAATAAACGTATTGGCTTGCACAAATTGTGCCGCTTCTTTTACTTCTTCATCCGTAATTTCTTCATTGTACATACGAATATTTTGTTTTACATTTCCTGCAAATAAAAATGCATCTTGCAATACGAGTCCTATTTTCTTTCTAATTTCTTGTTCTTCAAATTTCTCTAAATCTACACCGTCTATTACAATATTTCCGGACTTAATATTATAAAATCGCATTAACAAATTCATAATGGTACTTTTTCCGCTACCAGTATGCCCAACGAAAGCAACCGTTTGCCCTTGTTTCACGTGAAAAGATACATTTTTTAAAACATCACGTTTTCCATCATAAGAAAAAGTAACATTTTTAAATTCAATATCTCCATTAACGACTTGAGGATTTCCACCCCCTTGTTGAACTGGTGCTAAATCTTTCTCATCCATTAAATGAAATACACGTGATGATGAAACAAGTGCTTGTTGGAAAAATGACAACTTCATCATCATCTCATTTACCGGCTGGAAGAAACGATGTATATAGTTAACAAACGCATATAAAACGCCTACTTCAACAGGACTTTTCAAAGCATCAATTCCAAATAAACCAAGTACTAACGCAATCGCTACAATATGTACTAAATCCGTAGCTGGACGTAAAAGCAATGCATCTAACTTTAACGTACGTCGCCCTGCACTATAATGTTTATTGTTCACTTCTTCAAACTCTCTTCTCATACGCTTTTCTTGTCTAAACACTTGAACAATATTCATCCCTTGAATGGACTCATTTAACTTTGCATTTAACACGCTTAATTGATTACGCACTTCTAAATAAAAAGCTGCACTTTTCCGGCGATATAGCACCATAATCGCAAACATTATCGGAATTAATACGAGAGAAAATAGCGCTAATTTTACATTTAATAAAAACATCGCTACTAAAATACCTACTAAAAACACGATATTTTTAACAAATGTTGATAATACACTAACATAAAAATCTTTAATTGCTTCCGTATCATTCGTTATGCGCGATACGAGTGTACCAATCGGCGTACGATCAAAGAAACTTAATGACAACTTTTGAACATGCTCATATACTTCAACACGCATATCTTGAACAATTTTAAAAGCGATATTTTGAAAATATAATAAGTCTAAATAAGTAAATAATACTTTTAATAAGTGAGCAACAATATACACTACAAATAGAGTAACAAGTGCTGATTGATCAAAGTTACGTGGTACTAAATGTTCATCAAGAAATTGTTTAATTAAAAAAGGCCCCATCATTTCAGTTACAGTTGCACCAACTAAAAAGATAAATGCTAAAGATAACAACCCTTTATATGGTTTCATATAAGAAAGCAATCTACTTAAATCACTCCGTTTTTTCTCAGCCATCATACGCCTCCTTTCTCGACTAATGCTTCTAATTGCTGGCTCTCATACATTTCTTTATACCAACCACGTTCTTCCATTAATTGTTCATGTGTACCTCGTTGCACAATTCTGCCTTCATCCACAACAAGAATGAGGTTGGCATGCTGAATTGCACTTAAACGATGAGCAGTAATAATCGTTGTTTTCCCTGCTCTTTCCCTCTTCAAAGCATTTAAAATTGTTTCTTCTGTTTTTGCATCAACTGCTGATAAACAATCATCTAAAATTAAAATTTCAGCATTCGTTAATAAAGCACGTGCAATAGAAATTCTCTGTTTTTGACCTCCAGATAAAGAAACACCTCTTTCCCCAACTACTGTTTCATACCCTTCTGAAAATTGAAGGATGTCATTGTGAATACAAGCAATCTCTGCAGCACGGGTAATTTCATTATATGTAGCATCCGCCTTTCCAAAGGCAATATTCTCCCCAATACTCGCTGAAAATAAAAAATGGTCTTGCGGCACATATGAAATGGCAGAACGAACACTGTAGAGTGTTACATCTCGAATATCCCGCTCTCCAACTTTTAATTCACCATTAAAATGATCATACTCACGGATTAAACATTTTAATAAAGTCGTTTTCCCTGCACCTGTACGTCCTACAACCCCAAGCGTTTCTCCCTTCTTCAAATCAAAGTGAATATCTGTTAAATGTAACAGTTCATTTTTCTTATACGAAAACGAATCGACCGCAAATGAAACATCACCGCTCGCTATTGTGTGCACAGCATTTTCTCTATTTACTACATCTGATTTTTGCGAGAGGATTTTTTCTACACGGTCATATGAAGCACGCCCACGCTCCATAATATTAAACAACCATCCAAACGCTAACATTGGCCAAACGAGGGTACCTAAATACGTCGTAAATGTAACGAGATCACCTACTGTTAATTCACCTCTCACAACTAATACTGACCCATAACATACTGCGATTAAAAATGAAAATCCTACGATAAGAGCGATTGTTGGATCAAATAATGCATCAATACGTGCGACTAACATATTTTTATGTACGACATCTTCTGATTTTTTTCGAAACGCTTGTAAATCTTCTTTCTCCTGTCCAAGCGATCGAATTACCTTCATCCCACTCATACTCTCTTGCACTTTATCATTGATTTCCGAAAACGATTGCTGCGCTTTATGAAACCTTTTATGTAATAAAGTGCCGTAATAATTTGTCGATATTGCTACAATCGGCATCGGAATTAAGCTTAACAATGTTAACTTCCAACTAATTGTAAAACCCATCGCTACGAGTACACATCCCCCAACAGCTAAAGAGTCAACCAGTGTTAAAACACCTGCTCCAGCAGTTTGCTGAATCGCTTGAATATCATTGGTCGCATGTGCCATTAAATCACCTGTGCGATTTGACTGATAAAACGATGGACTCATCTTTGTAAAATGTTCATACAAATTTTTCCGTAATTGGCGAGCCAACTTTAACGAAGACCCAAAAATCATAATACGCCATACGTAACGTAATATGTACATCGTAATACCTACAATTACTAAGAGTACAACCCATTTTAGTAAATTATCAGTCGTTAATGTTCCATTATTAATTTCATCTACAACAATCCCAATCACTTTTGGTGCTACAAGTTCTAAAAGTGCAACGCCAAATAATAAAATAATTCCGATTATGTACGCTCGTTTTTCTTGTTTAAAAAACCACGCTAAATTCATAAACACTTTCATTTTTTTCCTCCTCCCTTAAAATGAGCGATGTTTTCAGTTTATCAAAAATACAGAATTTTTAAAAGTTTTAAACACTGTAACTAACAAAAAGAAAAGACACCCTTAGCGAGTGTCTTTTAGCGCTTATTTCATTTGTTGCTTGTTCATCGCGCTCATCATTTGATTGATTTTCTTTTGGGAAGGTTTTTGTCCCATTTGCATCATCATCATTTTTAACATTTGTTCGTTAATTGGTGGATTTTTTTGTAAGTAATTCATCATGTATTTGCGGGCAATGAAAAATCCTAACGCCACGCCTGCTACTAGTGCTACTACGCCCACTAGAATACCTAACCAAATTGGCATATATTTTCCTCCTTCATGTTGTCTACCTTACAGTGTACTAAAACCTTTTCAATAAGACAAGATACAATTCGACATTTTTTACACATATGTTCGTACTTGTTTTAGAGGATTCAGCCATCCGTACTTTGTATTTTCATAATCCATAGCTAAAAATGTTAATTCACACTTTCTCAACACCTCAAAGAAAGTCGTTTCCATAGAAACATTTCCAGAGGTATTCATACGAATATAGTGTGGTTTCACCATTATTTCGCCATATTCCGCCCCTGTATAAAGTGTATGTGTATGATGTGTTCGATCATATTTACCAAGAACGCGCAAAGCTTGTTCTAATTTATGATGAATTTTCATTACTTGTAATGGCATCGTTATATACATCATTTGTTTATATAACACTTTTTTCTCCGAAAGGGACCCAGATTCTGAAAATCGAGCAAATAAATCAAAAAACAAATATTCACGACCAAAGTAAGCTTTCGCAATATCCTCTTGAATTAAATACAATTCATACGTTTTCATCTTTCGCCTCCCAATCTGGACAACCTTTTCTCTTCATTATATAGAAGAAAATTTGCAATGATTGTCTGACTGCGGAGAGATAAAAAACTTTTTCTGTCGAAAAAACTCATTTACATAGAAAAACCTCTCCATGCCGGAGAGATTTTTCTAAAATCATTAAAGCATTTCTTTTACTTTACGAACAACGTTCTCTACAGTAAATCCATACTCTTCCATAATCTTCTCACCAGGAGCAGAAGCACCGAATGTATCGATACCTAACACATCTCCTTCAAGACCTACGTAACGGTGCCATCCGAATGTAGCACCCATTTCAATCGCGAAACGTTTTGTTACTGCTTTTGGTAATACAGATTCTTTGTACTCAGCTGTTTGAGCTTCAAAGCGATCCATAGATGGCATGCTGACAACAGCTGCGTCAACGCCGTCTACTGCTAGAGCTTTTTGTGCTTCAACAGCTAGACTTACTTCAGATCCAGATGCAAGTAAAATTACATCAGCTGTTTCTTTCTTGCTTGCAGAAACTACATATGCACCTTTTGCTACTTTTTCATACGTATCGTCTTTTGCACCTTCTAATGTTGGAAGGTCTTGACGAGTTAATACTAAAGCAGTTGGTGTTTTTGTAGATTCTAAAGCTAATCTCCAAGCCGCAACAGATTCGTTACCATCAGCCGGACGAATAACAGATACATTTGGCATTGCACGAAGCGCTGCTAATTGCTCAACTGGTTCATGCGTTGGACCGTCTTCACCAACAGCGATACTGTCGTGTGTGAATACATACGTTACTGGCAATTGCATTAATGCTGCAAGACGAATTGCTGGACGTAAGTAGTCAGAGAATACGAAGAACGTACCACCGTAAGTTTTTAAACCACCATGTAGTGCAATACCGTTCATTGCTGCACCCATTGCGAACTCACGTACACCGTACCAAATGTTTTTACCGCTGTAATCATCTCTTGTAAAGTCTTTTTCGTTATTCATGTATGTTTTGTTAGAACCAGCAAGGTCAGCAGATCCACCGAAGAATGATGGTACAGACTCTGCAATTGCATTAATTACAGCACCTGAAGAATTACGAGTTGCTGCTTTAGATCCTAATTCATAAGTTGGTAAGTTTTGCTCCCAACCTTCTGGAAGTTGACCGTTCATTGCTGCTTGCAATTCGTTTGCTAATTCTGGATATGCTTGCGCATATTCGCCTAACATTGTATTCCAAGCTGCTTGCGCAGTTTCACCAACATCTTGTACTGTTTTGCGGAAGTTGTCATATACTTCTTCTGCAACATGGAAGTCTTGCTCAGCAGTCCAAGCATATGCTTCTTTTGTTAATTTCGTTTCGTCTACACCAAGTGGAGAACCATGTGAAGCTGATTTTCCTGATTTGTTTGGAGAACCGAAACCAATTGTCGTTCTTACTTCAATTAGCGTTGGGCGTTTTTCGTCAGCTTTCGCTTCTTCAATTGCTTTCGCGATTGCTTCAATATCGTTTCCATCCTCAACACGGATTACTTGCCATCCGTATGCTTTGTAACGATCTTCTACACTTTCAGAGAATGAACGATTTAAATCGCCATCTAATGAAATATCGTTTGAATCGTATAACACAACAAGACGACCTAATTGTAAATGAGCAGCTAATGAAGATGCTTCAGCTGAAACGCCTTCCATTAAATCTCCATCACCACAAATAGCGTATGTATGATGATCTACTACATTATACGCATCACGGTTATATTTAGCAGCTAAATGTCTTTCAGCCATCGCCATACCTACCGCAGTTGCAATACCTTGTCCAAGTGGACCAGTAGTTGCATCTACACCAGCTGTATGACCGTACTCAGGATGTCCTGGAGTTTTGCTTCCCCATTGACGGAAGTTCTTTAAGTCATCCATTGTTACATCATAACCAGATAGGTGAAGTAGGCTGTATAATAACATTGAACCATGACCTGCAGATAATACGAAACGATCACGGTTAAACCACGTTGGGTTATTTGGATTGTGTTTCATAAATTGAGTCCATAATGTATAAGCCATTGGTGCTGCACCCATTGGCATTCCTGGGTGACCAGAGTTTGCTTTTTCAATCGCATCGATGGATAATGTGCGAATCGTGTTGATAGAAAGTTGTTCGATTGAATGTGACATGCTATTCTTCCCTTCGCTTATATTAGTAAACGTTTTATACATTTATATGATAGCTTCCCACGCAAGATTATACAACATGTATCGACAAATATGTTGATGTTTTTTTGATTTTTTATAAAAAAATCAATGATTTCGGGAATGTATGGGTATCCAATATGACATACTTTTTCATTATTTTTATTTTAAAAAGAAAGGGAATTATCTGTATATTTATACATATATACAAAATTCTTCTATACTTACTTTTTTCAATACATTTTACAAAACACAAAAAAGCATCTAACTTCGATGCTTTTCAAATAAGTTAAACAATCCGTTTCCGAATCGAACTTGAAATCAAATCAATTATAATTACCATTAAAATGATACCTAACAAAATAATTCCAACACGAGACCAATTCCGTGAACTCAGCGCAAAAATTAACGGTGTACCAATCCCTCCTGCTCCAATAACACCTAATATCGCAGCGGATCGTACATTAATTTCAAATCTGTATAACGTATACGATAGAAAATCCGGTAACACTTGTGGTAACACTGCATACCAAAGTGTTTGAAATCGATTTGCCCCTGTTGCTATTAACGCTTCTGTCGGTCCCTTATCTATATTTTCGATTCCTTCTGAATATAGTTTTCCTAACATCCCAATAGAGTGTAATCCTAAAGCTAGAACTCCGGCAAAAGAGCCTGGTCCAACAGCTTTTATAAATAAAAGGGCCATAACTAATTCAGGAAATGTACGAACAAAACTAAGCACAAATTTCCCAGTTCCTGAAGTTAATCTTCCACTGCTCATATTCGTTGCCGCCCAAAAAGCGAATGGAACAGATAAAAAAGCAGAAATAAATGTACCTAATATTGCAATTGCCAACGTATCAATTAAACCATGTAATAAATCTTCACCATCTGGCAAAGATACATACGCCCAATCTGGATTCAATACACCTGTCATAATTGCTTTTGTAATTTCTCCTGCTGTATCCTTGATTCCCTCTAGTGGTACTCCTGAAAAAGCCCATACATAAACAAATGTAAGTGCTATAAAAATAAACCAGCGATATACACTCGATTTCTTCGGTTTTGGTACGATTATCGTCGTTTTACTCATTATAATTTCTCCCGCAACAATGTACTTACATAATCAATTAACAATACAACAACAAGGGTATAGATAATAATAGATGCAGTTTGTTGATATTGTAAAAAACCAAGTGTACGGTCATAATATAATCCAATACCACCTGCTCCTACTAAACCTAAAACAGCTGCTGCACGTACGTTCACCTCAAATGTATAAAGAACATAGGAGACAAAATGTGCTTTCACTTGCGGAATTACCCCATAAACAATCCATTGCACTTTATTTGCTCCTACTGCTGTCATCGCCTCTAATGGACCTGGGTCAATCGATTCAATTGACTCATACAACAATTTCGCCACGAGCCCAATTGAGAAAAAAGTAAGAGCCAAAATACCTGGAAGTGGTCCTATTCCAAAAATCGCTACGAAAATAGCCGCCAATAATAAATCTGGTATCGTTCGGATAAAATTTAAAATCATTCGAGCTAGACTGTATAAAAATGTGTTAGTAAACACATTACTTGCTGCAAATAATGCAAGTGGAATGGCTAAAATCGCTCCTAAAGTCGTCCCAATAATCGCCATACGTATTGTATCTAACATCGCTGTTGTAATAACTTGAAAATAACTCCAATCTGGCGGTACCATCTCTTTCAACAAATCCAGCATATTAGGAAAACCAACTACTAGTTTTGAAAATGATGCATCGACCTGTACACTACTTCCCCACAACAGTAAAATGACTAGAATTAACGTTAACATATGTTTTAACTTACTCGACGGCTTCGGTATCGATTTCGAATGTATCATCACGTCATTCATTTAACTGCCACCTCTAACAATTCACTTTGCTGCGCTACGTCACCATAAATTTCAGCAAATTTTTCGTCCGTTGCCTCTTCTACTAGACCATCAAAAACAATTTCGCCTGCATGTAATCCAATAATGCGTGTCGCATATTGCCTAGCTAAATCAATAGAATGTAAGTTTACAATTGTTGTAATTCCAAAATCTTCATTAATTTTTTTCAAATCATCTAATACTTGCTTTGTTGTTAGCGGATCTAACGACGCAACAGGTTCATCTGCCAATATAATTTTCGCTTCTTGCGCCAACGCTCTAGCAATCGATACACGTTGCTGTTGTCCTCCTGATAATTCATCAGCTCGCGCATATGCTTTTTCTAAAATATTTACCCTTTTTAACGATTGAAAGGCAAGCTCCAAATCCTCCTTTGGAAATAGACCTAACGTTGTACGCAATGTCGAATGATACCCAACACGGCCAGCTAATACGTTCTTCAATACCGTTGATCTCTTTACCAGGTTAAAACTTTGAAAAATCATACCAATATCCCGGCGCATGCGGCGTAATCCTTTTCCATTCGCAGCAGTAATAGACTCACCTTCAATCATGATTTCGCCTTCTGTAATCTCATGAAGACGATTTACCGATCTGAGAAGTGTGGACTTTCCAGCCCCGGACAGCCCCACCATTACAACAAATTCACCTTTTTCAATTTTCAAGTTTATATTATTCAATCCTTTTGTACCATTCGGATATACTTTGGAAACATTTCGAAACTCTATCACACATCTTACCTACCTTCTATGAATTCAAAACGGCAAACTAACTGAAAACATACCTTTCCAGTTAGCTACCATTTCCATATGTATTATTGCGTTTTTACTTTCTTCCCATATTCACGAACGATATCAAATTTACTATCATCAGATTTAACATATCCTTCATGTGAATATACTTCTTTTATGATTTTGTGACCTTCCTCATTCTTTCCTATTTCAATGAAAGCATCCTGTAATTTCTTGCTCCACTCTTCATCTAAATCAGAGCGTACCGAAATCGTATCGTTTGGAATTTTCTCCGTAAATTTCACTATTTTCGTTTGATCGAATATATTCGGATAATCTTTTTTTACAATATTACGAGCATCTTGGAATACAACAGCTGCATCTACATCACCATTTAAAAGAGCAATAAGCGACTGATCGTGACCTTTTAATGTAACAGGTTTCACATCTTTTAACGGATCAACACCCTCTTTTAATAGTACAGCCGCAGGCCATACATATCCCGCTGATGACGTTACATCTTGATAACCAATTTTTTTACCTTTTAAATCTTTTACACTATTAATATTTGAATCTTTCTTAACAACAAACTCAGATTTATAAAAGTCTACTAAATCCTTTGTAGGAGCTCCCGTTTCATCGTCCACTCCAAAACGTTGTGCTTGTAAAATTACGTTTGCAGCCTTTTTCTCATGAGCTAGCACATAAGCTGTTGGGGGTAAAAATCCTACATCTACTTGCTTAGATGCCATCGCTTCTACAATTGTATTGTAATTCGTTGAAATACTAACTTTTACTGGAATATTTAATTTATCACTTAATAGCTTTTCCAATGGTTTTGCCTTCGCCTCTAACGTATCTGCATTTTGAGAAGGAACAAATTGAACATTTAAAGTCTTCGGTACATACCCTTTTTTCGTATCTGCATTTTTACTTGCGCTTGATTCCTTCGTTCCACACCCACTTAATAATCCCGCTGCTAGTACAACTGTTGTGCTCATTGCAAAAACTTTTTTCAACATGTTAATGCCTCCATTTTTCATTGTTATAAAATAACCTTTCATAAACATGAAGAAATATATCACACATTTTTACAAATAATTGATTATTTACAGAATCTTTACACATTCTATACACTCACATTAAAATTCTCTTCATATATTTGATATGCTTAATTTGTAGATAACAATAGAAAAGGTGAATAATATTGAATCCAAATCAAATTGTAACTTTAAACATCCTATTAACAAGTGATATACATGGTACTGTTTATCCAATTCACTACCAAGATAATTCTCAATCGGAAATTGGTTTAGCTAAAGTTTCTACTCTTATAAAAAAAGAACGTTCCGAAAATACAAACGTTCTTTTAATTGATAACGGTGACTTCATACAAGGAACACCATTTACTTACCATTACGCTACATACGAAAAAGATAAGGAAAATCCAATGTCTTTATTAGCGAACTATTTACGTTATGATGCTGCAGTTATCGGGAATCATGAATTTAATTATGGAATGGATGTATTAAACAATGCTATTTCTACTGCAAACTTCCCGTATCTATCAGCAAATATTTTAAACAAAAACAGTAAAGAACCTTATTTCGGGAAACCATATATAATAAAACACATTGAATCAAATATAAAAATTGCTATTTTAGGGGTGACAACGCATTACATTCCCAATTGGGAACAACCCCATCACATTAAAGACTTACAATTTGAAGATGCATTAGAAACTACAAAAAATTGGGTTTCTTACATTCGCGAACATGAGAAACCAGATTTACTAGTCGTAGCGTATCATGGGGGATTTGAACGCGATTTACAAACCGGGGTACCGACTGAAGTTTTAACAGGTGAAAACCAAGGATATGCAATGTGCCATGAAATTGAAGGCATAGATATTTTACTAACAGGCCACCAACACCGTGAAATTGCTCAAGCCGCAATAAATGGTGTAACAGTTTTACAAACCGGATGCAATGGACACTTCATTGGAAAAGTAACAATAACATTAGAAAAAACAAAACAAAAATGGGTAAAAAAAGAGAGTTGTTCACAATTATTGCCCGTGCGAGGAATTGCGACGGACCAGGATATTCTTTCCTTGGTTACCGATTATGAAGAAAAAACACAAAATTGGCTCGATCAACCTATTGGACTAATCTATGGGGACATGCGAATTTCAGATGCTATGCAAACTCGTTTGCAAGACCATCCTTTTATTGAATTCATAAATAAAATACAGATGGATATAGCTAATGTTTCCATTTCTTGTACAAGCTTATTCCATAATACATCTCCAGGTTTCCCTAATCGTGTAACAATGCGTGACATCGTTTCTAATTATATTTATCCAAATACATTAAAAGTACTTAGAATAACTGGAGCGGATATAAAAGATGCTCTCGAACTCTCTGCTTCTTATTTCATATTAAAAGCAGATGGAACCATCATCGTAAACCCTAGCTACATAGAACCAAAACCGCAACACTATAATTACGATATGTGGGAAGGAATTTCGTACGTATTAAACATTTCCAAACCAATTGGCGAGAGAGTAGAATCTTTACAGTATAAAGGCACTCCTCTTAATATGGATGAAGAATATGACGTCGTTATGAATAGTTATCGTGCAAGCGGCGGAGGGAACTTCTTTATGTTTCAAAATAAGCCTGTAATAAAAGACATACCAACAGATATGTCTGAACTTATTGCTGACTATATATTGAAGCACAAAAAAATAGAAGCAACAATCAATAACAACTGGAAAGTTATTAACTAGCGAATATAATAAATAAAAAAAGATGGGCTTTGCCCATCTTTTAGTTTAATTTTGCATTATCTTGCTTTTTTAAAGCTTTTAATTTCGCCGGTGTAACATCAGTACCTTGTTCGTTAACGACTTTAATTCCTTTAAGTTCGTTTAACATATTTTGACGAAATCCTTTTAAATATTGTTCACGTAGCGATTGACGCTCACGTTGTTCTTCTTCAGTTAAACCTTCAGCTTTTGCTTTTTTCGCTAAGAAGTTAATGCGTTCAACGAGTTCGTGACTAAGCATCTCGAATCCCCCTTCTAATCAAAACTGATTATTATCATACAATAGTTACTCTTCTTTATCAAGCAATTGCTTTGTATACTCTACATATCTACGATGTACCGTCGCTTTTGAAACATTATGACCAAAGCCGCGAAGCGTTGCTGCAATTTCTTCGAAAGTAAGTTCATTCTTGCGCAAACGCACAATTTCCTCAATTGGCACTTCTTTCTTCTCTCGTCCTACGCTTAAATGACGATTCTTTAAATTATTTTCTGGGCGATAGCCCTTTTCTACCGCGCGTTGCATACCACGTTTAATTTTCAAATTATGAATCTTTCTTTGATACTCTTCAACAATACCAATAATATCTAATACCATCGAATCCGAATCCGACAATTGTAATTCTCCATTATGCGTATGCGTGTATACTTTTATTCCCTCTTTATGTAAACAGTGCATTAATGCAATCTTTGCATTTCCCCTACCAAGGCGCGTTTCATCTTGTATGAGTAGCACATCAATTTGTTCGTCTCGAATTGTATCTAGCACTTCTAATATTCCATCACGTTCAATTGTATAACCACTAGCCTGCTCTTCAATCACCTTAGTAACATTCATTTGATAGCGCTCCGCTAAATGCAATAATTCATCTTTTTGACGTAATAATGATGTTTCTTGCGCTTCTTTTGTTGTACTCACACGTGCATAAATAATTGCATTCATTATGAACCCCTCTTTCTCACTATTATTTCCCTTCAGTGTAACATAAATTCGCCTTTTGTTCGAACTTATGTTTGTAGAATGTTTTTTCACATGTTATACTTATTAATAAGAAAAATGAAAGAAAACGAGGTGTTAGAAAACATGGAAAAGTTAACGAAACGCCAGCAAGACATTCTCGACTTTATTAAGCTAAAAGTACAAGAAAAAGGATATCCACCTTCCGTACGTGAAATCGGTCAAGCAGTCGGCCTCGCTTCTAGTTCTACAGTGCACGGACATTTATCAAGATTAGAAGAAAAAGGATACATTCGACGCGATCCAACAAAACCACGAGCAATCGAAATTTTAGGTGATGACCGAATGGATACAGAAACACAATCTGTTATTCAAGTTCCAATCATCGGAAAAGTTACTGCTGGATTACCAATTACAGCAGTTGAAAGTGTAGAAGATCACTTCCCACTTCCAGCTAGCATTGTTGCTGGAGCAGATCAAGTGTTTATGTTACGTATTTCTGGAGATAGTATGATTGAAGCTGGTATTTTCGATGGAGATCTAGTTGTTGTTCGCCAACAACAGTCTGCATATAATGGTGAAATTGTAGTCGCTTTAACAGAAGATAACGAGGCAACTGTTAAACGTTTCTATAAAGAAAAAGACCATTTCCGTCTACAACCGGAAAACTCTTCATTAGAACCTATCATTTTAAAACAAGTGTCAGTTATTGGTAAAGTAATTGGCGTATATCGTGATTTACATTAAGAATATAAAAGAAGATAATTACCTTATTTATATACGGTAATTATCTTCTTTTTGTATTTTGATAGATTTTCATACATTCTATTTCTTATGAACGCGTTTCAATCGTCACATCTCCCGCAGCAGTTTTACCGCTAATCTTTGTACTCCCATTACCAATTGTTACGTTTTTATTTTCTTCATTAAAAATTGTTACATCTCCCGCAGCACTTTGCCCGGTGATTACCGCATCTTGTGGTTTTTCCGATAAAACAATATCTACATCTCCCGCAGTTGAACTCGCTTCTAGATTATACTTAGAATCATGATCTAGAATATTTATTTCCCCACTGGTCGTTTTTGCAGTCACTTTCCCTATTACTTTTTTAAAGTTCAGCTCACCAGCTTTTGTAGATCCCTCCACATTCTTAGCCGTTACACGTTTCAAATCCACTTCACCAGCAAGTGTCTCAACACTTACACGGTCACTTTTCACATCACTTATTTCGATTTGTCCAGCAGATGAATTTACTTTTACATCTCGGTAAGAGCGTTCAGGCACAAGGAGAGTCAATGTAGACGTTTGAAACCTAAAATCGTAAAAGGAAAAATCAAATGAAGCACCTTTTTCTCTTTCCCCAATGATTTTTAATGTGTCACCATCTTCAGCAATACGAACCTCTTGTTTACGTGTATCTCCTGATTGCTTTACATAAAAAGAAGAGTCAGGCGATTTTTGGACAACAATATCCCCAGCATCTAATTTAACTTCTATATTTTTTAGTGTTTCGTTTTTGATTATATCTTCTTTGTTTCCTTTTTCTGCAGTTTGTACTGCTTTTTTATATGTTTGTGAAATCCCAATTACTCCAATAATGATACAAGCGATTGCTACTAACAATATTTTTTTCATCATCTACTCCCCTTTTATCATTTTGAAGTTCCATATTACATAACGTACGCATAGCCTTTTAAACCACTTCGTACTATAATAAGCGATAATACATAACAACAAACCTACGCCAACAAACGTTATACTAACGAATAAATCCAACCATATAAAAGTACCCATAAATACTTTTCCAATAACGGAAAATGGTGTTACTACACTAGCAATTCCACCGACCCAAAAGGAAAATATAAAAGCGATAATTGCAACTAACGGGCCTAACACAATAATAAAATTAAATAAACTAAGTCCAATCGCTGCCATGACAGCTCTTGTCACATTTGAAGTTGATGGGTCTTTTTTCATTTCATCGAAGCGATACATCGCAAGTAATTCTTTTGCAATTACTTTCGGAGAGCCAAGCCCCTTTATTATTTCCGATTCAGTTTTCCCCTCTTCTATCCCAAACTGAAAATGCTCTTCATAATCAAATAAAATATCTTTCCGCTCTTCGTCCGGTAAATTTCTAAGATGACTTGATAATTCTTTAAGAAACTGTTCTTTACTCATCCCATTCCACCCCTTCAATAATTTCTTGTACGCCTTTTGCAAAATCACGCCACTCTGTTACTAACAAATTCAGTTGCGTTTCCCCTTGCTCAGTTAGTTGATAATATTTACGAGGCGGCCCCTCCGTAGATTCTTTTAAATATGTTTGAAAATATCCTTCTTTCGTTAAACGACGTAATAAAGGGTACACTGACCCTTCCGATATTAAAAATTCATTTGAGATTTGCTGAACAAGTTCATAACCGTAGCAATCCTTACGTTTCACAAGTGCCAAAACACACAGTTCTAACACACCTTTTTTAAACTGAACGTTCAAGGATAGTCCCCCTTTCTCATTTCAGTACTGTTCAATACACGGTACCTTTCTTATCCATAATATACCACTTAGTACTATTTATTGCAAGGTACTGTATGTTCCAATACTTAATTTTAGCATTACATACATCCGCATCATGACACACTGAGCACAGCATACTATTACAATTTTCACATTTATATTCATAGCTAGCGCGCTTTTTAAATAATCCCCCTGATTTTTCCAGGCATTTTGCGAGCACTTTTTTCAGGCATTTCACTAACCTCTATGTTTTCTACAAATAAAAAAAGCCCTGATACCGTAGTATCAAGGCCTTTTAGCTCTTAGTATAGAGACATATATTGATCGCGTTCCCATTGGTGAACTTGCGTTCTAAAGATATCCCACTCAATCTCTTTCGCTTCGATGAAGTGCTCAAGTAAATGCTCACCTAGTGCACCACATACTACTTCGTTAGATTGTAATGTAACTAATGCTTGCGCTAATGTTGCTGGTAAGTCAACGATACCTGCTTCTTCACGCTCTTCTTTTGTCATTACATAGATGTTACGGTCTACTGCAGCTGGTGGAGTTAATTTGTTTTTAATTCCGTCAAGACCTGCTGCTAATAATGTAGCCATTACTAAATATGGGTTTGCAGCTGGGTCAACACTACGTACTTCTACGCGTGTACTAATACCACGAGATGCAGGGATACGTACTAATGGGCTACGGTTTTGTGCAGACCATGCTACGTAACAAGGAGCTTCGTATCCAGGTACTAAACGCTTGTAAGAGTTTACAGTTGGATTTGCTACCGCTGTAAATGCTGGTGCGTGTTTTAAAATACCTGCGATGAAGTGACGAGCATCATCACTTAATTGTAAGTCACCATTTTGATCGAAGAATACGTTCTCACCATTTTTAAATAGTGATAAGTTACAGTGCATACCTGAACCGTTCACACCGTATAATGGTTTCGGCATAAATGTTGCGTGTAAACCGTGTTTACGAGCAATTGTTTTTACAACAAGTTTGAATGTTTGAATGTCATCACATGAGCGAATTGCACTTGCATATTTAAAGTCAATTTCGTGTTGACCTGGTGCAACTTCATGGTGAGACGCTTCAATTTCAAAGCCCATCTCTTCTAGTTCAAGAACGATATCACGACGACAGTTTTCCCCTAGATCCATCGGCGCAAGGTCGAAGTATCCACCGTTATCGTTTAATTCTAATGTTGGATTTCCTTTTTCATCTACTTTAAATAGGAAGAATTCCGGCTCTGGTCCAAGATTGAAATCTGAGAATCCTAAAGCTTCCATTTCTTTTAACACACGTTTTAAATTGTTACGTGGGTCTCCATCAAATGGAGTGCCATCCGCATTGTAAATGTCACAAATTAGACGAGCAACTTTACCTTTTTCGGCAGTCCATGGGAAAATTACCCAAGTATCTAAGTCAGGATATAAATACATATCAGATTCTTCAATACGTACGAAACCTTCAATCGAAGATCCATCAAACATCATTTTGTTGTCAAGAGCTTTCGTTAATTGTCTCACTGGAATCTCTACGTTTTTAATTACTCCTAAAAGGTCTGTAAATTGTAAACGGACATACTTTACATTCTCTTCTTCCGCCAAACGGAAAATATCTTCTTTTGTGTACCTAGCCATTATAAATTCCTCCTTAGTCCCTCTAAACACCTTCAGAATCAGTTCTCTTTAGTGAAAAAACCTTGAAATATCACCTTGTCGCAATGAAGTTCGATTAAATCTACCTGTATGTTGTAGTTCGTCTCGAAGTATTTTGCGAAGCTCAGTTTTTGAAATTTCTTTCGTTTCTTCTTTTACTTTCACTGCTTCTGTTTGATTTTCTTTCATTAGTAACACTTGTTTAATACCAGCCATATTCAAGCCTTGATCTAATAAATCTTTAATCTCTAACAACTTATCTACATCGTTAAATGAAAATAATCTACGATTCCCCTTTGTACGGGTTGGAGAAACAAGATTATGCTCTTCATAGTAGCGAATTTGACGTGCAGATAATTGTGTTAAATCCATAACAATACCAATAGGAAACAGCGGAGCAGAACGTCTATCTTCTTTCATTGTTTCAGTTCCTCCTTCGCCTTAACTGCTTCTCATTCTATACCATGTTATGTTTAGTGTCAATAGATGTTAGCTTTTCTTACATGATTTTTTTATAAATTTTTTCATTCTTTTTTCTAATGAAACAAATCATTACTTTCACGCGAAAAAAGCTGTCGAAATCGACAGCTTCCCTTTAAGAAATTGTTAATAATTCCTTTTCAATTAATGCATCAATTGCAGAACAAATCGCAATCTTCACATGTGAATAAGTTAACCCACCTTGCACGTAAGCAACATAAGGCGGACGAATTGGACCATCGGCCGACAATTCAATACTCGCACCTTGAATAAACGTTCCCGCAGCCATAATGACATCATCTTCATAACCCGGCATATAGTTGGCATATGGAGTGAAGTGAGAATTAATTGGAGATGCATATTGAATCGCTTGGCAAAACGCAATCATACGATCTTTATCATCAAATTGAACAGACTGAATTAAATCTGTTCTTGGTGCATTCCATGCTGGTGATGTATTCATTCCTAATTTTTCTAAAAATGCAGCTGTAAAAATCGCACCTTTTAGCGCTTGTCCCGCTACATGCGGCGCTAAGAAGAAACCTTGATACATTTCTTGCAGACTGTATAAAGATGCACCTGCTTCCGCACCGATTCCTGGAGATGTCAAACGATATGCACACGCTTCAACATACTGTTCTTTACCAACAATATAACCACCAGTTTTAACAATTCCACCACCTGGGTTTTTAATAAGCGAACCTGCCATTAAATCTGCACCAACATGACATGGCTCTTGCTCTTCAATAAACTCGCCATAACAGTTATCTACAAACACAACAACATCCGGTTTAATTTCTTTAACAAACGCTATCATCTCTTTAATTTGAGAAATAGTAAACGACGGACGAGTAGCATAACCTTTTGAGCGCTGAATACCAATCATTTTCGTATTACTTTGAATTGCAGCCGCAACAGCTCCAAAATCAACAAGCCCCTCTTCAGTAAGCGGAACTGCATTATAACCAATATTATATTCTTTAAATGAACCTACACCTTTTCCGCGTACACCAACGATTTCTTCTAACGTATCATACGGCTTGCCAGTGATGTACAATAACTCATCTCCTGGACGTAAAATACCGAATAACGCTGTAGAAATAGCGTGCGTACCTGAAATAATTTGCGGACGAACAAGACCTGCTTCCGCTCCAAATACATCCGCATACACTTTTTCTAACGTATCACGACCAATATCATCATAACCGTAACCTGTCGTTGGAATAAAGTGCGAATCACTAATTTTATGTTTACGAAAACTTTCTAATACACGAAACTGATTACTTTCAATCACTTCATCCGCACGTTTATGTACTTCTGTAATTTGGCTTTCTACTTCTTTTACGATTGGAGCAATTTTTTCTCCATTTTTCAAACGATCAAACATTTTTATTTTCTCCTTCTTCTACTAAAAATCTCTTTAATTGCACATTAAGCGATGAATGAGCAAAAATATACCCTGCGCAATCATATACAAATTTATCTTCCAAAAACTCCATCTTTGTTAATAGTGTCTCCGTCTTTAATAGCGTTAACAACTTACCTTCACTCGGAGGAATTTCCACTTGATAACGATTCATTTCTTCCTTCATTTTCGTTTCTATTGCTTCTTTTATATGTAATAGATCTATTTCTTCAAAAGCACTAGTCATTAAGAAATCACTTTTCGGAAACGGAATAAAGTTTTGATGTAATTCATCTTTTTTATTATATAACGTAATAATAGGAATATGATTAATTCCAAGTTCTGACAATAATTGTTTTACTGTTTCCTCATGCCCTACATAATTCGGATCTGCAGAATCAACTACATGTAAAATAACGTCTGCTTCACCAGCTTCTTCTAATGTCGAACGAAAAGCAGCAATTAATGACGTAGGTAAATCTTGTATAAAACCAACTGTATCAGTTAGTAATACTGTATATCCAGAAGGTAACGGCATCTTCCTTGTTGTCGGATCTAACGTTGCAAACAACAAGTTTTCTTCAAACGTATCAGCTTCCGTTAATCTATTAAACAGTGTAGATTTCCCCGCATTCGTATACCCTATTAATGAAACTTGAAATACTTTATTATCTTTTCTTCTTTCACGATATCTTTTTCGATGTTCCACAACAACTGCAAGTTGCTTCTTTATTTCATCAATGCGCGATCGAATATGACGACGATCCGTCTCAAGTTTCGTCTCACCCGGCCCTCTCGTTCCAATACCACCACCAAGACGTGATAAAGACAATCCTTGTCCCATAAGACGTGGCATTGTATATTGCAACTGAGCTAATTCTACTTGAAGCTTACCTTCCCTCGACTTCGCACGTTGCGCAAAAATATCTAATATAAGTTGCGTTCGATCAATTACCCTCGCATCTAATACTGAGGATAAATTCCGAATTTGACTCGGCGTTAATTCGTTATTAAATACGATAACATCCGGTGCTAATTCTTCAGTTAACATTGTAAGCTCTTCTAATTTACCTTTACCTATATAAGTCGCCGGATGAAACTTCGGTCGTTTTTGTGTTGTAGACACTAACAATTCTGCTCGTGCAGTCTTCGCTAGTGATGCAAGTTCTTTCATGGAATGCATAAATTTTTCATCATCATCTTGCGGCAATTGACAGCCCACTAATATGACTTTTTCTTTTTCTTCCATCAAATATGTTCACTCATCCTTTTCGAAATTTAAACCTTCTAATATAATAGCAGAGGAAGCACATTTCATCTAGTTAGCGGGGGAGAAAATTCATGGCATGGGAGATTTTTAGCATCATAGGCACAATTGCTTTCGCGCTAAGCGGAGCCATTGTTGCAATGGAAGAGGATTATGATATTTTCGGGGTGTATATTTTAGGAATGGCAACCGCATTTGGGGGAGGTGCCCTTCGTAATTTATTAATCGGTTATCCGATTGTCGCGTTTTGGCAACAAGACATGTTATTCCAAATCGCACTTTTATCAATGACAATTATTTTTCTTTTTCCAAATAAATTAATTAGACACTGGAAAAAGTGGGAAAATATCACTGATGCTATCGGCTTATCAGCATTTGCCGTACAAGGAGCACTATATGCTCAGAAATTAAATTTACCAATTAGCGCTACAATCGTAGCAGCTGTTTTAACTGGCATTGGCGGTGGTATCATCCGCGATCTTTTAGCCCGCAGAAAACCTCTCGTTCTTCGAGCTGATGTATATGCTTTTTGGACGATTTTAGCAGGTTTCTTAATTGGCGCTCAAATTATTGTTAGCGATTGGGCTCTATACACCTTATTCATTTTAATTGTTTGCTTCCGCATGGTTTCTATTCATTACAAATGGCACTTACCGCATAGGCGCATCGACACAAACGAACGTTCAATGCACAAATAACAATCCAACCTCTTTACATATGGTAAAGGGGTTTTTCTTTTCTAATGAGTTTTTCCTTACATAATGTTTATACTAATTCTCAAAGCGAGGTGAATACAAATGACAAACCATGTGAATAAAGGTGCTCAAAAAAGCTCAGTAGGTCAAATTGGACACGATCCTAATTCTGCACACGAAAAAAGTGCTAAAATGGAACGATTCCATAAATCTTATCAAGAAAAAGCAAAAAAATAGTAAAAGCACTTATACAGAAAAAACAGACGCACAGTTTACGTACTGTGCGTCTCCTCTTCAAGCATCAAATCGCTACTTGATATCCCTATTAAATCATATTTATCATACGTATCTTCTTGTAACAACCGCATAGCCTGTGTACGAATCGATTTTTCAACTATATTCCGTACATATCGTCCATTACTAAACGATGTAATTTGCGACGAGTACTTTACAGCATGTAAATGATCTCTAAATTTCCATTCAGCCTCTTTCGATAACTGGTATTCACGCTCTTCATACATCCTCTTCCCAATTTCTAACAGCTGATTTACTGAGTAATCCGCAAATTCAATTATAAACGGAAAACGGGATTGTAGTCCTGGATTTAATGAAAGAAAGTGATTCATCTCTCTTGAATATCCAGCTAAAATCAATACAAAACCGTGTTGTTTATCTTCCATATGTTTTACGAGCGTATCAATTGCCTCTTTCCCAAAATCTTTTTCTCCCCCTCGGGCTAATGAATACGCCTCATCAATAAACAAAATACCTCCCATTGCTTTTTTTATTAAATCCCTTGTTTTTTGAGCTGTATGACCGATGTACTCTCCTACAAGATCCGCACGTTCAGCTTCAACTAAGTGCCCTTTTGATAGAATATTCATCTCAAACAATAACTTCCCTATCATTCTAGCAACAGTTGTCTTCCCTGTACCTGGATTCCCTTTAAACAACATATGGAGTACTTGCTTCTCAGACTTCAACCCTATTTCTTGTCTTTTTTTATTTACATAAATCCAAGCATATATTTCTTTTATTATCTTTTTTATATCATCCATCCCAACGAGCTTCCCCATCTCTTCTTCAATTCTTTGCAGCATCTCATGTTTCGTAGTAGTTTCATTTGAAATTACTGTTTTATTTTCTGCGGCCGGTAAAGAAATTTTCTTTCGATGATTTAACACAATGTTAATTTGATTATTATTTTTCTTTCGCATCGATTGTTCCATACAATCACCTCATTTTATCCACTCACCAAATATTATTATTCCTGCCTCCCTTGCAAATGACTATTTTCAGAAAAGTTTGCTATAATATAAGAAATAATGAAGGTGGTGGGACTATGGAGACAACGGAATTCCATGATACAATACAAGCCTTTTCTATTTTTTTATTGAATAAAGGCCGAAAACCTTCAACCATTAAACGTTACGTTTATGACATTGAAGATTTCGGACATTGGTTAGAAAAAAACAAAAAGCTCCCTTCCAGTAATATATGGGCTACACTTTGTACAAAAGACTACGAAGATTACTTTTCCGACTTAAAAAAGAATCGACATTACTCAGAGAAAACGATGCACCGTGTATTTATTGTATTGAATAGAATGCATCACTTTCTAAACATCCCTAACCCATTAAAGAACATGGAAATTTCTATTCAACCAGATCGCACACTTCGCAATGAAGATTTCATTTCATCTGATGAAGAAAAAAGATTAAAACATATAGTCACTTCATTAGAAGGACTTTCAGAAAAACAACGTCCTGTGCGCCCTTTATTGATGGATCGTAATATCGCTATTTTAAACTTATTAATTGACTATGGATTATCCTTACAGGAACTTACAGCATTAACTATGAATCACGTCCACTTTGAAACTAACACATTATCTATCCCAGCAACCGCAGGGGTAGAAAGAACAATTACATTAACCAGCGAAGACAAAAAACAACTATATACTTATTACAAAAGTATCCCTGAACCCGTTCGTCCAAAATACCATAGTAATGATCCATTATTTATCGCATTTGATTTTAATCGCGGAACATACAGATGGGTATACGAAAATGATGCACCAAAGGGATTAACAGAAATCGCTATCCAAAAAATGATTCGCCTTGAGGTATCTAGAGCTAATTTACGCAAAGGAATCTCAGGACAACACTTTCGTAACACCTATATTTTAAACTTAATAAAAAAAGAAACTCCGGAGTCAGAAATTATAAAACTAGCTGGGTTCAAATCGAAAATTTCACTAAAACGCTATTATCAATACGCAGAAAATAGAAAAAACGCCTTATGATAAGGCGTTTTTTCTATTTTTTCTTCAAACAAACGATTTTACTATGACCATTTAACTAATTTTTGCATCTACTATGATGAGTTTCATTCACATTCTCATTAGAAAGGAGAGATTTAATGTCTCGTTATGACGACAGTCAAAACAAATTCTCCAAACCATGCTTTCCAAGTAGCGCTGGGCGAATTCCAAATACCCCATCAATCCCAATTACTAAGGCACAACTTAGAACATTTCGCGCAATCATTATCGACTTAACAAAAATAATCCCAAAACTTTTCGCAAATCCATCTCCCCAAAACATTGAAGATTTAATTGATACATTGAACCTACTAAGTAAATTTATTTGTTCGCTAGACGCTACTTCCTCCCTGAAAGCGCAAGGATTAGCTATTATAAAAAACTTAATAACTATATTAAGAAACCCAACCTTCATAGCAAGTGCTGTATTTGTTGAACTCCAAATTTTAATTAATTATTTACTTTACATCACAAAGTTATTCCGAATCGATCATTGTACACTCCAAGAACTCCTTAAATTAATTGCAGAGTTACAAACTACTCTAGTTAATTCGGCTTCGTTCGGCAGAGGTCCTACCGGGCCTACTGGACCTACTGGACCTCGAGGTAACACGGGTGCTACTGGCGCTACCGGTGCTACTGGTGCCACTGGTGCTACTGGTGCTACCGGTGCTACTGGTGCTACCGGTGCTACTGGTGCCACTGGCGCTACCGGTGCTACTGGTGCTACTGGTGCCACTGGCGCTACTGGTGCTACTGGTGCTACCGGTGCTACTGGTGCCACTGGCGCTACCGGTGCTACTGGTGCTACTGGTGCCACTGGTGCTACTGGTGCCACTGGTGCTACTGGTGCCACTGGCGCTACTGGTGCTACTGGTGCCACTGGTGCTACTGGCGCTACCGGTGCTACTGGACCTCAAGGTAACACTGGCGCTACTGGCGCTACCGGTGCTACTGG